>CABSKX010000058.1 GCA_902478365.1 uncultured Collinsella sp. | reverse complement strand
GTCAAGGGAGGAGCCAAATCGAAATACGTCGGGCGGGGTCGGAGGGCCCGATGGGATGGATTTCGGCCGAGGCTATTCGTCGCCGAAGCTGATGCCCAACGCCTTGGCCTCGCGCACCAGGTCGCTCTGGGGATCGACATACTTGAGCTTGCCGGCGACATCCTCGAGCGGCATGTGACACATCTTGCCGTCACGCAGGGCGATCATGTAGCCAAACTCGCCGCGTAGACAGCCCAGTGCCGCCTCGACGCCGCACTGGGTCGCAAAGATGCGGTCCTGGGCGTCGGGCTGGCCGCCGCGCTGCGTGTGGCCGGGGATGGCGACGCGGGTCTCGCGACCGGTCTTGGCCTCGATCTCCTTGGCGATGTCGTAGACGATCGACGGGTTCGTGCGCTCGGCGAGCTTCTTCTTGTACTCCTTCTTGGACAGCGCCGCGTCCTCCTTAGAGATGGCGCCCTCGGCGACGGCCACGATGGTAAAGCGGCTGCCGGTCTCCATGCGATGCTCGATGGTCTTGATGACGTTATCCATGTCGTAGGGAATCTCGGGGATCAGGATGACGTCCGCACCGCCCGCGACGCCGGCATACAGCGGAATCCAGCCAACCTTGTGGCCCATGATCTCGATGACAAACACGCGGCCGTGACTCGAGGCGGTGGTGTGGATGTCGTCGATGCACTTGGTGGCGACGTCGATGGCGCTCGTAAAGCCAAACGTCAGCTCGGTGCCCCAGGTGTCGTTATCGATGGTCTTGGGCAGGGCGATAACGTTGAGGCCCTCTTCGCGCAGGCGGTTGGCGGTCTTGGTGGAGCCGTTACCGCCCAGCATAAACAGACAGTCGAGCTGCAGCTTATGATAGGTGTGGACCATCGCCGGCACCTTCTCGACACCATCGGCTTCGGGGGTATCCAGACGCTTGAACGGTGTGCGGCTCGTGCCCAGGATGGTGCCGCCGCGGGTGAGGATACCGCTAAAATCGGCGGGCGTCATGACGCGGAACCTGCTGTAGATAAGGCCCTGGTAGCCGTCCTCAAAACCGTAGATCTCGATAGGCTCTTCGCTATTGGTCATAAGCGTTTTGACGATGCCGCGCATGGTGGCGTTGAGCGCCTGGCAGTCGCCGCCACTAGTAAGAAGACCGATCCTAAGCATGATGAATCCTTCCGGGCAAGTTATAACATGCGCATAAGTTTACCCCCGCACCCTGTTGATACGGGGGTAAACGTGTTAGCTCAAGCGTATGGAAATGTAAGCAACGTCAGGGAACGTAAGGTCGACGGGCCTGGCTCCTTACAGTGCGAAGGCATCGACGTTGCCCCAGTGGCGGCGCAGCGTAATAGCGGCGGCGGGTTCGGTATTGTCAAAGACGACCGACCATTGCGTATTGCTGGTGATGTCTTCCGGATTGGGCTCTTGGGCTGCGGCGCGAAGGGCCTTCCAAGCGACTGCCTCGTCCTGGGCACCGGCGTGGGCGTCAAGGACATCGGCGATTGCGACGGCGCGCTCTTTACCATGGCCCAGCTCGTCATTCTTTTGGTTGGGCAGAACTTCGTCGCCATAGCAGGCGTAGAAGTTCGTAACCTGGCGTACAGGAGTCGCTTTGAAAGCACGGTCCGGATCGCGCGGATCCCACTCTACTACGCGCGCGTCACCGGCGGCGTCGTTGATAAAGAAGTGGTAATCGCGTCCTGCCATGGCGTGCATGTCGTAGGCGGAAAGCAGGTCGACAGCTTCTTGCGTGGTGGCGGCACGGTCGAGCACCAGGCGGATGGCGAGCGAGGTATTGATGACGGGGCGCTGCGTGTCCTGGTCACAGGGCTTGGAATCCAGAGTGAGTACGGCAATGGACACGCCGCATTCGTTAACACCGTCGAGCTGGGCAAACGGGCCCATGAGTGCGGCGGTACGTCCCGCGACGGAGTCAAGCGGAGTGTTGGCGCCCAGGTTGTTAAGGGCGGCAAACCCGATGGAGGCATAGCCGCCGCGTGGGTGATTGCGCACCAGCAGCGCCGAGGTGTCGTCCTTAAAGTCGTAATTACGGCCGGTGCGCACGCGGCCTTCGGCATCTACGGCGACAAAAGCGCTGCAGGCAAACTGGGGCGCCTGGACATGTGCCGGCACACCGGGCAGCACCTGCGCCACCACGGCATCGATGTAGGCCTGGTCGTCGCGCACGCCAGCGGCGATGATGCGGTCAAGGTCGTAGTCGTAGGCGATGTCGATTGCGTACAGGTCATAGCCATCCGCGTAGCCGGTCAAGCGTTTGAGTGACGCGGCGGACTTGATTTGCTTGCGGTAAACGATGCCGGCGGCAGCGGCAAGGCCGACGGCGACACCCGCGGCACCGCAGGCGATGGCAATGTTACGTGGCTTCATGACGGCTCCTTTCGTCCTGTTAGCGCAATTGTCGCAAAAGGAGCGCGGGCATGATGGCTCAACTTGGTGAGTGGCGCGGGATTAAACATGGAATGAAGAGCGCGGCGCTGGCGTGGCGGGGTATGCTGGAGGGGACCATCAACCCAGCGAAAGGGGAGAGCATGACGGATCAGGAAACGCCCGAGCGCGCGCATGTGACGGCCGACGATATCGAGGCCGCCAACGACCTTATCGACTTTATCGAGGCATGCCCCAGCATGTTCCATACGGCAGCGACCATTATGGCCGAGCTCGACGAGGCGGGCTTTACCTACCTGCCCGAGAATGCGGCGTGGGACATCGAGCCGGGCGGGCGTTATTACACGCAGCGCAACACCTCGAGCGTTGTTGCCTTTAAGGTGGGCGAGGACCTGGGCGCGACGTGGGGCGAGGACGGCGTTGCCGGCGACTACCATTTTCAGCTGACGGCGTCGCACAGCGATTCGCCGACGTTTAAGGTCAAGGCCGTGCCCGAACTCGACGGCGCAGGCGAGACGCTACGCCTGAACACCGAGGCCTACGGCGGCATGATCGACTACACCTGGTTCGATCGCCCGCTGGCGCTCGCGGGCCGCGTGCTGGTGCGCGAGGGCGACCGTATTGAGAGCCGCTTGCTTGCCACCGAGCGCGAGGTCGCTATCATTCCGAGCCTTGCCATCCATATGAACCGCGGCGTCAACGAGGGCTTTGCGCCCAACCGCGCCGTCGACCTGTGCCCGCTCATCAGCGCTGGTGACCTTAAGCAGGGCGACTTTGATGCCCTGATCGCCGATGAGCTGGACGTTGAGCCCGAGCAGATTCTGGGCCGCGATCTGTTCCTGGTCAACCGCCAGGATGCGCGCATTTGGGGCTGGGCCGACGAGTTTATCTCGACGCCCAAGCTCGACGACCTGGCCTGCGCCTACACCTCGCTGCAGGCATTTTTGGGTGCCGAGAACGCGCGCGACGTTTCGGTCTTTTGCTGCTTTGATAACGAGGAGGTTGGCTCCGAGACCAAGCAAGGAGCCATGTCGACGTTCTTGGCCGACGCGCTGCGCCGCATTAACGGATCACTGGGCTTTGACGACGAGTCGTACCATCGCGCCCTTGCCGCCTCGATGCTTGTAAGCTGCGACAATGCACATGCCGTGCACCCCAACCACGCCGAGAAGTGCGATGCCCGCAATCAGGTTGTACTCAACGGCGGCATCGTCATCAAGGAAGCCGCCAACCAGCACTACTGCACCGATGCCTTTAGCCGCGCGGTGTTCCAGGCCATCTGCGATGACACCGACGTGCCCACGCAGGCCTTCGCCAACAAGAGCGATATGGCGGGTGGCTCCACGCTCGGCAACCTGTCGAACATGCAGGCGAGCATGCACGCCGTGGACGTGGGCCTGCCGCAGCTGGCCATGCACTCAAGCTACGAGACCGGCGGCGTACGCGACGTGATGTACGCCATCCGCGCCCTCACCGCCTTCTACGAGCGCGACCTCCATATCAACGGCGCCGAAAGCGTGGAGCTCTAAACCAGCCAAAAAGGGACAGGTTCATTTTGGCAGGTTTTATCTGGGCAAATGCAAAGGGTGAAACCGAACTAGATTGGTGATGCGTAGCCGCCGAGGTGCAATGTGCCTCGGCGGCTTTTTGTGCACGGAGCACGGCTAATACTAATTTATTGCTATACATGCTTTACGTATTTACCATAGAGTTTTATGATAATTTTAAAGTATTAAGGAGGGGTTATGACCACAACAGCCGCTCAGATCAACGTACGTCTCGATGCCGATCTTAAAAGGAGTGGGGACGCCGCTCTCTCCAGGGCCGGTATGACGCCGAGCCAAGCGGTGCGAGCGCTCTGGCAGCTTGCAGCGTCGCTGGCCGATCGCCCCGGTGCGCTCGAGGATATCCTGCTGCCCAGTCGTGCCCGGGCGGAACAGCGCGAGCGCGAAAAGGCCGCCAAACGTAAGCTCGAGCTCATGGATCAGGGGTCGAAGCTGTTCGCTGCCGCTTGCCGTGAGTCGGGAATCGATCTGGTCAGGGCTCAGCCATCGGACGACGAAGAGCTCAAACGGAATGCCTATGCGGATCGCTATGGCGAGGAGATGAGCTGGCTCTATGAGTGAGGCTCCAAGGCGCATCTTGGTTGACACCAACGTGTGGCTCGATTACTTCATTCCCTCACGACGTGGTCGTTCGGTGGCGATTGAGTTTTTACGCGATGCATGCACGGTGCGGGTGGATTTGCTGTATGCGGCGACATCGTCCAAAGATCTGTTCTATTTGATTTCAAGTGAACATAAGGCATGGTATCGGCGAGAGCATGGCTCACTATCCCAAGATGCCGCCGTGGCGGCGACTTCGCTTGCATGGGATTGTCTTAGCGTGCTGTCGCAGCTTGCCACGCCGGTACCCTGCGACCTGAGTGACATATGGATGGCGAGCAAGCAGCGTAATCTCCATAGCGATTACGAAGACGATTTAATCATTGCGGCAGCGATACGCTCCCAAGCAGATTTACTGGTCACCAACGATGTCAAGCTCTGTTCGCATGCGCCCGTCGCAGCAATGAACGTCGAAAACGCAAGAAACTATCTAACAACACTTAAATAGCGCTAGACCCCTCTGGTCGAATAATGGCCAGCGAGAGCCCACAGGTAGGGTCGCGCCAGCAAAGCGCCGCAGGTCGAACAAAAGTCAGCGAGAGCCCGCCGTTTGAGACAAGGTGCCGTGAAATGAAAAGGCGCTGACCTTTTGGTCGCGCCTTTGAAATTGAACGGCAGATTGGCCAAACGGCGGGCTCGCAGCGTCGGCTCATTACGCCGTTTGTAAAACGGCGTAATTCTTAGTGCTCGATCCAGCAGCGAAGCGTCTCGCCCGCCTGTAGATGACGCAGATTCTCCGCGGCAATGTCGACCACATTGTTGAGCGTGGCGGCCAGATGGAACCAGCCGGAGACGTGCGGCGTGATGAGCATGTTGGGTGCATCCCACAGCGGGCTTGTCGCGGGCAGCGACTCGGGGTCGGTGACGTCGACCGCGGCGCCGGCGAGATGTCCCGACTCCAGGGCGGCAACCAAGTCGTCGGCGACCACAAGGTCGCCGCGGCCGCCGTTGGCAAAGAAGGCGCCCGGTTTCATCGCGGCGAAGAACTCGGCGTTCGCCAGGCCGCGGGTCTCGGGCGTGCTGGGCATAAAGGATGCGACGATGTCAGCCTCGGCCAGGCGCTCGGACAGGGCGTCCATGCCGTCCATGTCCTCAAACACAATGGGGTAGACGAGCGGATGGCGCTTGATGCCGCGGACGTGCGCGCCCATGCCGCGGCAGAGCGTGGCAAAGTGGCCACCGATATCGCCCGCGCCCAGCACCAGCACATTGGCGTTTTTGAGCGAGGTGACCGGCCCCAAATCCTCCCAGCGATGCTCGCGCTGCAAATCGTGATAGCCGGGCAGGCGCTTCATCATGGAAAGGACCATGGCAAACATGTGCTCGCTTACGGCCTGGCCGTAGGCGCCTACCGAGCAAGACAGTTTGGCGCCGGCCGGTACGGTGCCGGCGGCCAAGTAATCGTCATAGCCAGCGGTCTGCAATTGCAACAGCTTGAGATGCTCGCATGCCGTGAGCATGTCAGGGTCGATGTTGCCCAGGATCACATCGGCATCGGCGACTTGCTCGCGCGTGACGGCATCGGCGCTCGTGTAGATAAAGTCCTCGCCCGGAGCGCTCGACTCAAGAATCGCGCGGTGACGGTCGTTGACGGGCAACAAAACCAGGATGTTCACAAGCAGTCCTCTCCGCTCGACCTGCCAAAAAGGGACAGGTTTATTTTGGCAGGTAATATCAGGCAAAACGTTCAAATAAAACGCCGGATGCAAGACGAGCGTGCCCGTCAGCATCCGGCGTATCTACGGCTACCAGCTCAGTAGCTCGTAGCCATCCTCGGTCACTACGAGCTGTACCTCGCACTGAGCCGAATCGCTACCGTCCTTGGTGCGAACGCACCAGCCATCGCCCTTGCTGATCTTGATGTCGGGCGCTCCGGCGTTGACCATGGGCTCGATGGTAAAGACCATGCCCGGAGCCATGATGGTGTCCACATCGGGTGCCTCGGTGGTAAAGCCCACAAACGGGTCCTCGTGGAACTCCTTACCGATGCCGTGCCCGCCGTACTCGCGCACCACGCTAAAACCGGCGTCCTCGACCGTCTTTTGCACGGCCTCGGCCATAACGGACAGCGGTAGCCATGGCTTGACGGCGGCCAGACCCGCCTCCACGCTGGCACGGGTGACCTCGACCAGGCGCTGGCGCTCGGCCGAGACCTCGCCGATACAGAACATGCGGCTCGAATCGCTAAAGTAACCGTCCAGGATCGTGGAGCAGTCCACGTTGATGATGTCGCCCTCGTGCAACACGTCCGTATCGCAGGGGATACCGTGGCAGACCACGTCGTTGATCGAGGTGCACACGCTCTTGGGATAGCCCTCGTAGTTGAGGTCGGCCGGCGTGCCACCGTGCTCGACGGTGTAGTCGTAGATCATCTGGTCAATCTGGTTGGTGGTCATGCCCGCGGCGATGTGTTCGCCTACGTAATCGAGCACGCCCACGTTGATAGCGGCCGAGCGCTTGATGCCTTCGATATCGTCGGGCGTCTTGTAGAGCGTGCGGGGCAGAACCTCCCAGCCCTCTTCCCACAAGCGCTCGAGGCGCTCATCAAAGGCGCTATGGCATTTCTTATATTTTTTGCCGCTGCCGCACCAGCAGGCGTCGTTGCGGCCGGGCACGGGTCCATTGTCAAACATGGCTAACTTCCTTTCATTCGCAGCTAGTATAGCCCACCCACGCATCCATAAAAGTTGCGGTGATATAGTTCCTATTTAAGCGTTTTAACAGCACAAATAGGAACTATATCACCGCAACTGATGGGGCGGGATGGCGGGCATTAGCTGCTGCGTGGTTTTGCTAGTAGCTCACCTGGCAGGGAATGCCGAGGGCGCGCACACGCGCGGCAATGGCGTCGAGGACGTCGGGTGCTGCTTTGGCAAGGCCGGTGACCGGTGTCTCGCGCGCCACCGTGTAGATGGTCGCCTCCTGCGGACGAATGCGCTCGAGTGCCGCGAGCCAAGGGCCAACGTACTCCTCGCCGGTATTGTCGAGAGGATTGCCCTGGTGTTCGCCGGTCAAAAACATCGTCTGGATAATGACGTGGCCGTTAAAGCTCGCGAACGTCTCGATCTGGTGCTCCACATCGTAGGGGCCAACGGGTTGATCGAGCAGCTGGATAAATGCCGGGTCGACCGTATCGAGCTTGAGGATGTTGTCGTCGACCATCATGAGCGCGTCGTGTACCTGGGGACGGTCGGCGCGCGTGCCGTTGGAGAGCACGGCGATCTTGGAGTTTGGGGCAAACTCGTCGCGCAGCGCGACAGCGCCGGCGATGGCCTGCGGAAACTCCGGTGCGGCGGTGGGCTCGCCGTTGCCGGCAAACGTGATTACATCGGGCAGCTCACCTTCGACTGCCATCTCGCGCAATTTGGCCTCGAGTGCATCGAGCACCACGGCAGCCGTGTTATACGATTCGTGACAGGGGCGCTCGGCATTGAGACCGTTCTCGCAGTAGATGCAGTCGAACGTACAGATCTTGCCGCTCGCCGGCATCATGTTGACACCGAGCGAAAGGCCCAGGCGACGGCTGCGAACGGGCCCAAAGATGGGGCTGGCATTTAGAAACGTAGACATAAGTAAAAGCTCCTCAAGACAATTAACCTTAAGCATAGCATCGGCTCCAACGTATGGTCCGGGCTTGTGCTTTGCAGGTTTCGTTTTTTAACTCTGCCTTCGATGCCGCGTCATGAAAGGTATCGGGTCGGGTACAGTTAATCTGTTAACAAAACGCAAGACGATGGGGCACAACATGGATTTTACGGTCGAGAATGCGGGCACCACGATCGCCTGCCGCGAGTATGCCGGCCCGGTTGTATCGTCCGATGCACCCGCCTTGGTGTGCGTGCACGGTGCGTGCGTCGACGGCGTCTTTTTTGACGGTATCGCCCGCGAGCTCGCCTGTGACTGCCGCGTCATTGCCTACGACCGCCGCGGTTGCGGCGAGAGTGGCGACGCTGCAGACGGACGCTACGACCTTGCCGCCCAGGCCGCCGACCTGCAGACTGTTATCGAGCATATTGGCGCTCCGGCAAACGTGCTCGCGCACAGTGCCGGTACGTTGGTGGCCCTGGAGCTTCTCCGTGCAAACCCCGCCATAATCTCGCGTGCGATTCTGCATGAACCCGCCGTGACGGATGAGGGCGCCGGCCTGGGCGCGGCCCCGGTTTTGCTCGAGATGATTGCCGCGGGAAAGGTCTCCAGGGCATTACGGGCCTTCCTGGGCGCCATCGGCGATTCGGACCCTGAGGCCCCCAAGATAACCGAGGCAGAAGCCAAGCATGCCCTGCGCAACGGCCGCAGTTTCATGGCGAACGAATACGGGATTACTATGACCTGCGTTCCCGATTGGGATAGCGTTCGCGCGTCGAAAACGGTGGCCGCCGTGCTTTTGGGCGAGCTCTCGATTGGCACGCCCCGCGAGGCGGGCACGAGGATGGCGGCTGAGCTTTTGGACTGTCCGCTCGTAATGGTTCCCGGCGCGCACAACGGCCTGCGCGATCGCCCGGCAGCGGCTGCCCAGACTGTCCGTGGCATCCTGGAGCTCTCGCAGCCGTAAAAATCAAAACAGCCTTCACCCGCAAACGTTTCGGCCGTGTTAACAAATGTGCTCAAAACCTCACGTCTGCGGCTTCAATTGCACCGTCTGCCAACTCATAAAAATGTAACAGCATTCACGTGCTTACCTGCACCGGCAAGGTGTTACCCTTGCAACATTTGGAACCCACCGCTACCATGCGAAACTATCGAAAGGGCCCCATATGCTCAATAATCACGAGGCCAATCTAACCGACGAGGAGGCTGCCGCCGAGGTCGCCCGCGTCGCGCAGACCTACCCCGTGGTGCGTTTGCTGTCGGCCGACCAGATTAAGAGCGAGCCTAACTGCTTGCTCGCCGGCGATCGCTGCCCTTGTCTGCGTCAGTCGAGTCTTGAGGCCTTGGCAGATTCGGGTGAGGTGTCGGAGCAACTGCTCAACGATGGTGTTGAGTACCGCGCCCGTCTGCGCCCTCTAAAGGTCGAGGGTGAGCCTCACGTCTTGCTGATGGTGCGTCCGATTGATGAGCAAGAGGCCACAGAAGAGGACCTTGTCTACACCGACGTGCTGACGGGCGTGCGCAATCGCCGATATTACGAGGAAAAGCTCCGTAGCGCCCGCATGAAGGCCGGCGTGGCGGTGATCGACCTTGATGATTTTAGGGTCTTCAACGATATGTGTGGCCATCATGCCGGCGATCTTGCACTCGGTGCTGTGGCGACAGCCATACGCAGCGGAATTCGTTCGACTGACGAACTTGTGCGCTATGGCTGCGACAAGTTTGTGGCTGTCATGTCCAATATCTCCTCCGATGACTTCGCCCGTCGCCTGCGTCAGGTATCCGAAGCCGTTCATTCCACGATTATTCCGGGCCATGAGTACGTGAGCTTGACGGCATGCGTTGGTGGCGTTCGCATTCATGGCGAGACGGTCGATGAGGGCGTTGGCCGCGCTGTCCAGTTATTGAGCCGCGCTAAGGCAAAAGCCGGTACGGTCGTGACCGATGCCGATTCCATCGAGGCCTTCCAAAGCGAAAAGCCTTTGGTGCTTATTGTCGATGACTCCGAGATGAACCGAGCCATTCTCAGCGAGATGCTCAAGGACGAGTATTGCATCCTCGAGGCCGACCACGGTCGTGCGGCGCTCGACATGGTCGACCGCTATGGCGATGAGTTGTCGCTCGTGCTGCTGGATATTGTCATGCCGGGCGTAAGCGGCTTTGAGGTGCTGGCCGATCTGTCGCGCCGATCGGTTAGTGACAATCTGCCCGTCATCATGATTTCGAGCGAAGATTCCGATGATATGGTTCTGCGCGCGTACGAGCTGGGCGCCTCGGACTATATCAACCGCCCGTTTGACTCCCGTGTCGTGCGCCGCCGTGTAAGCAACACCATCCGCCTATACGCCAAACAGCGCCGCCTGACGAACCTGCTGTCCCAGCAGTACAACGAGCGCGTCAAGAACAGTCGCATGCTCATCGACATCATGGCCGGCGTCATGGAGCTTCGTAACGGCGAGAGCGGCAGGCACGTTACGAACATCGAGAAGCTGACCGAGCTGCTGCTTGGCTGTCTGGTCCAGCATGGCGGCACGATCTCCCTCGACAATGAGGAGCGCTCCACGATCGCCCTGGCTTCGGCGCTGCACGATATCGGCAAGATGTCGATTGACGATGCGATTCTCAACAAGCCCGGACGCCTTACGCCCGAGGAGTTCGAGATTATGAAGACGCATACCACGATCGGCGCCGACATGCTGCGTGAGCTGGGTAGCCATCACGCCGGCAATGCGCTTATGGAATATGCGTACCAGATTGCGCGTTGGCACCACGAGCGCTGGGACGGCAAGGGTTATCCCGATGGCCTTAAGGGCGACGATATCCCCATCGCCGCGCAGGTGGTCTCGGTGGCTGACGTGTACGATGCACTGACGAGCGTGCGCGTGTACAAGGACGCTATCCCGCACGAGGAGGCGATCCAGATGATCCTGGACGGTAAGTGCGGCACCTTTAACCCGCTGCTGCTCGATTGTCTGCTCGAGGTGCAAGACCAAATTGCCGAGACGTTGGCACGCCCCGCTGACGTCGTTGCGTTTCCCACGATTTAGTTTGACCAAAGGAGTTTTTAATCCATGATTTCCATGCGTGAGGCGTATGAGAAGATCGGCGCTAATTATGATGACGCGTGTGCTCGGCTGATGGGCGGGGAAATGCTTGCCCGCTTTGCCCTCAAGTTTTTAGATGACGAGAGCATGGACAAGCTGGAGGCCGCCATGGCGGCGGGAGACGCCGAAGGTGCGTTTATGGCAGCGCACACGCTCAAGGGCGTGAGCCAGAACCTGGGATTCGATAATCTGTACGAGCCGGCGGTCGTGGTGACCGAGGCGTTGCGCGGCGCCGATGCCGTTGACGGCGCTCGCGAGGGAATGCATGCGTTGCAGCAGCAATATGCGGCTACGATGTCGGCCCTGCGCGAGGCGGCCGAATAAGAGCTTGCGGGCCTTGATGACTATGAGAGTGGATAATCTCCCGTTTTAGGCCCGGTGGCGGCCTCAAAGTGGGAGATTATCCACTCTCGTTCGATATGTGTCCAAAAATCCACGCTCACCCCTCCGGGTTAGTAAATGGCCTATGCGCACTGGCGGGGCTTTCCGCATGCAATCAATATCGTTGTTCGATAAACTGTTCGAATAACGATAGAGTCGATGAGGGTGAGTGTATGTCTAACAGCGTTCAGCGTATGGCCAAAGCGGGCGAAAATATCAGGAAGCTTGGCTTTTGCATGGCAGCCGTTTTTGCAGGGATGCTCGTCGCTTTTGCCGCGTTGGTTGTTTACGTGATCTGGTATGCGGTTGCAAACGTTGCCTCTGTCGATTCTTTCGGCGTCGTGACGCTTCTCGATGGCGGGTGCATCGTTATCCCAAGCGGACTGTGCCTGGCGCTCGTCGTGGGTATTTCGCTTGTCGTTCTGTGTGGGATCAGCCGTAACATCTCGCGAGGCGTCTCGCCCTTTACCAAGACGCATGTGCGGCTTATCCGTGTTCTTGCGCTTGCCTTTGCTGTTAACGCCGCGGTTTCGCTTATTGGTGCCTACGGATCGGTCAATCTTACCATTGGTGGGCTGGAGCTTTACGTCGTGCCTCATTCCTTCGTTATTGAGATTTGCCAAGGCGTTGCCTTTGATGCGGGGTCGCTTATCGGCGCGGCTGTCTGTCTGTGTATCTCGGTGATCTGGAGTTATGCCTCGCTGCTCCAAGAGCAGTCTGACGAGCTTGTGTAGGAGGAAGCATGAGCTATCTCATCATCGAGCTTGAGACGCAGCTACTTAAGACCGGAAAGACCAGTGCTGATCTGATTCGTGCCACGGGGCATACTCCGGCTAATATTTCTAAGCTAAGAAACGGAAAAATTAAAGCTATTCGCCTTAAGACGCTTCTCGATATTTGCGATGAACTTGACTGTCAACCGGGAGATATTATTCAGCGCGTGAGCGAGAAAGAGCTTGAGGAGCTTATTGTTGAGCGTGCAAAAAATGTCGTGAGGCAGATGCGGGACGGCGGAGGCAATGAGGCGTTGCTTCCGACATCAGTCTTTGCTGTAGATTTGAGCGACGAGTAGCATAAAGCGAACAACTATAACGAAATATCAGCGTAAAGGGGCCGTGTCTAACACGGGTTCTTTCTTTTAGATTACCTTGACAAATATGAGTTATCGAAAAACAATAACAACTATGAAAAACGATAAAGGAAAGAAGGAACGATATGAGCGGTTTTGCTATCAAGCAGAACGGGAGGCCGATGAACGCATCAGCGATAAAGTTATCAAAGGTGTCAAAGCGCTACGGGAAACGGCGCGTTTTGCATGACGTTTCCTTCGAGGTGCATCAGTCTGAGCTCCTTGCCCTTGTTGGTGCAAACGGTGCGGGCAAAAGCACGCTTATTAAAATCGTCTTGGGCCTCTGCGAGCCGTCGTCGGGGAGCGTGGAGCTCTTTGGGGGCAAGTCGAAAAAAGAGCTGAGCCTGATGCGGACGCGTGTCGGCTATGTGCCAGATTCCTGCGGAGCATACCAATCCCTCAGTGCGGCTGAGAATCTTCGGATCCGATGTGCGGAATGGGGGCTTGATGCGAATCGTGAGATTCCTCGCGTTTTGAGCCTAGTCGGGCTGGACGTCGAAGAGAAAAAGAGCGTGAACAGTTTTTCTCTGGGAATGAAACGGCGGCTGGATATAGCTACGGCTTTGTTGGGCGACACCGACGTACTAATTTTCGATGAGCCGGCAAATGGATTGGACCCGCTGGGCATCGAGAGTATATGGGCCCTTATCGGTCGATTGAATCGAGAACAGGGTAAGACCATGCTCGTCTCTAGCCATGATTTGGATGAGTTGGCATCAGTTGCAACAAGTTGCGTGTTTATTCATGACGGCGAACTGCTGAAAAAGGAATCGATGGACGTCATAAGGGATGAGGCGTCGTCCCTAAAAGAGTATTACAGGCGCTTGATGAAGGCGGTCTCGCTATGAAGCGGGCGATCCATCCCATAAAGGCAGATATGATGCGTTTGCACAGGATGTTTCCGGCGAAGTTTGGTCTTGCGCTTATTCTGGCGTTCGGCCTTCTCTTCGGTGTCTTTCTAAAAAACGGAACAACGTTGCTCGCCTTTGGCAATAGCGTTTTTGGGGAGGATATTGGTTTCTGCTGGAATGTAATCGATCCTTCTGCACCCGATGAGTCCCTTGTGCGCAGTGCTTTTGCCGGCACGTCTCTGTTCGTTCCGCTCATCGTTTGCCTGGCGATTTTACAGGAGCGCGGCTATGAAGAGGGGCACCGAATATCTTCAGCAAGAGGTCTTACCCGCTTTAATGGGGTCCTAGCACATGTGCTTTCGTTTGCTTTAATAATGGCTCTGTTAGACCAGGATTGACATTCCGCCCCGTCATCTTCTTGCGATTGCACAATGGTCGCCCCTTGTCGAATCTGAATC
>CABSKX010000057.1 GCA_902478365.1 uncultured Collinsella sp. | reverse complement strand
ACGACGGGGCAATTCATGATCGAGGACGTTTTCAGGGGAAGCCCCAAGGGGACCGGTGAGAGCAATGAGGCAGGGCGCTACAGGTACTCGATTTGAGCGCCCTCGGTGTCGCACGTCAGAATATGCGTGTCACACTTGGGGAACTGCTCACGCAGCTTGACCTGCAGGAACTTTGCCACGATGGTGTCGTCAGTCACGGCCATGAGGGTCGAGCCCGAACCACTAATCCAGATGGTCTTGGCGCCGCCGTTAAGGCAGGTATCGCGCACGGCGTTGTAGTCGGGGATGAGGCGGCGACGATAGGGCTCCTGGATGCGGTCGTCATTAGCGGCGGCAATCTGGTCGAGGTCGCCGGTCTCCAGGCCGCGCGTCATGCCGGCGATGCGGCCCATTTGCCATACGGCGGTGGAGAGTGGAATCTCCTGCGGCACAACCTTGCGCGCCTCGCTCGTATGCACCTCGTAGGGTGGAATTACGGTAATAAAACGCAAGCGATCGCTCACCTCGTAGCGCAGGCACTGGGGGAGCGAATCAGTCGGCGTAAAGGAACAGACGGCGCCGCCCAGGATGGCGGGGGCGACGTTATCGGGATGGCCCTCGACCTCGGTGGCAATGCGGACGAGCTCGGCGCGGTCGACGGTGTGGCCCGTCAGCGCGGCGGCCGCCATGATGCCAGCGACGACGCAGGTGGAGCTGGAACCCAGGCCGCGGGCGACGGGCACGTCGGTTTGAATGTCGATGGCAACGGGGAAAGCCGGCTCGCCCCAGGCGGCCAGAGCATCGACAAAGCTCACGTAGACCAGGTTATTCTCGTTTTGGAACTCCTCGGGGCAGCCCGTGATGGTGAGCTTGTCGGCGCGCTCGAAGGTGAAGTGCGAGTAGAGGCTGACGGCCATGCCGAGGGTGTCGTAGCCAATGCCTAGGTTGGCGCTGGTTGCTGGGACGGTGATTTTGATCATGTGGGTCCTCCTGGGCGGGTCTGGCCGTTTAGTTCGCTGCTCGGGCAGTCCTGGCTCGCTCGGAAAGCACATTAAGTGCTTTCCGGCTCGTGCGGAACTCACGACGAACTAAACGGCCAGACCCGCTCGCATGCTCGTCATCATCCCGAAAGCTAAATAATTAGAAGGTGCGCCGGCTTTCGCCGGCGCTTAATAAGGGATCTAGTTGGTGCTCATTCGTTTTGCTGCAGACTCGACGTAGCTCGCCATCTCGTCGACGTCGCAGACGTCTTCGAAGCGGACGGGCTTGGATTCGAGTTCGGCGAGCTGGGTCGGGGCAACCGTGTTGGTGGCCTGCTCGAGCACGCGCATGGCCTCAAAGTCGTCCTCGGGAACGTCGAGGCCCAGGGCGTCGCAGCAGGCGCGCGGGAACTTGTAGGGGCTGGCGGTCGAAAGCAGCACGCGGGCCTTGGCGCCCTCGGCGGGAGCGACCTGCTCAAAGACGTGATAGCCGCAAGCGGTGTGCGGGTCGATCACGTAGCCGTTCGCGTCCCAGCAGCTCTTGATGGCAGTGCGGACCTCGTCCTCGCTGGCCCAGCCGCAGCCAAAGACGCTCTGAATCTTGGCTAGCAGCTCGGCGGGCACCTCGTAGCGACCCGTTTGCGCCAGCTGCTCCATAAGGCCGGCAACGAGCTCGCAGTCGCCATCGGACAGGAAGTACAGCATGCGCTCCAGGTTGGAGCTGATGAGGATGTCCATCGACGGCGAGATGGTCGTGAAGAACGGGCGGTTGCGGTCGTAGACGCCGGTGGTCAGGAAGTCAGCCAGCACGTTGTTCTTGTCGCTCGCCACGACGAGCTTGGCGACGGGCAGACCCATGCGCTTGGCGTAGTAGCCGGCCAAGATATCGCCAAAGTTGCCGGTCGGTACGCAGAACTCTACGGCGTCGCCGGCCTTGATGGCGCCGGCGCGCAGCAGCTGCGCATAGGCGGCAAAGTAGTAGACGACCTGCGGTACCAGGCGACCGACATTGATGGAGTTGGCGCTCGAAAGCACCGTGCCGGCGGCCTCCAGACGCTCGGCAAGCTCCTTATCGGCAAAGATGCGCTTGACGGCGCTCTGAGCGTCGTCAAAGTTGCCGCGGATACCGCAGACGGCGACGTTGTCGCCCTCCTGCGTGGACATCTGCAGGTTCTGGACGCGGCTGACCTTGCCCTCGGGATAAAAGACGGTGATGCCCGTGCCCGGAGCGTCGGCAAAACCGGCGAGCGCGGCCTTGCCTGTGTCGCCCGACGTGGCGGTGACGATCATGATGCGCTCAGCGCCGCCGTCCTTGGCGGAAGTGCGGGCCATGAGGCGGGGGAGCATCTGCAGGGCGACGTCCTTGAAGGCGCTCGTGGGACCGCCAAAGAGCTCCATCACATAGGTCTGAGGGGCGTCAGCGCCCGGCGCAGCGTCGAGTTTGACGAGCGGCGTAACCTCTTCACTCGCGAACGTGCCGCGGTATGCCTCGTCGACACACGCCGAAATTTCTTCGTCCGTGTAATCATTCAGTAACATTCCCAACACATCTTGAGCGATTTCAAAGTACGATTTATCTGCAAGCGAGCTGATATCGACCTGCTGGGCGCCGAGCTCGTCCGAGACAAACAAACCCCCGTCGGGAGCGATGCCGGTACGGATTGCCACCTTACTTGAGCACGATAAAGTGCGTCCTCGTGTACTATGATAAGTTCCCATATAACACTGCTCCTCGGATGCCTTGGTCCCAATCGGTGAAACCATGGTATCAGAGCGCGCAAAATAGGTTCGCAGAGGCTTTTTAGAAAGGTAACCTCCAGCCCATGATTAAGATTGCCAAGTTTGGCGGCTCGTCGGTCGCCGACGCCGAACACTTCAAAAAGATCAAGGCCATCGTCGATGCCGACCCTGCCCGCCGTTTTGTGGTGGTTTCCGCCTGCGGCCGCCGCTTTAAGGGCGACACCAAGGTGACCGACCTGCTCTACCTGGTTAACGCGCACGTTAAGTATCACGTGTCGTGCGAGGAACTGCTCGAGGACATTGGCCAGCGCTATTTTGATATCGCTGACGAGCTGGAGCTCACCTATCCCATCCGCGAGGAGTTTGCGGCCTTTGCCGAGCGCGCCCGCTCGGGCGGCTACTCTACCGAGGAGCTCGTGAGCCGCGGCGAGTATTTCACCGCTCGCCTGATGGCCGAGTACCTGGGCCTGCCGTTCCTGGACGCCGCGACGGTTGTGGCGTTCCATCACGACGGTACGCTCAGCATGAATCGTACCTCCGAGCTGGTGCAGGAGTACGGTCAGCAGGGCGGCTTTGTTATGCCCGGTTTCTACGGCGCGACGCGTGAGGGCCAGATCAAGCTGCTCGACCGTGGCGGCGGCGATATCTCGGGCTCGATCCTGGCCAAGTGCCTGGGCGCCGATCTGTACGAGAACTGGACCGACGTCTCGGGCTTCTATTCTGCCGATCCGCGTATTGTTCCCGAGGCTCAGCCCATTGCGCGCGTTACCTACGAGGAGCTGCGCGAGCTTTCGTACATGGGTGCAAGCGTCCTGCACGAGGAGGCCGTGTTCCCCGTGCGCGAGGCGGGTATTCCGCTGGTCATCAAGAACACCAATGCGCCGCAGGACCCCGGCACCATCATTAGCGAGACGGCTGACGAGGGCGAGGCGGAGCCCATCATTACCGGCGTGACCGGCAAGCGCGGCTTTGTCGCCATCAACGTTGCCCGCGACCGCACCAAGCCCCGTGTCGGCTTTATGCGCCGTGCGCTTTCGGTCTTCGAGCGTTATGACGTTTCTGTCGAGCATATGCCCACCGGCGTCGACCGCTTTGGCGCCGTGGTGCAGGAGCAAGACGTTCACGATTCACTGTACTCGCTCGTGGGCGACATTCAGCAGGAGGTCGAGCCGCTCGAGATCGAGGTTGTCGAGGGCCTGGCGCTTATCGCGACCGTCGGTCGTAACCTGCGCGGTCGTGCTGGCATCTCTGGCCACCTGTTTGGCATGCTTGGCCAGGCGGGCGTGAGCGTGCGCATGATTTCGCAGAGCTGCGACGAGATCAACATCATTATCGGTGTCGAGGAGAAGGACTTCGACTTGGCGATTCAGACCATTTACCGTGCCTTCTCCGACGAAAACGGCATTGTGAAGGTCTCCGACCTGGAGGCCCCCGTACCGGTCGATCCCGCCCTGTCAGCACTCCACAAGTAGTGACTGTCTCGGTAGATTGTTGGGGCACGCGCCAAAAATCTACGGCGGGGCGTTTCGTTTCGGTTTCGTTTCGACGGGGCGGGTTTCGTGTCCGCCCCGTTCTTGTATACACTGGCAACAATAATCAGCCCGCTCGGCGTGCGGGCAAAAGCCAAAACCTTTAAAGGGGGAAGCATGAAACAGTACACGGTTGCTATTTTGGGCGCGACGGGAGCCGTGGGCACCCAGATGCTCGAGTGCCTCAACGAGCAGGAGTTCCCGGTCGGCAAGCTCAAGCTGTTGGCAAGTGCACGCTCCGCGGGCAAGACCGTTGAGTTCCGCGGCGAGCAGATCGTGATCGAAGAGGCTTGCCCCGAGGCCTTTGAGGGCTGTGATATTGTGCTCGGAGCCGCCGGCGACGATATCGCGAAGGAGCTGCTGCCCGAGGCCGTCAAGCGCGGCGCCGTCGTAGTCGACAACAGCCATGCCTTCCGCATGGATCCCGAGGTGCCGCTGGTCGTGCCCGAGATCAATGCCGACGATATCAAGTGGCATCATGGTCTTATCGCCAACCCCAACTGCGCGACCATCATCGGCCTGGTTCCCACGTGGCCGCTGCATCAGCTTGCCGGCGTAAAGCGCATGATCGTTTCGACGTACCAGGCGGCTTCGGGCGCTGGCGCTCCCGGTATGGCCGAGCTCGAGGCTCAGCTGGCCGCCCTGGGCCGTGGCGAGGAAATTCCCGAGCCGCGCGCGTTTGCCGCCCAGCTGGCGAGCAACCTGATTCCGCAGATTGGCGGCGTCAAGGAGGAGGGCTTTACCTCCGAGGAGATGAAGCTGCAAAACGAGGGTCGTAAGATCATGCACCTGCCCGAGCTGCGCGTGAACTGCACCTGCGTGCGCGTGCCCGTGCTGCGTTCGCACTCCGAGAGCATTACGCTCGAGTTTGAGCGCGATATTACGGTGGAAGAGGCCCGTGCTGCGCTGGCTGCTGCTCCTGGCGTCAAGCTGGTTGACGATATGGCTGCCGAGGATGCACACGACCGCTTCCCCATGCCGATGGACACCTCCGACCAGGACCTGATTTGGGTCGGCCGCGTGCGCCGCGACATCTCGAACCCCGAGGCTGCGCGCGGCATCACCTTCTGGTGCTGCGGCGACCAAATCCGTAAGGGCGCGGCAACCAACGCCGTCCAGATCGCTAAGCTGCTCTGCGAGTAGTGTGACCTGTCCGGCGGGGGCCGGGCTTGGTTTTCAGAACGTCCTCGACCATGTGTGGCGCCTTGTCCTGCTCCTTCGGAGCCGCGGACAAGGCGCCACACTGGTCTGCGGAGTGTTCTGAAAACCAAGCCCAGTCCCCGCCTGCGGTGACGCTGCTGCAAGCGGTCTGCGATGGGGCCGTTGTTGGTTGGGGCCGCTGGGCTGATGTGGGGGCGCGTGGTTGTTGCGGGCCCTGGTCCCGGCGGCGGCCTCGGCGCTTTGCGCCTGCCGCCTTGGGGGGACTGTGGGGCGCGGCCGGCAGCTGCGGCGCGTTGCGCTTGCTGCCTGGGGTGACTGCGGGGCCGTGACGGCAGCCGCGGCGCTGTCGCGCCTGCTGCCTGGGGCGACTTTGGGGTTGGGGTGAATCGGGGTCTAATACTTTCCCGTGAAGTGAACGAGCTTATTTGGACCCCCGAAGCATTGGCATATTTTGACCGCTATTTCCTGCGGTTTTACAGCGTGAATCCTGCGGTTTTTTGGGCTAAAGGTGTGGATGCTCCGGGGCTTCGTTTTTACTCGTTCACTTCTCGGGAAAGTATTAGAGCTCAGCTGATAGAGGTACCGCTCTGGCGTCGAAGCCCTGCGTCTTCTTCGCTTGATTGGGGAAAACAGCCTCGCTTAAGCAATTGCGAGCCCGCCCAGACGTATCTGTGGGGTTGTCTGCACAATTCGCGGTATTATGTTGCGGAGTTTTGAAAGGAGCCGCTGGTGGTCACGACGACGTTTGCTTCGCCTTTGGGCGAAATCCTGCTTGCCGCTGATGGCCGCGGTTTGACGGGGCTTTGGTTTGAGGGGCAGGAGCACTTTGGCTCCACGCTTCTCAAAGAAGATCCCGAACATGTTGAAGGCGCCGATGCGGTTTCTGGTACCGGTGGGATGTCTTCGGTGAGTCCGGCAAATGGCGCGGCTTCTTCGGTGCTTGAGCGTTCTTGGGCTTGGCTGAATGCTTATTTTGCGGGGCAGGAGCCTCGGTTTACGCCGCCGTTGCATATGATTGGCACGGCGTTTCAGCGTGAAGTTTGGTACGAGCTGCTTTCTATCCCGCGTGGCGAGGTCGTTACGTATGGCGAGATCGCTCAGCGTGTTGCGGCTCGACATCGTGTACCGGGAAACGAAGCGCCCGTTGTGTCTCCCCGTGCCGTGGGGGCCGCGGTCGCGCGTAATCCCATTTCGATCATTGTGCCGTGCCATCGCGTGGTTGCCGCCGATGGTTCGCTCAACGGATATGCCGGCGGGCTTGATCGCAAGGAGTGGTTGCTTCGGCTTGAGGGCGCGTGCGAGGAATAACGTTCGAGCACTTTGCATAGCCAAGACGCCGTGAAAGAACGGGATGCGCTTTCCGAATGGCGTCCCAAACGGAAACCGTGTCCCGGAATACAGCCTTAGAGTGGGATGCCGTTTCCGGTTGAGACCACTTGCTTGGACATCTTTCTACGCCCGCTTCTGCAGGGCATAGATTGACTTATCCATGTTGAACAGGTAAGCCGCGACGCAGACGATGAAGAATGTCGGCAGATTACCGAAACCGAAGACTTCGCAGCCAATCAGGATGGGTGCGAGCAGCGTATTGGTGGCGCTGCCAAAGACGGCTGCGTAGCCCAGCGCGGCGCAAAGCGCGATGGACATGCCGAGTTGAGCCTCGTTATGGCGACATCTGGGTAACAGAAAGGCCCGCGTTCCTCAGAGGCAAGATAGGCAATTCTGCTTTTGAGGTAGATCTCAATTCTGCCGACCGCATCAAACATTAACTGCCGGAGGGCTCGGTCAAATTCATACGTGTAGATGATGGTTTCGAATGTTGTGCCTTCGCGAAAGATGGTAATCCCGGACTTGCATTTGGTTTTGTAGGGAAACCAGTAGGCCGACAGTCTGTAGTGGCCGACTTCGACCAAAGCTCGCTCGAGTTCGCTTTGATCAGAGCACTTAAGACCCCTGTATTCTGTCAATAGTGCTATTTGTTCGTTGATGGATATCCGCGACTTCCGGTATTTCATTTAAGCCTCTTGATAGAAAAAGAGCTGGAGTTGCGCATCGTTGAGAGGCTTTCCAGCTTTAGCAAAACAAACTTATAAGATGCGACGGGCCGCGTCAAGATAATTACCGGACGGCCTAGGAGGCGGCTGGTTGGCTGGCTTAAAACCTAGCGCGTGAGATGACGCTCCACGCTATTCAGTGCGCTTGATAGGATGACGAATCACAGTTTTAAGTTTCTCCGGTGCACATTTGCGTGGATCGGAGAGATAGATTTCGTGATGGAAACGGGTGTCTGAGAAGTCGGGGACATAGCCCTGCTCGGTCGTGTATTCATTCATAGCGCCTACGGTCGCCGGTTCGTTGTCGTAGGGCCCGGTATGCATACATTGAACGCAGAGACCCTCGTCAACTTTAAGCAGCTCGACGGCGGAAAAGTCCAGTTTCTTTTTGGTCGTGGCCTCCGTGACTGCCCAGTCAAAATCATCTCGGCTGACGAAATCGGGCAGGCGGATGCACGAGATAAAGTTGAAATCGTCCTTGCGTACATAATCGATGTCGCCGCTCGGGGAGTCTTGCCACCAGAAACCCTCGAGCGGCGGTACCACAAAGTCGAAATAGCCCTCGATACTCCTTGAGCCTTTCTTCGACATCTTGACGGTATAGGCGATGCCGTAAAGCAGCGGCAGGGCGTTTTGATACTCGCCACCTTCGGTATTTGGGTCGCCCTTTCCGCGAACGGCAACGTAGCTCATAGGCGGGACAGTTACGATACTCGGCTTGCTTGCAGGTTTGTAGAGCTCCTTGCATTCCTTCTTAAAGTCGAACGCCATGTTGGCCGCCTTTCTGCGTATTGGCCTGCTTAGATAGTGGAATCATATCATAAAAACGAACAGCTGTTCGAATGATTCGGCTGACAGATAGAGATGCGTGCGTTGTGTTTGGCGGTCGGCCTGACCCCGTCGATGATTTCTCTGCCTCCCCGGCGCCTCATCTATGGCTGTCGTTTCCCCATATAAAACCTGCCAAAATGAACCTGTCCCTTTTTGGTCGGCGTGAAATGGGTAATACTAAAGAGTTATCCGACCAGATGGGAACCGATCGATGGCCTATATCGAATTCAAAGACGTCATCAAAGCATACGGCGAGGGCGATGCCCGCATCCATGCGCTCGACGGCGCGAGCTTTACCGTTGAGCGCGGCGAGCTCGCCATTATCCTGGGCGCTTCGGGCGCCGGCAAGACTACGGCGCTCAACATCCTAGGCGGCATGGATACGGTAACCTCCGGCTCCGTGACGGTGGACGGGCGTGACGTGAGCGCTGCCAACGAGGCGCAGCTCGTGGAATACCGCCGCGCCGACGTCGGCTTTGTCTTCCAGTTCTACAATCTGGTTCCCAACCTGACGGCCCTCGAAAACGTCGAGCTCGCGGCGCAAATCTGCCCCGATTCGCTCGATGCCGAACAGACGCTTCGCCAGGTTGGCCTGGGCGAGCGCCTGGGCAACTTTCCGGCACAGCTTTCGGGCGGCGAGCAGCAGCGCGTGTCCATCGCCCGCGCACTGGCAAAGAACCCCAAGCTGCTCCTGTGCGACGAGCCCACGGGCGCGCTCGACTATAAAACCGGCAAGCAGATCTTGCAGCTGCTGCAGGATACCTGCCGCAAGCAGGGCATTACGGTCATCATCATCACGCACAACTCCGCGCTGGCGCCCATGGCCGATCGCCTGATCCGCTTTAAGAGCGGCCGCGTGGAGAGCGAGACGGTCCAGCAAAATCCCGTGCCGATCGAGACGATCGAGTGGTAGCGCCCATGGACCAGGACCGCCAAAACAGCCAACGCCGCGATGCGCGGAACATGGAGCGCGAGCAGGATTTTACGACCTATCGCACCGCCCAAAGTTCAAACGATATGGTGCCGACGGTTTTTCGCCGCGGCATCTACCGCACAATCCGCGGCAGTCTTAAGCGCTTCTTATCTATCGTGGTCATCACCGCGCTTGGCGTGAGCGTGATGTGCGGCCTTAAGGCGGGCTGCGAGGACCTGCGCGATTCGGTCGACGCTTATTTTGACCAGCAGAATGTCTATGACATTAACGTGCAGTCGACCTATGGCCTTACGCGCGACGATCTTGCGGCTATCCAAGAGGTCGACGGCGTCGAGACGGCCGAGGGTATCTACACCGAGACCGCCTACACCGCCGTGGGCACAACGCGCGAGCGCGTGGTCGTGCAAAGTCTCTCCAAGGAGAATATCGATCAGCCGGTGCTCGTGAACGGCGATTTGCCCGAGAGTGCCGATGAGGTCGCGGTGACTTCGAAGTTCCTGAAGGCTTCGGGCAAAAAGCTCGGCGATACGGTGAGTTTTGCTGCCAATGACGCGAGCTCGTCGAACCAAAGCGCCAAGGACCAGTTTGCCGCGGGCGATTACACCATTACGGCCGAGGTCCTCGATCCCACCGACGTGAGCTCCGACTCGACAGTCAACGCCTTTCGCGCTGCTTCGGCTGCGGATTATAAGTTCTATGTGAACGAGGACGCCGCGACATCTTCTTCCTACTCCTCGGTCCACGTGATCGTCAAGGGAGCCAAGAGCCTCAACTCCTATTCGGATGCCTACACGACAAAGATCAACGAGGTCAAGGGCAATATCGAGAAGATTCGCGACGAGCGCGAGAAGGCGCGCGCTCAGGAGCTGACGGTCGACACGCCGGCAAGCTTGGATGCGGCCGAGCACCAGGCGAATATGCTCTTTGGGATTGAACAGGACAACATCAATCGCATGGCCGAGGGCAGCGACGAGCGCGTGCAAGCGCAAGCCGACCTGGATCAGCGCCGTGCCGCGGCCGACCAGCAGTTTGCCGATGCCCGCGCCGAGCTTTCCGATCTGGGCGAATGCACCTGGTACATCCAGGATCGCGGCAATATCGCAAGCTACTCGAGCGTCGAGAGCGACAGTTCTTCGATCGAGGCCATCGCCACCGTGTTCCCGTTTATCTTCTTTATCGTCGCCGTGCTCATCAGCCTTACCACTGCCACGCGTATGGTTGAGGAGGAGCGCACGCTCATTGGTCTGTATAAGGCACTCGGTTATTCGCGCGGGCGCATCCTGTCCAAATACGTGGACTACGCGCTGTGGGCTTGTCTGATCGGCGGCGTGCTTGGCAACATCATCGGATTCGTGGGCCTGCCGCTGTTCCTGTTTACGGTGTTTGACGACATGTACTCACTGCCCCAGATGCTGCTTTCGTACGACATCGTGTCCTCAATCGTCTCGGTGGCGCTGTTTGCTGTGGGCGTGGTGGGCGCCACGATTATCGCCTGCCGCCACGAGATGGCCGAGACCCCAGCCTCGCTCATGCGTCCCAAGGCCCCGCGCGCCGGCTCGCGCATCTTGCTTGAGCGTATCGGCTTTATCTGGCACCGCATGGGCTTTTTGAACAAGGTGGCAGCGCGTAACCTGTTCCGCTACAAAAAGCGTGCCTTTATGACCATCTTCGGTATCGCCGGCTGCACGGCGCTCGTGATCTGCGGTATGGGTATTCGTGATACGTCGGTCGCGCTGTCGCCCAAGCAGTACGGCCACGTTACGCGCTATGACCTGCTGGCGGTCGCCAATCCCGACGATTTTTCGCAGACGTGCGCGGCATTGGATGAGCGCAGCGCGGCCAAGGATTCCAACGTGACCGTGACCTCGACCCTGCCGATTATGACCGACAACGTCACCTTTACGTTTGGCGGCAAGAGTGAGACCGTGCAGCTCATCGTGATTCCCGACGACCTTACGGGTGACTTGGGCGATTACGTGCGCCTGGAGGATGAGTCCAAGGAACCGCTGCCTTTGCGTGACGGAGACGTATATCTGAGCAAGAGTTCACAGCTGGTGCTGGGGATTCAGCCGGGCGATACAGCACACGTCCAGGATTCGTCGCTCAATGTTGCCAAGGTCAAGGTCAGCGACATTTCGCTTAACTATCTGGGCAACACGCTTTACATGACGCAGAGTACCTATGAGCGTGCGTTCGGTCGAAGCGCACGCCTCAACGGCGTCTTTGTGCTGCTTAAGGGTTCGTCGGCCGACCAGATTGCGTTTAGCAAGAAAATTAAGAGCGACGGTTGGCTCACCATCTCGAGCACGGCCGAGCATTGGCAGAACTACGAGGCGAACTTTACAATTATCAATTCGGTCGTGGTGCTCGTGACCTTTATGGCAGCGTGTCTATCGTTTGTGGTGGTGTTTACGCTGTCCAACACGAATATCTCCGAGCGCGAGCGCGAGCTGGCGACCATCAAGGTGTTGGGCTTCCGTCGCGGCGAGGTGCACCACTACGTCAACAAGGAGACGTTGATTCTCACGGCGATTGGCGCCGCTCTGGGCGTGCCGTTAGGCGGCTTGCTGGCCGAGAGCTTTACCTACATCCTGCAGATGCCGTCGCTGTACTTTGACGTTGAGGTCGAGCCGCTGAGCTACGTGCTCGCCGTGGTGCTTTCCTTTGGCTTTACGTTTATCGTCAACCTCGCCACCAATCGTACCCTCAACAAGATCGACATGGTCGGCGCCCTCAAGAGCGCCGAGTAACCTGCCAAAAAGGGACAGGTTTATTTTGGCAGGTTTTATCTGGGCAAACGCCGGGCACCTACGGGCGACCCGGCGTTTGCCCCGTTTTGCTGGGGATGTTTGTCGTTCGGTGCTCTTACTGGCCAATCCAGTGTTGCGCATAACTCTTAATGTTCTCGGTAAAACCGTCAAGGTCGTCAAGGGTGATCACGCTGTCGATAAGCAAATTGGCTATCTCTCGGTGCATTGTGCTGCGGCGAATGTCGTTTGCAAGCGCTCCTGAGGACAGCTTGTCTCGATTGAGGCGCTCTTCTAGTGCCCAAAATCTACTGGACGCTTCACTGTCGCCGTTCAGCATCTCAACGTACTGGCTGATGAGCTTTTCCATATAACGTTCTTGCCATTGAGGAAGCATTTTCTTAAACAGTTTCCAGTCGCTTTCGGCTACGTCGCGCATATGTCCTCCGCTCGTCAAACGGGCTTTTCATTTGCCTTTCATTCTATTTGGTTTTCGCTCGCAAGCGTGGATGAGAGGCTCTCTTTAGCCTTCGAGATAGGGCTTGAATGGGTCGTATGCCACAAAACGGGCCTATCTACTACGTTTAATCGGATATCCTCAACCATGTCGGCAAAACGGAAAATAAAACCGCAGGTAGAAGGCCTGTCGATTTTCGAAAAAGGCGGTCATGGTTGGCCCCTTCGGGCTAAACGTAGTAAACAGGCCCTTTTCTTGGCGCGCGGTCAGCTCAATGCTTATCTCCGTGCCGGAACTGACCCAATTGTTTGTTAGTTGCGGTGATATACGGACTGTTTGGTGCTTGGGAGCCTCAAAACAGTCCCTATTCCACCACAACTTGGAAGGGGCGGGTGGTGTCGGATGAGTGGTGCTGGCGGGTTAGGGCGGTTTAGGCCTGTTTGCGCTGCTTCCATTGTTTGCGGCACCAGCGCATGAGCGCCTTTATGACGGGAATCGTGATGAGGATGGCCCAAGCTGGATGGGGCTGCCCCAGGCAAAGCCACATATAGAGAAACCATGCAATGGCGGCTGCTAGATAGACGCATCCAATGAGCTTTGACAAATGGCGTCGATCGATAAAGTCACCAATCGCGTAGTAGACGGGAACCAGAAAGACGAGCAAGAGCCCCATGCCCCATGTGCCGTAGACAATGCCGAGCACCAGATAGGCGAGGGCGACAAGCGCGGGGAAGGGGAATTTGTTCCATGTACGTCCGACCTTGGTGTGGAAATGCTTGCCATGATGGTCGAGCTTGTCGTGTGCTTCCTTCCAGCTGGAAAACGTCTCGCCGTCGATGGTGACGGTGCCGTCGTCATTGGTATGCACGCTATGTCCATCGTCCTCAAGCGTATCGACATGCACGCCGCCCGGCCCCACATGCACCTCTTCGCCCTTGCGCTCGTTGGTCACATGGATGCCGTTCCAGCCAACACGGACTTCCTCGCCTTTATTGGGATCAATGACGTGGATGCCGCGCGCGAGGGAAATATCGACAAGTGGTTTGTCGCCGCAATCGGCGTGCTCGGCAGAATCTTCGGCCTCTTTAGCCTCATCCACCGTTTCGGTGCTGCCGTCCTCTGAGCCATCGGCATCACTAGCCGCTTCCCCATACAACAACTCATCCAGCGACACGCCATATAGCGCGGCGAGCGCAATGAGGTTATCGGTATCGGGTGAGGACTCGCTGCGTTCCCATTTACTGACAGCCTGACGACTCACACCCAGCTGGGCGGCAAGCGCCTCCTGAGAAAGACTGGCAGCCTTGCGGCGATCGACGAGGCGCTGCGCCATCGCAAGATCCATGGTGGTTCCTTTCGTTTGATGGTCGAATCGAATGAGCCGAGTATGCCGAGAACAACCGGTAGCGACCACCATCTCTAGTTAGAATCTGCCCCAACCCTACCGCAACTACCGGTAGCAACCCCTAACGACCAGCCATTTCAGGACAAATGTCAGTGCAAGTAGCAGCCAAGAGCCCCCACTCAGTAAGTTGCGGTGGAATAGTTTCTAGATTCAGCCATTTGAGGGCTAAGCTGGAACTATTTCACCGCAACTTAATTTCAGGCTAGGCACCTGTAGCAAGAAGGCGAATAGCCTCGGCGAGCATGTAAACGCAGGACCCTCCGACCCCGCCCGACGATTTCGATTGGCGACCTTTGACG
>CABSKX010000056.1 GCA_902478365.1 uncultured Collinsella sp. | reverse complement strand
AAGTGCGGGAATGACCTATTTGCTCAATGTGTTCGGCTGAGATCGGAAATCAACCCCCAGTCATCAGGGACACTCTCCCTCAAAAGCGCCTTGAAATGTCGCACCAGAGGAGTGAAGCCGTGGCATCCGGAATAGCCGCGCCACGAAACGCACCTATCTACTACGTTTGACCCGCGACCCCTGACCATCCCCTCGATCTTCCTAAAATCGCAAGCCCGCTACCTGCGGTTTTAATATCGTACTTTTCGGCATGGTTCGGGGTATGCGACTAAACGTAGTAGATAAGCCCGATTCGTGGCGGACGGTTTCGCATCGCTCTCCCCCCCGGACAAAAATAATCCGTTTTCCTCCGTCCCCGAGGGGTCATTTTCAAAACTATGGCGGATTACGGTGCAAGAACGGCGCAAGCCAACCATACCCTGCATTTTTAATATTCGACAAGCCGTCTACCTGCGGTTTTAATTTCGCTATTGGCGCCATGGTCGCCAGTTGGCGATTCAGCCCCGTAAACCGGTATAGTTGCGTTTTTGTAGCATTTTCCAACACGCCAAAAAGCCCCGCCAAACGTAAAAAGCCCGACCTCCGCATGGAGATCGGGCTTATAGGGCTCAGCGAAGCCGAACCTACACGGTCAAACGACCCGTAGATTACATCTGCTCGGGTGCGGAAACGCCAACAAGGGTAAGCACCAGGGCGAGCGTCACGCGGACGGCGTCGCAAGCGGCCAGACGGGCGCGCGAAAGCTCGGGGTCGACGGGACGGCCCTCGCTCGGCAGAACCTGGCAGGCAGCATAGAAGCTGTGGAAGTCGCCGGCGAGCTCCTCGGCAAAGTGCGTCAGACGGAACGGAGCGCGGTCGCGAGCACAGCTGGCGATGAGGTCGGTGAGCTCGTTGAGCTTACGCGAAAGGGCGAGCTCGGTCGGGTCGGTCAGCAGCGAGTAATCGACGTTCTCACCGATAGCCTTGGCGGCAACGGCCTTCATGCCCATCTCGTCAGCCTGCTCGGGCGTAACGTCAGCGGCACGGCGCAGGATGGAGCATACGCGGGCGTGAGCGTACTGCACGTAGTACACCGGGTTGGAGTTATCACGCTTCTTGACGGCCTCGATGTCGAAGTCGACCATCTGGTTGGAGCTCTTGGAGATGAGCGTGTAGCGGGCGGCGTCAGAGCCGACCTCATCGACGAGCTCCTGCAGGGTCACCATGGTGCCCTTGCGCTTGGACATACGGACGGGCTTGCCGTTGCGCAGCAGGTTGACGAGCTGGCCCAGCAGAACCTCGAACTTGCCGGGGTAACCGAGAGCGTCGCAGACGCAGCGGACGCGCTCGATGTAGCCGTGGTGGTCGGCGCCCCAGATGTCAATGACGTGGTCGACGCGCTGGAACTTATCCCAGTGATAGGCGACGTCGGAGGCGAAGTAGGTATACTCACCGTCGGACTTGATCAGGACGCGGTCCTTGTCGTCGCCCAGATCGGTGGAGCGGAACCACAGGGCGCCGTCCTTGGTGTAGAGGTAGCCCATCTTGTCGAGCTTCTCAAAAGCGCGGTCGACGGCAGAGGTGCCGGCAGTCTCGCCCTCGGTGTCCTTCACGTACAGGGAGCGCTCGGAGAACCAACGATCGAAGTCGCAGTTGACGGCGTGGCAAAGGTCGCGCATGTTGTCGACCATCTTTACGTAGCCGCGCTCGCGGAAGCTCTCCATGCGCTCCTGCGGATCGGCCTCGACCCACTTGTCGCCGTCGGTGCGCCAGAACTCGGCAGCCTCGTCGATGATGTAGTCGCCGCCGTAGGAGTCCTTGCCCAGAGTCTCGGCAAAGTTGTCCTGGTAGGGATGGGTCTCGGGGTGCTCGTCGTTCTCGTCGGCAACGAAGGCGTCGCGGTCGGCGATCAGAATCTTGTGAGCCTCGTCGATATCCACGCCCTGCTTGGCGATGATGTCGGCAAGCTGCATATAGCGCGTGCTGATGGAGTTGCCGAAGGTGTTCATCTGAGAGCCGTGGTCGTTGATGTAGAACTCACGCTGGATGTCGTAACCGGCGTGGTCCATAACGCGGCAGAGGGAGTCGCCCAGCGCGGCCCAGCGGCCATGGCCGATGTGCATGGGGCCGACGGGGTTGGCGGAAACGAACTCGACCTGGGTCTTCAGGCCGCCGCCAACGTTGGACTTAGCGAAGTCCATGCCCTTCTCGCGGGCCTCGCCAAAAATGGCGTTCTTGACGGCGACGGAGAGGTAGAAGTTGATGAAGCCAGGACCGGCGATCTCGACCTTCTCAATCGCGGGGTCCTCGGGCATATGGGCAACGACGGCCTCGGCGATCTTGCGCGGGGCGCAGTGGGCCAGCTTGGCGGACTTCAGGGCCATGGTGGAGGTCCACTCGCCATGAGAAGTGTCAGCCGGTCGCTCGATGGCGCAATCGTCAAGTTCAAATGCGGAAAGGTCGCCGGCCTCCTGGGCCGCAGCAAGCGCAGCGCGTACCAGCTCTTCAATCTTCTCGGGCATAGGTCCTCCTTGTGTTAAAGCCCCCGAGCTCTTGGTCACTCGTAGGGCAAAAGCCAGAGTTTGTAGCACTCTATCACAAGCGATAGCTACTGTCGCAGGGTAAAGCTAATAGATATTGCATATGCACAAAAATGACTACCGCTCTTGCGCAGCGGTACGAAGTTGGCGGTTTGCCTGCAGATTATGCACGCGTTGGAACTGCATAAACATATGAATGGGCAGTGCATTTTATCGAATACTCTTACCTATCGGAGTTGTGTGCTTTTCCTGCATAAAGTAAGGGTTTACGCACGTCAGCGTGGTATTCTTAACATACGTGAATTCGTATAAGTTGGAGGTAGCATGTTCTCAATCGGTCAACACGTCATTCATCCGGGTCAGGGAGTCTGCACCGTCGTCGGTTTTAGGGACGACACGCCGCAGCCCATGTTGTTGCTCGAGACCAAGCAGGGACATGCGCAGACGATCCTTATGTACCCCGTGGCGCAGGCCGATCGTTTGCACGCCGCCATCTCCCAGCAAGATGCCGAGCACCTGCTGAGCCACTATGACGAGCTCGAGTGCGACACCTTTACCGAGCGCAACAGTTCGCTTGAAGAGACGCACTTTAAGCAGCAGCTCAAGCTGGGAGCGCCCGAGACGGTTCGCGTGGCAAAAACCATGATGCACCGTATTCGCCAGGCCGAGGAAGCAGATAAAAAGCCCAGCTCTTACTACATGCGCGTACTCAAGGAAGCCAAACGCCGCTCCATCGAGGAGTTCGCCGTGGCCCTGGGCGTCACCGAGGAGGACGCCGAAGCCCGCCTAGCCCAAGCCGCCCTCAACTAACCCATCCGCACCAAAAACCACCACAAAGGGGACAGGCACCTTTGTGGTGGTTTTCTTGTTCTAGTAGTATTCATTCTTAGCGAAACCCACGAGCACAAGGAGTCCCTTATGGCAGAGCCGCTTACCGCCGGAATCACCCGCGACCGCGCGTTCGAACTGCTCAACGAGCACAACAAGGACCCGTTCCACATCACCCATGGCGAGACGGTCGAGGGCACTATGCGCTACTTTGCGCGCGAGTTCGACCCCGAGAACGAGGAGTTTTGGGGCATCGTCGGTCTGCTGCACGACCTGGATTGGGAGGAGCATGAGGACGACCCCATGAACCACACCATCTATGCTGCCGAGATTCTTGAGGGCGAAGGTGCGTCTCCCGAGCTTATCCGTGCCATCCAGACGCACACGTCCGATTTCAACTCTTCGCTGCCCAAGCCCGAGCTGCAGATGGAAAAGATCCTGTTTGCCTGCGATGAGCTCACCGGCCTGATCGGCGCCGCTGTCATCATGCGCCCGAGCAAGAGCGTCATGGACTTTACGACCAAGTCGCTCAAAAAGAAATTCAAGGACAAGCGCTTTGCCGCCGGCTGCTCGCGCGACGTGATTTCGCAGGGTGCCGAGATGCTGGGCTGGGAGCTCCCCGAGCTCTTCGACCGCACCATCGCGGCCATGCAGTCCTTCGCCCCCGACCGCGACACCTTCCAGGCCTAACCGCTCACGCCACCTAAAACCACCACAAAGGGGACAGGCACCTTTGTGGTGGTTTTTAGTTGCATCGGGATTAACCTGCCTTGCGAATTGACCACTCCCCCACGCCCGTCAGGCGCTGGATCTGACGGATTGAAAGGCCGGCCCTCCGCATTGCAGCCAAAATCTCGTTTCGTTTGATTTTATCGAGAGCCTTGACATCGGAAAGCTCGCTCAGACCGAACGAGCGAATCAGCGATAACCCCACATCCAGGGCTTCATCCTCATCGATGCGCCCACCCGTTGGTGGACGAACGACCACACCATTCGATGCGCCCATAAAAGTCTGATAGTCACGAACGCGCGGAAACGCAAAGCGAACAAACGCTAAATCGACCGTCGCAATAGACGGGTCGCGTTCAACATAATCCAGATGGCTGCTCCATCGATACTCGTCGAACAGACAAATCCCGGCCTTTTGCGGATTGAAATGCACATATCGAATAGCATCGAGAAGATACTCATCGCTCAAAATAGGAGCGCTCGAAAATCTGTCCTGAAAAACATGGCCGACATGCCCATGCCGACGGTTATACCATGTCGCGTAGCAAGACATGACAAGATGCATTGCCTCGCTCACGTTATCATCGGGATCGCTTACAACAAGATGAACATGGTTGCCCATCAGACACCAAGCGATAAGTTTGATGTTGAATCGTAATATCGAGGACCGAACAAGTGACAGCAGCCGCTTCCTGTCTTCATCATCCTCAAACAGGAGCTGCTTGCCATTGCCTCTCATCGTAATGTGATACAGGCCAATCTGCGATTTCTGCCGCGGTTTTCTTGACATGGGCATCTCCTTGCTCTCATATCAAAACATACCGCCACAGCGCATGCAAAGCAGCGAGAATCTACTCACCGATTATGCCGTCCACCTGCCGAAATGTCATCTATTGCTTAACGGAAATATGCTTAGATACACTTGAGCAACGAACGAACGCGCGAACAAGCAAAAACCACCACAAAGGTGCCTGTCCCCTTTGTGGTGGTTTTAGTTTATACGGAGTTTAGGGGCGGACCTGGCCGGTGCCGCGGAGCTTGTATTTGTAGGTGGTGAGGGCCTCGGCGGCAAAGGGGCCGCGGGCGTGGAGCTTTTGGGTCGAGATACCGATCTCGGCACCCAGCCCAAACTCGCCGCCGTCAGTGAAGCGCGTGCTGGCGTTGGCGTACACGGCCGAGGCATCGACTGCATCCAAGAAACGCTCGCAGGCATCCGCGTCCTCGGCGATGATGGCCTCGGAGTGCATGGTGCCATAGCGGTTGATGTGCGCGATGGCCTCGTCCTCGTTCGCCACGACCTTCACGCTCATCTCAAGCGCCAGGTACTCACGGCCCCAATCCTCCTCAGTCGCGGCAACATAGTCGTCGCCCTCGGCAAGCCCAGCGTCGGCGCATGCAGCGCACGTGGCCTCGTCGCCGTGAATCAGCACGCCGTGGTCGTGCAGCACGGCAACGACTGCGGGCAGGAAGCGATCAGCAACGGCACGGTCGACCAGCAGTGACTCGGCAGCATTGCACACGCCCACGCGTTGGGTCTTGGCATTGACGATAATGTTGAGCGCCTTGTCAAAGTCGGCGGATTCATGCACGTAGATATGGCAGTTGCCCGTGCCTGTCTCGATTACCGGCACAAGCGACTCGCGCACGCAGCGCTGAATCAGGCCCGCACCGCCACGCGGAATGAGCACGTCGACGATGCCGCGGAGCTTCATGAGCTCACCGGTGGCCTCGCGGTCGGTGGACTCAATCATCGAGATAGCCTCGCGCGGGAAACCCTTGGCCTCGAGCGCATCGGCCAGCAACTCGGCAATCATGGCGCACGAGTGATAGGCCAGCGAACCGCCGCGCAGAATGCAGGCGTTTCCGGTGCGGATGCAGATGCCCGCGGCGTCGGCCGTCACGTTGGGGCGCGCCTCGTAGACCATGGCGACCAAACCCAGCGGCACACTCACGCGGGTGAGGTCCACGCCACTTGCAAGCACGCGGTGGTCGAGCACGCGGCCGACAGGATCGGGCAGCTCGGCGAGCTTCTCCAGGCCGGCGGCCATGCCCTCGACGCGCTCGGGCGTCAGCAACAGGCGATCGAGGAGCCCCGCCGAGGTGCCCGCATCGCGCGCAGCGGACATATCGAGCTCGTTGGCGGCAACGATGGAATCGACGCCGTCGCGCAGCGCCGCGGCCATGGCGCGCGCGGCCTCCTGACGCTGCTCATCGCTCGCCGTGGCAAGCGATGCCGACGCCGCCTTGGCAGCAACGGCAAGATCGTGAACGTAGGTGGCTATATCGACCGACATGGACGGCCCTTTCTCTTAGATGTTTGCCAACCATGGTAGCCGATTTGCACGCGTCCTCGCCTACGGCGGTAGAATTGGTCAACCCGAAACACCGCAACGAATGGAAGCATCATATGGCGCTCATCACTTCGTACCACGTCCCCGGCCTGTATGTCGAGGACCACAGCATCGACGTCCCCCTCGACTGGCGCGGCCTGGAGCCCATGCTTTTGGCCGTCGGCAGCACCATGCGCCGCGGCGCCATGCCGGCGCCCATCGCCGGTGCGCCCGAGAGCATCAAGCTCTTCTACCGCGTGGTTTGCGCACCCGACCGCATCAACGACGACTTGCCGCTCCTCCTCTTTTTGCAGGGCGGCCCCGGCGGCGAGAGCCCGCGTCCACTGTCGCCCACAAGCGATGGCTGGATCGAAGAGGCCGTCAAGCATTTCCGCGTCGTACTGCCCGACCAGCGTGGTACCGGGCGCAGCAACTGCGTGGACGGACGCACGATCAAGGCACTGGGTGATCGCGCGACGGCGGACGGCTCCGATGCCGCACGCTCGCAGGCGGACTACCTCAAGCGCCACCTCGCCAGCTCCATCGTGCGCGATTTTGAGTACCTGCGCCTGGTGGGCTTTGACGGTAAGCCCTGGGTCACGCTCGGCCAGAGCTACGGCGGCTTTTTGACACTGAGCTACCTGTCGCTCTTCCCCGAGGGCGTGGCGGCGAGCTTTACCTGCGGTGGCATCCCCCACGTCCCGGCGAGCGCCAGCGAGGTCTACGCGCACACCTTCCCGCGCATGGCCGCCAAGACGCAGCAGTATTACGACCGCTACCCCGCCGACGTCGAGCGCGTGGCGGCGCTGGCCGATGCGATCGAGGAGCAAAAGCCCGTGCTGCCCGACGGCTCGCCGATGACAGTGGAGCGCCTGCAGCTCATGGGCAGCGACTTTGGCATGAAGCCGAGCTTTGAGCGCATGCATTGGATTATCGATCACGCTTTTGTTGACGGCGACGGCACGCTGAGCTGCGGTGCCTCAGTATCCGATAGTTTTTTGATGCGCGCCTTCGAGCGCACCAACACGCGCACGAATCCGCTGTACTGGACGCTTCAGGAGTTCATCTACGCCGACGGCGACACCATGCCCATTCGCTGGGCCGCGGCAGAAGAGAAAGCTCATCGTGCCGAGTTCGACACACTCGCGCGCCCGCTTATGTTTACCGGCGAGGCCATGTTCCCGTGGATGTTTGAGCAGATGCCCGAACTGAAGCCTTTCAAGCCGGCGATGGACCTGCTGATGGAGGACACCAGCTGGGACAAAATCTACGACCCGCAGCGCCTGGCTTGTAACGAGGTGCCGCTCCAAGCCGCGGTGTACTTCGATGACCTGTACGTGGACTCGGGCATGCAGCTCGACACGCTCAGCCGCGTGGGCAACTCGCACGCCTGGGTTACCAACGAGTTCGAGCACGACGGCCTGCACGGCAGCGTGGTATTCAAGCACCTCTTCGACGAAGCCCTCAACCGCGGAGACCTGCGCCGAATCTTCTAGCGAAGGAGTGTCCCCACCTGCCGGCACATAAGGAACGTCCCCAAGTGCCAGGTTAATGAAGTCATTGCAGAAAGAGGACGGAAAGCGAAAACGCCCCTAAGCGAGTGGCTTTGTATCGTAGGTCGAACAAAAGAAGCGAGCGCCGCCCAGAGCGAACAAGTTGGCATGAAAAAGGCGAGGCATAGACCTGATGGTCATGCCTCGCCTTTTGAATGACAAATTGTCGCTCTGGGCGGCGCGCAGCGTCGACCCGTTAGGCGAAGACAATTAAGTTGTCTCGATGGATCGCGGGCTTCTCGGCCAGGTCTGCCAGCAGGCGGTTGCTGGCGATCTGGTCCTGGCGGCGGCCGGCAGCAAGCTCCAGCACGTCCGAATCGGCCTCGGCGATACCGCGGGCGACAACCATACCGCTCGGGTCGCACACATCGAGCACATCGCCCTCGGCAAACTCTCCATCGACCTGGCGAATACCCACCGCGAGCAAGGACGAGCCACGGCTGACCAGAGCCTTCGCGGCACCGTCGTCAACCGTCACCGAACCATGCGCCTTGTCGCCTAGCGCGATCCACAGCTTGCGGGGCGCAATGTCCAGGCGCTCCGCCGGCGGATCGAACAGGGTTCCCACGCTCTCGCCACGGGCCAAGCGCACGAGCGCATCGGGCTCCTCGCCCGAGCAAATCACGCTCTGAATGCCGGCCGTCATCAAAATGCGGCTCGCGCGGATCTTGGTGATCATGCCGCCGGTGCCCACCGACGTTGAAGAATCGCCCGCCGAGGCGATAATCTTGGCATCGATCTTATGCACGACCGGGACAAACTCGGCCGTCGGGTCCTCATGCGGATTGGCGGTGTAGAGGCCGTCAATGTCCGAAAGCGTCACGCACAGATCGGCAGAAACCAGGCAGCTCACGAGCGCAGCCAGCGTGTCGTTGTCGCCGAACTTGATCTCGTCGACGGTAACGGTGTCGTTTTCGTTGACGACCGGCACCACGCCCAGCTCCACCAGGCGAAGCAAAGCGTCGCGCGCGTGCAGGTAGGACGTACGGCGCGCCGTGTCATGGCGCGTGAGCAGCACGAGCGAGGTGAGTAGGTCGCGCGCATGGAACTCCTCGTCGTAGGCCGACGAGATGATGCACTGGCCGGCCGAGGCGCAGGCCTGCAGGCTCGGCAGATCGCCAACCGGTTTGCGGTCGAAGCCCAGCACGGGATAGCCGCAAGCAATGGCGCCGGAGCTCACCACGACCAAGCGCCAGCCGAGCTTGCGCAGGGCCGCGGCCTGATCGGCCAGGCCACCGATAAACGCACGGTTGACCTTACCGTCGGCACCCACCACCGTGGACGAGCCGATCTTTACCACCATCGTTTTATGAGAAGTCGTCATACGTCAAACCAATCGAATGTTGAGCGAGCGGGCGAACGGGTGAACGAGAATATGATCCGTTTTCCTCCGTCCCCTTCGGATCATTTTGCCCAGGGGAAGGCCGAAGCCGCAGCCATGTTCTTGCGCACGAGCTCGTCGCGTACCCGAGCCAGGCCCTGCTCCATGCCCACCACGTAGGTCTGCGGATACAGAAAACGCTTGTATGCAGCATCCAGATGATCGAGCGCCCAAGCACAGCGCTCGCGCGCATCCTCGATGCCCTCACGCGGAGCCACCGCGCTGCCGTCGCGCACAATCGGCACCAGCAGCTCGCGATACTCAAGCTCGGACACATCGGTCACCAAGGCGGCATCGTTCACGGCCACAAGGGTATTGCCGCGCGCGGCGCCCTCCCCTGCCAGATGGTCCTCGTCATAGATCATGTCGCAGACCGGGCCGCCAAAGCCATCGTAATAACGGCGCACGCGCTGCACGCCGGGGATCGTGCGCTTGTAGGGCTGCTCGGAAAGCTTCACCACCGGCGTCCACGGCTCCGCGTCGCTCGCGCGGCGGGCCGAAAGCTTGTACACGCCGCCCAACGCCGGCTGATCGTAGCAGGTCGCGAGCTTGGTGCCCACGCCAAAGCTATCGATGGGCGCGCCCTGGTCGAGCAGCGACTGGATCGTGTACTCGTCCAGGTCGTTGGAGACCGAAATCCCCACATAGGGCAGGCCCTCAGCATCGAAACGGCCGCGGACATACTTGGACAGCTTGGCGAGGTCGCCCGAATCGATGCGAATAGCCGACAGGCGCTCGCCCACCGCCTCCATCTCCTTGGCGACCGTAATGGCATGTTCGCAGCCCTCGCGCACGTCGTAGGTGTCGATGAGCAGCGTACAGTTCTTGGGGCTCGACTTGGCAAAGGCGCGGAAGGCCTCGAGCTCGGAATCGAAGCTCATCACCCAGCTGTGCGCATGCGTGCCAAAGACGGGAATACCGTAGCGGCGACCGGCGAGCACATTAGACGTAGAGGAACAGCCGGCAACGTAGCTCGCGCGCGCGACGGCCAGGCCGCCATCGGGACCCTGGGCACGGCGCAGGCCAAACTCGGCGACGGGTCGACCATCGGCGGCCAGTACCACACGTGCCGTCTTGGTGGCAACAAGCGTCTGGAAGCCGACGATGTTGAGCAGCGCGGTCTCGAGCAGCTGACACTCCAGCGACGGGCCGGTGACGCGCACCATGGGCTCGCGCGGAAACACGAGCTCGCCCTCGGGCACGGCGTCGATATTCACGTGCGCACGGAAGTTGCGCAGGTAGTCGAGGAATGCAGGCTTAAACATCGCGCCGCCGGCCGGAGCCTGGAGCGAAGCTAGATAGTCGATGTCCTCGGGCGTAAAGCGCAGGTTCTCGACAAGCTCGGGCAGCTCGGCGGTGCCGCACATGACGGCATACGCGCTGCCAAAGGGATGGTCGCGGTAAAACGCCGTAAAGCAGCCCTGCTCATTGGCCTTGCCGCTCTCCCACAGGCCCTGGGCCATAGTGAGTTCGTACAGATCGGTGAGCATTGCGATGTCGGTAGGATGCGAGATGTCGGTCAAAGCCATGGGGCGACCTTTCGGATGCGTTGTGCAGAGGTTGAGGGTTGGGCAAAGCGGGCGTGCGGGCATGACGCCCAATGCAAGTCGGTTAAACCAGGCCCATGCTGCCCGTGATCGTGTAAACCATAAAGACGATAAACGCGATGAGGGCGAGCACGATGATGATTTTTTGAGCCGGAGCCATGCCGGGGATCTCGCCCTCGGCCGTAGGCTCCTTGGAGGTGACCATGCGCTGGGCAAAGGTCATCTCGTCACGGCTCGGTTTGGGCTCGACGGGCTTGGGGTGAGCGGCTTTTTTGGGCTGAGGTTTGGGTGCGGCGGGCGCGGGCTTCGCGGCGGCGGGCTTGGGCGCAGGCGCGGGCTTGGGCGCGGGCGCAGGCTCGGATGCAACCTTCGCAGCGGCCTCCTCGGCCTTCTCGCGCTCGGCACGCAGGGCGGCCAGCTCCTCACGCTCGCGGCGCGCCTCTTCCTGGGCCTCGCGACGAGCCTTCTCGGCGCGGAGCTCTTCCAACTCGGCGCGCTCCTCGGCAGACAGTGGTTGGGACTCAAGCTCGGCCATAGTACAGCCCTTTCTTTTTAAAAAAAGCCGCCGACACAATGTCAGCGGCTTATCAAATCCAAGGGTGGAGACGAAGGGAGTCGAACCCTCGGCCTCTGCCATGCGACGGCAGCGCTCTCCCAACTGAGCTACGTCCCCAGGACAAGTTGATATTTTACCTACGGCTCGCCAACTGTCAACGCCCAATACCCAGTCTTTTTGGGACGGGGCTGTTTTAGCTACCCCGACAGGCAACGCGAACGGTTTGACCGAACAGCGGCAGGGGTAGCTAAAACAGCCCCGTCCCAAAAAGACTACTCAAAGAGCCCCGTCCCAAATTATCTGGTTTGGGCACTAGTAAGAACGCCGGTGGTGTCGAACGCCGGGGTAAAGCTCTCGTCCACTGCGCCGCCTTCTTGCCAAAACATCGTCGTAAAGCCCAGGTCGTCGGCATGGTCGAGCACCTGCTCGTACTCCTCGCGCGTCACGGCGCGTGCCAGGTCGCCGCCCTGTTCGTGCATGAGCGCATTGGGCGTGTACTGGTTCATGACCGAAATCGGCACGTCGCCCACCGTCTGCCACACCAAGTCCAGCACGCGACATGAATCGTCTGCATGACCCGGCAACACCAGGTGACGCACGATGATGCCGCGCTTCATAAGCCCCTCGTCGTCCACCAGCTCTCCCCCGCGGCGCTTAATCTCGCGCGCCATCTGAGCCAGGCCCGACACGGCCACACGCGGGTAGTCCTGAATATGAGAGAGCGACTGCGCAAGCCCCGCATCGGCATATTTAAAGTCGGTAAGCCACACATCGACCAGATCGCCGAGCGCCGCCACGGCACTCGCCCGCTCATAGCCGCTCGTGTTGTAGACGATCGGGATGTCCAGCCCGCGCTCCCGCGCTGCGGCAATCGCGGACGGCAGCAGGTGAGCATAATGCGTCGCAGTCACCAGGTTGATGTTGTTGGCACCCTGGTCCTGCAGCTCCAGCATAATCTCGACCAAACGCTGGGGCGTAATCTCAAGACCGAAATTGCCCGTCGAGATCTCGTGGTTTTGGCAGTAGACGCATTTGAGCGAGCAGCCGCTAAAGAAAATCGTGCCCGAGCCAGCCTCGCCCGAAATGGGCGGCTCCTCCCACATATGGAGCGCCGCGCGGGCCACCTTAAGCGTGTTGTCGGCGCCGCACACGCCATGCGCGCCCTCGTCGCGTGCCGAGCCGCAACGGCGTGGACACAAATGGCAGGCGGGCGAAAAAAGTTCGGTCAACGACGTCGGCATAAAAACATGCTCCAAAACAACGATTCAGCAGCTCAAACGTAAAGGCCTGGACCACACAGACGGCTCCAAGCCCAAGGCGCCGTAATCGTCCGACACGAATTTTGTAATGTCAAGACTGGAATCAACAAAGTGCCGCTTTATGATGTAGGTATTCCGCCCCCCGCGGAGCAACTGGGTGAACCGTCGCGTTTATTTAGGGAGCCCACACAGTCGTACTTAGTACAGGTATCCTTCGTTGTTAAGGACGCTGGAACGGTCGATGAGGGCACCCACCTGTTTTAGGTGGGTTCATTTTCGTAACGTGGGGGGTGGTTTTCTTTTGCCGATTTTGCCAAAAATTGCCATCGCAGATCCCGTATGACACCCAACGGCACTCGGCAGACCCCCCGTCAACATTCCAATATCTGGTAAGCGCGTGATAATCGCACGGCGCAAACCCCCGCACCCCCTCGGTCGAGTATCATGGGTCAGCTATGCTCTTTTGCGCGTAGCGTCCTTTGACCTTTTCCTTCGACGCTTGGCGGTTTTTCGATTCATGGCTTCCTCCACGAGCTTCATACCGTACCTTTGCGTGGCGGTCGCGGCTTTTATCACGACCTTCCTTGCGGTGCCCCTGGTCAAGCGCCTGGCAATCAAGCTCGACGCCGTCGACTATCCTTCCAAGCGCCGCATCAACACTAAACCCATCCCGCGCATGGGCGGCACGGCGGTCTTTTTGGGCCTCGTCGTCGCCTGCATTGTGCAGATCCTAGGCACCTGGTACCTGGGCTGGCCGCCCGTTTTGGTGCCTCATCCCCTCTTGCACATCAGCTACCCCTTACTGGCGCTTTCTTTTACCGTCATCTTTGCGACCGGCGCAATCGACGACGTCTACCAGCTCAAGCCCAAGCAAAAGCTGACAGGTCAGGTCCTCGCCGCGCTCATCGCCTGCGTGGGCGGCCTGCGCATCGGCGTCATCGTCAACCCGTTTGCCCCTGGCGATATCATGCTTGGCTGGCTCGCCTACCCCATCACCGTGATCTACCTGGTGGCGTTCACCAACATCATCAACCTCATCGACGGCCTCGACGGCCTGGCCACGGGCATTTGCGGCATCGCATCGTTCACCATGTTCACGATGGCCATGCTTTCGGGCCGTATCGACGCCGCCGCGCTCTCCATCGCGCTCTTTGGCTCGTGCGTGGCTTTTCTGCATTACAACTTCAACCCTGCGAGCATCTTCTTGGGCGACTCGGGGTCGCTGCTGTTGGGCTTCGCCTTGGGCTCCATCTCGCTGCTCAACGTGAGCCGCACCGCCGCGCTCACCTCACTCATCATCCCGCTCATCGTGGCAGGCGTGCCCATCATCGACACGTTCAGCGCCATCGTGCGTCGCAAGCGCGCCCACATTAGCATCGGACAGGCCGACAAGGGCCACATCCACCACCGCCTCATTCAGGAGGGTTACAACCAAAAGCAGGCCGTGCTGCTCATCTACGCCTGGTGCATCATGCTTTCGGCCGGCGCCGCCGCGATCAATCAGGTCGAGGTGCCCACGCGCGTGCTCATCTTTGTCGTGCTCGCCATTGGCTCGGCGGCCTTCGCCAAGCACCTGCACCTGTTTGAGCCCGTCTTGCGCCACCATTACAACAAGCGCACACACGAGGACGAGCTGGTAACCCCCGACGAC
>CABSKX010000055.1 GCA_902478365.1 uncultured Collinsella sp. | reverse complement strand
CATCTTGAACACCTTTCGCTCTTAACTAGGTGTCCAATTCATCATACCCACTCCAAAAGCCTCCCATTTCTCATGTCCAAGAAATGGGAGGCAGTTCAATCAGTCTGCCAGTGGGCTTTTCTGTGCGTTGGAAAATCTCGGCATTGCGTGGCGCTACACGCGCGTCGCATCCTTGGGGCTCATGGTCATGCTCTGGAAGCGGTTCTCCATGTAGTCGTTATCGAAATACTTGCCATAGAACTGCGCGACGGGAATATCTGGCTCCGTGCCGTTGACGCGCTGGTACCAGTAGTCGAGTGACTGCAGCGTCATGACGCCGTCGACCAGCATAATGACGGTAAAGATGACGGTAGCCGAGTAGCGGCTCTTCCACGGAATCATGTTGATGAGTTTGAGCAGCCTCGGCAGCAGCAGCTTGATCCAGATAAGGCCACCCAGGCCCCACAGGCAGGCAAAGCCCGTGCAGGTGCGTCCGCCCGTAAGGACGGCGAGTGGGTCGGGCATGCCGAACAGCTTCATGTGCGAGTAGCTCCACGAGACCACGCCAAATGAGGTCTGCATAAACCAGCCCACGAACACCTCAAAGCTCGCGCCGAGTACAGCGCTTACCAGGAAAATGATGATGGGGTTCTTTTTATAGAAGCGGTTGAGCACCATGGTCATGAGTACGGCGCCAAAGCCATAGATGGGGCTGAAGGGACCAAACAGCATGCCGGCGCGGTCCTGGTAGACGCCTGGGTCGTCGACCGTCATGTGCCAGATGTCCTCGGCGATCAGGCCGAGCACGCAGCAGACGAGGAATACCCAGAACAGGTTGAAGTAGTTGAGCTTGATGTAGCCCTCGCCGGTTTCATCGCGGCCGAGCATGCCCTCGGCGGCGGCGTCGCGGTCGAGCATCTCCTGCAGGCGGCGCTGCAGTTCGCGCTCCTGGCGAAGCGTAGGATCGACGGTGGCTGAAAGCGCGATGAGGATACCGAGCTGAATAGCGGGACGAAGCAAGAAGAGCCCGATACCTTGGAGCATCACGTCGACCAAAAGCTCGACGACGGTGAATGCAATAAGGATGTAGGACAGGCGGGCGGCGTTGCGGCGCTGGTTTTTGATAAGGTCCAGGCCAAAGATGATCAGGATGACGGCACTTGCCGCAGAGAGCATGATGCCGGCGACGATGAGTCCAACCGAGACCAGCATATTGTCGCCGAGCTTTTCGGCGGCGTTGCCGTTAATGAGCGCGGTGATGACCTGCCACATAAAGGCGGCGACCGACGGGAGCGTGCCCACGCCGGACAGGATGCACAGGACGGCGTACACCTTAATGATGAGGGGAATCTTCTTGACCTCCGTGGCGCTGGGGACGCTGGGGTCGAGTCCGTTTTGATCCATACAGAACCTTTCTCGCTTTGTCCTAGATTACAAGGATACGCCGCCGACCTGCCAAAAGACAGGACGAACGTCCCAATTGCAACAATGCAACCCTCAACGGTGGACGCGGCGGCCATCTGGGGGCGCGGACGCTTGCGCTGGACAGACCGATAAAATGTTTGGCCGCAAAACGGATTATTAGCTCGGTGGGCTTTTAAAAAGCGCTGCTCATGCGCGGGGGAGCGCGTCGCGCCGTGCGTATAATAAGGCGGGTAACGCCAAAATACGAGGCTCTGAGGGGATGCCATGTCTCAAGAAACCATCCGCGCGGCCGAGCGCGCCGCGGGACAGGTGAACGCCATGTCGACGTATGATCCGGACTCCGACCAGCTGCATGAGGAATGCGGCGTTTTTGGTGTCTGGGCGCCCGATCGCGACGTGGCTCGACTGACGTACTTTGGCCTGCGTGCACTGCAGCACCGTGGCCAAGAATCGGCGGGAATCGCCGTTGGTGATGGCGGTACGGTTATGGTCCGCAAGGATCTGGGCCTGCTCGACCGCGTGTTCTCCAATGCCGACTTGTCGACGCTCTCCGGTCAGCTGGCCGTGGGTCATGTGCGCTACGGCACCGCCGGCGCCAAGAGCTGGGAAGCCTCTCAGCCGCACCTCTCTACCATCAATAGCGTCATTATCGCGCTCGCGCACAACGGCACCCTCGTCAACACCGACGAGCTGCGTCGCCAGCTGATCGAGCTGGGCGTACCGTTCCTCTCCAACTCGGATTCCGAGGTCGCGACCAAACTCATCGGCTACTTTACTCAGCGTACTGGCCATCTGCGCGAGGGCATTCGCAAGACCATGGAGCTCGTGCGCGGCGGCTACGCCATGACGCTCATCAACGAGCAGGCGCTCTACGCATTCCGCGACCCGCACGGCATTCGCCCGCTCGTGCTGGGCAAGCTGGTGGACGAGGGCCTGGACCAGGCCGATGCCGCATCCGTTTCGCAGCTGCCGTCGCAGGACGGCGCCGCGACGGTCGACGCCACCACCCATGTCACGCGTGCCGGCGGCTGGGTCGTCGCCTCCGAGACTTGCGCACTCGACATTGTGGGCGCCGAGTACGTCCGCGACGTCCGTCCCGGTGAGATTTTGCGCATCAGCGCCGAGGGCCTTGTGTCCGAGCAGGGCGTGCCTGCCGCCGAAGAGCCTGCTAACTGCATTTTTGAGCAGGTCTACTTTGCTCGCCCCGATTCCATCATGAACGGCAAGAGCGTCTACGCCTGCCGTTATGACATGGGTCGTCAGCTGGCACATGAGGAGCCCGTCGAGGCCGACCTGGTCATCGGCGTGCCCGACTCCGGCCTGCCGCCCGCGGAGGGCTATTCGCACGAGAGCGGCATTCCCTTTGGCGAGGGCCTCATCAAGAACCGCTATGTGGGCCGTACGTTTATCGAGCCTACGCAGGAGCTGCGTGCCATGGGCGTGCGTATGAAGCTCAACCCGCTGCGTGACAACATCGAGGGCAAGCGCCTGGTCGTCATCGACGACTCCATTGTGCGCGGCACCACCATGGTGCAGCTCGTCAAGATGCTGCGCAACGCCGGCGCCAAGGAGATTCATATCCGCATCAACTCGCCCGAGGTCATCTGGCCGTGCTTCTACGGTATCGATACCGACGTGCAGTCGCAGCTTATCAGCGCCAACAAGACGGTCGACGAGATTTGCGAGTACATTGGCGCCGATTCGCTGGCCTTCCTTTCGGTCGAGGGCCTGCTGAAGGTCATGCCCAAGGGCGGTTACTGCGATGCGTGCTTTACCGGACGCTACCCCGTGGCGATTCCCGAGAGCTTTGGCCGCGACAAGTTCATGGAGGGCTTTAAGCCCCGCAACCTGGACAAGCCGCTGCACTTTGACGACGATGCCGTGGTCGAGAAATACGACGACCGCAGCTGGGAAGAGGAGCACGGCGAGGCCTAAAACCTGCCATGTGGGGACAGGTTTATTTTGGTAGGTTTTACCTGCTGTTTTGTTGATATGACGGCGTGTGCTGTTATGGCGCGCGCCAAAATGAACGCAACTATGAGCACCGTTTGGCGCCCGCGCGGCGCCACGGTAGTGGGAGAGGAAGGCTCAGATGAGCGACAGCAAGCATGTGACGTATGAGGACGCCGGCGTCGATACCGCCGAGGGCGGCCGCGCCGTCGACGCTATTAAGCAGATGGTCAAGGACACCAACCGCCCCGAGGTTATCGGCGGCATCGGTGGCTTTGGTGGCCTGTTCTCGGCTGCCGCGCTCAAGGATATGGAAGACCCGATCCTGATCAGCGGCACCGACGGCGTGGGCACCAAACTCGTGCTCGCCCAGATTATGGACCGTCACGAGACGGTGGGCCAGGACCTGGTCGCCATGTGCGTCAACGACATTTTGGCTTCGGGCGCCGAGCCGCTGTTCTTCCTGGACTACGTCGCCATCGGCCACATTGAGGCCGAGCACATGGCAAAGATCATCAAGGGCGTGGCCGACGGCTGCAAGCTCGCGGGCTGCGCGCTCGTGGGCGGCGAGATGGCCGAGCACCCGGGCGTCATGGCCCCCGTCGATTACGACCTCGCCGGCTTTACCGTGGGTGTTGTCGATCGTCCCAAGATGCTCGACCCCGCGAACGTTCGCCCCGGCGATGTGATCCTGGGCCTGCCCTCCACCGGTGTGCACTCCAACGGATACTCACTCGTACGCAAGGTCATCGGTGTCGACGGCATCAAGCCGGGTACGCCCGAGGCTGCCGCTAAGGCCGAGGAGCTGAGCCGTCCGCTCGAGGATCTCGGCGGTGCTTCGCTGGCCGACGCCCTGCTGGCTCCCACGCGCATCTACGTCAAGCCGATTCTGGAGCTACTCCGCGGTGGTGCCAACGTGCACGCCATTGCCCACATCACCGGCGGCGGCATTACCGAGAACCTCAACCGCGCGCTCGCCGACGACGTCGATGCCGTGGTCACCCGCAACGGCGCCGAGATGGGCTGGGGTGTTCCGCCCGTCATCACCTACGTGTTGCGTCAGGCCGAGCTCGCGCCCAACGAGGCGTGCAAGACCTTCAACATGGGCGTCGGCCTGTGCCTGATCGTCGCCCCCGAGGACGAGGCCGCCGTGACCGAGGCGCTGATCGCGCTGGGCGAGAAGCCGTTCCGCGTGGGTGAGTGCGTCGAGGGTTCCGGTAAGGTCGTGTACTCCGATGAGCGCTAACGAGCAGATGGCTGCCGCCGAGGGCCTGGGCTTTGTGCCCTACACCCGTCCGACCGGCACCGATACGGCCGAGCCGCTCAAGATCGGCGTGCTTATCAGCGGTTCGGGTACCAACCTGCAGGCGCTGATCGACCTGATCGCCGCCGGCAAGCTCAACGCCTCGATTGAGCTTGTGGTGTCGAGCCGTCCATCGGCTAAGGGCTTGCAGCGCGCCGAGCGTGCGGGTATCCAGACACTCACGCTGTCCAAGGATGTCTATGCCGACCCCATCGCGGCTGACGAGATCATCGCGCATGAGCTGCTCGAGCGCGGCTGCGAGTACGTGGTGATGGCCGGTTACATGCGCATGGTGCACACGCCGCTGCTGGCGGCGTTCCCCAACCGCGTGGTCAACCTGCATCCGGCACTGCTGCCGAGCTTTACCGGTGCCCATGCGATCGACGATGCGTTTGCGCGCGGCGTCAAGGTGACCGGCGTGACGGTGCACTTTGCCAACGAGATTTACGACAACGGCCCCATCATCGCCCAGCGTGCGCTGGCTGTCGAGGAGGGCTGGGACGTCGACACGCTCGAGGAGCACATCCACGCGATCGAGCATGTGCTGTATCCCGAGGTCGTGCAGATGCTCGCCGACGGTCGCGTTCACGTGCTGGAGGGCGGCAAGGTCGCAATTGATGCGCCGCGCTAGCGCGTGCAAACGGGTCACCTAGGTTTCTCTGAGGCGTAAACGACTATAAAGCCGATTGGGGCATATGGAATCACATGTGCCCCAATCGGCTTTTACTATCTCTTTGACTTCGGGCTCCTGATAACGTGACGGGTGGGACTTCGGAAAATGAGGGCGGTTGGCCGCGAGCATGATATGGATATCAGCGGCGATTTCTCCATCTCGGCAAAAAATGGCTTCAAGTTGAGCATCGGCTCGGACTTCGAGGGGGCGGACCTGTTCAGCGAAAATTCTTACACTGACACTCATGCCATGAGCCAGGATAACTAGCCGGTATAGGGTCACTTGAGTGGGTATGCGTCTGTTCAAGCGGTCCATTGGCTTGCTTAAGAAATGGTTAAACTACGTAGCGTACAGCACGTGAGTAACTTACGACTCAGTGAGACTAAAGGGAATCGGAGAAGAAAGCCCATGTTTTGCCCCAAATGCGGTAGCAAGATCAGTGACGATGCGCGGTACTGTACCGAATGCGGGCTGCCCTTGGAAGGACTCTCGGGTAAAACTGCGGCCGAGGAAGGGTCCGGCGCCGAGCCGCTGGCGCGAGAATCCTCGTCCGCTGAAGTCATGTTGGAGTCTGCAAATACCGAAACGGACTCTGCGATAGGATCCGCGAATGTCGAGTCCACAGCAGAACCGAGTCCCGAGCCGGTCTCGAAGACCGCGGGTAGCGGTCACTCCCAGATGTACAACCTCTTTATGCAACGCTGTCAGGTCGGTAACCGCCTGGTGCCGCAGTTTGCTATCATGATCGCCGCATTTATCGCCGCGGCAGGCATCGCTTACGCTGCTTTCATTCTCTACAAGAACGTCATCGAGCCCAATCTCCAGCAGCAATCCGTGCAACAGGAGCAAGCGACCGAAAGACCCAAGAAGGACGAGGGGGCGGCCGAAGAAGTTGTCTATACGTTGGAGGCAAAGTCATTGACGGTGTCTGCTCCGGTCGACCCTATGCTCAATCAGGGCGAGCGGACTGACGTGGAATGGTCCTATCCGCAACTTAAGAGCTCCGCCAAAGACGACGTCGCAGACAAAATTAACAAGGCGATTCTCGAGCCCCTTCAAATTGATGCGGAGCGAACGAATCGAGCATCAGATAATGAGCAATCAGATGCTGAGCTGTACCCCGACGGCGAATTTCCCTGCATATCGAGAAACGTGACGGTTACGTACATGGATGAGAACTATTTTTGTATCCGTGACGAGCGCTATTCGACGGGATGGGGTCCGCATGGCGACACGTATGTGACTGGTGTTATTTTTGATTTGCATACGGGTGATACTGTCAGCCCTCAGGACATGTTTGGCATTGATACCGAGGATCTTGCCAGTTCTATGAGTTCGGCAGTTTGGCCGTATCTTACGGAAATGGGCAGAGAGTATCCGTCTGATTACAATTCTATGCTCATGCGGAGCAATTCCTCAGACTATTCAATCAAGGGCTCAACATGCTTGTATGTGACATCCAAGGGACTGGTGTATCGCACCGAAGACTATGAGCTCGGTTCTTTTGCGGACGGCAATTGCGAGATTTTGGTTGCGTCTTGGGATGATGGGTCTCAAGTGGGGTCCGAAGTAACCCCCGATGAGGTCAAGGACGGTACAACGGTGAAAGTCGATAAGGAGGACTAACATGTTCTGTCCCAACTGTGGATTTGAGCTTGATGGCGATTTGCGATACTGCACCGAGTGCGGCTATGCACTCGAAGATGCAAAGGCGGTGCTGAACTCTGTCAGCAACGAAGTGGCAGAAGAACCTTCCGTTATCAATGAGGCTGCGGAAGAGATTTTCGCTAGCGACGAAACGGAGAAGGAGCCTTTCGCCGGTGCCGAGGCGGGGGAGGAAAAGTCGCCCGTGGAGAGCGAGCCCGTAGCGGACGAAGAAGACGACCAACCTAAAGACGACGTGTCGTCCGGTGCAACGCCTTCGATTCCAGCCGTGCGTGCCGACCGACCAAAACTGAGCAATCCGGTCGCCAAGCCCGTCGCGGCGCCAGCCCCTGCTCCTGCGGCGAATGCATCCGCACAGAAAAAGGAGCCCAAGGCGCTCTATATCGTTGGTGTCGTCGTTGGCCTGGCAGTCATTGCCATCTTTAGCTACCTGCTGTTCTTTAGCAAGTCCGGCGGCGACGTTGCCCATTACGGCCAGGACAAGGCCATCGTGGTGGTCCAAGAATCCAAGATCACCCCGACCGACGCAAAGGGCGAGAAACTCAAGAAGTACTCGGTGACCCTGAACGGCGACAACGGCTACAGCACCAATGCTGAGGTTAAGGGTGACGAGGGCTTCACGGTAAGCCAGTTTCCCGATGTTAAACCGGGGAAATATACCCTCACCGTTAAGGACTCCAAGTCAAAAGTCGAGTGGAGTATTCCCGTCAAAGTCGTCGATAACTCTAAATCCGCTGATGCCGTAAAAGAGGTTTCCCTCGAGGTGCCTAAGGCCAACGAGGCCGATACAAAGACAGGCGAAGGCGACAAGAAGGATGGAGGCACCGCTGCGGACAATACCGCTACGCATGCCGCTTACAAGCAAAAGTGCCAGGAATACCTCGCGTGCTATGGAGAGCCGCAAATTGCTGAGGTGACTGATTCTGTCTATGCGATGCGAGGGCTTTGTCTTGTCGACCTCGTTGATTTTGATCAGGATGGCCAGCCTGAGCTCTTGACCGTTGTGAACGGTATGAGCGATGCCGAACTAAAGAGTGCCTGGAATGGAGATATGGAGGGACTTCAGAAGTCCTACACCGTAGAGGTTTGGTCGTCAGCTGATGGTGGCATCAAGAGGCTTTACAGTCAAAATTGGCTTGATAACAGCAACGGAGGAACGATGTTTCTTCCGCTGATTAAAGCGGATGACGACAGCATCCTCGTAAGCCAAAGAACATATGAGATGAGCAATGCTATTACGGCATTGCTTGCTGGAAGGCAGGTTTTGGCCGGGGACAATACTTCGGTATATGGCAAGAAAAGCGATGCTTTTTCGCTTGTAAGCAACTACGAGTCCTGGGGAGTTGCGCCGAGCGAGGGCAATGGCTACGAATACTATTGTGCGTCGGAGGGCAAGGAAATTTCCGAGACGGACTATAATGCCCTATATCAGCAATTTGGCTATGGGCACAATTACCGGACATATTATTTCCTTGATTTTTCAACCTCAGGTTACGGCACTATTTCGGGGGAATCCCACGTCGATCCCAATCAAGTTGCGGCAGTCACCAAAGATACGCTCAAAAAGGTGGGAATCGAATAAAAACTGAAAGGGGCTTGGAAAACTGTTTCCAAGCCCCTTTCTTATAGTAGCTGCTCGAGTCCAACAAGCCTCGCGCTGCTTGCTTGAGCCGCTCTATTTTGACACGCTTCGCTAAATCCACCCTTGCTAAACAAGTAATACTGTTTGATCGGCCGGCCCAGCAGTGCACTGCGCCGCTCGAGTGTTTCAAGAACGTCGGTATCTACGGGCTCGTTTCTCCATTTGCACTCGCCAACGACGAGCTCGCCATCGGCATCCTCTAATACAATGTCAATCTCTTCTTGGTGACGCGTTGCCGGGTTAGTGCCCCACCAAGAGCCGATTGCCTTGGGCAGTACATCCAGCTCGCCCTCAACGACCTGTCGTATCAACCACTGGCGGCATACCTCTTCAAATGTGGGGCCCACGAAGGTAGACAAATCGCGCTTGACGATACGCGCGGCAACAGCGGCTCCGAGCCCCTCTTCAATTGTTCCCGTGTACTGCGGAACAAATCGATACCAAAACCTGAACAGGTTATCGCAGATTCGATAGACCACCTGACGTTTTGTTGCTTTGGCAACGGGCGTGACGCGTTCAACGATTCGCAGATCAATCAATGCGTCGAGTAATCGCGCGACTTGTGGCGTTGCGAGTCGGGTGACATCGGCGATTTCCTTGGGACGTACACAGCCGTTAGCGATGGCGGCTATGACGCCATTGTAGATAGCCGGGCTTCGGACTTCCTGCAACAGATAGTTCTGGGGCTCGGCGTACAGAAACGCATCTTGGCGCAACAGAGCGTGCTCAAGGTTCCATTGCGTGGAGCGCGTGCTATCAAGCTGCGATAAATAGAGCGGCATGCCGCCGACAACGGAATACAGCTCGATAATTCTCTCGATGGGTGCATCGGGAAGCATTTGCGCTACATCGAAAACGACAAAGGGGTCGATGCGCAACTGCATGGTGCGGCGCCCATAGAGAGGACTTTGGTGTCCTAGCACCTGGTGTTCCATAAAACTCATGGACGATCCGCAGAGCACCAAGAACAGGTTGCTCTTGTCTTTGTGTCGGTCGATAAGCGTTTGCAGACACGACGACACGCCCGGGTCGCTCTCGGCGAGGTAAGGATACTCGTCAATGACCAGAATGACTTGCTCCGCTTTGGCGCGTTCAAAGACGGACTCGAGTGCAACCTGGATGGAAGGGAATGCTGCTCCTGCGGCACTATCACCAAGCATCTCGCGGCTGAGCAGCGCAAGGTTTTCGCTTGCAACGGTTTGCTGCCCGGTAAAGAAGATCACACTGGGCTTATCCTGCGTAAAAGCGCGAAGCAGGCTTGTTTTGCCCACGCGGCGCCTTCCGTAGACTACGGCAAACTGGAAGGAACCCTTTTGATAAGCGGTTTCTAGGGACTCAAGCTCACTCTGGCGTCCGACAAACATGGCATGCCTCGCTCATATGCGTGTTACTAACATATATAGTACTAACACGTATGTGAGCAATTTTCCAGTCGGACGGAGAAGAAATGACAGCGCTTCTACTTAACGAGGCGCTTGAGTTTGGCATAGTCCTGAATCTGCTTTTTGCGCTTGGCGTTGAGGAGGTTGTTGAGGTCGAGCTTCTCAATGGTGCAGCGTTTGAGTAGCTCGGAGCTGTCAAAGCCGTTTGACTCAATGTCTTCATCCAGATCGTGCTTGAGCTTGGTCCATTTATTGAGCTGCGAGCGCACGTAGGCCGCGGGACGTTCTATCTCGTTGGCGATGTCGCGTACGCTGGCGCCCGTTCCAAACGACTCACGTATCTTCGCCGTCTCCTTGCGCGTGCGCTCGTTTTTGGCATCGGTCTTGCATCGATCGCTGCAGTAGTGCCGTTTGACGCCACGATGCCCGGCAAGTGAGTAGGCGCGTCCGCACTGCTCGCAATAGCCAATTTTGACGGTGCTCAGCTTGCGCGAAAAATCAAACCAGAGCCACGAGAGATAGCTGTCAAAGGAGAGGAACCCTGTGGACTCGTTGCCCTGGAACACATCCACGTGCGCGCCCGAGAGATGCGAGATCACGAGCGCCTGCACCAAAGCGGTGAGTGCATCGCGGTCATCGTTGTCAAGTTCTTCGCGGCGCTCCTGGATATCTGCTTGAGGGTCGATTACATAGAAGCTCTCCTCGCTATTGCTGACCTTGAGTCGCGCTGAAATCTCCGAGCTGGAGTCTTCGTCCATGTAGAACATCGCCTGCAAAACACTGAAGTCATTAGCGGTGAGCTCGTGTTCAAAAGAGAGCACGTTGAGTGCAACGAGGGATTCTTCCTCGTCGATCATAAACATAAAGGCGTAGAAATATCCCGCATCGGATTCGATTTTGCGCACGATGGGCAGGCTTTTGAATGAGTCGGTATAATCTCCGCCCGCCCTCAGGATAGTGCTGTAGATCTTGAAGGATGACCCGTTTGCCGCGCAGGTTACCACTGATTTCTCGATTCTTTCCAATGCGGAGACCTTTGCGATGGTGCAGCTCCCGTTGAGGTATTCCTGGATGCGCATGGCAATAAGTGCTGCCATCGCGGCATTGGCCCAATCGCGTACGGATTCTATTGCGTGCTTGCCAAAAAGCGGCCCGGTCTGTTCGGCGTAATCAAGTACGTTAAAGAGGCTTGCGCGGAAGGGCTGCTCTTTAACGGCGGTGGGTTCGATGCATGATGCCAGCCTGATCAGATCGGCATGGCGCTCGCTGTGTGCGGGCCCTTCGTTGCTTTTGCTGCCGGCCAGCTCGGTGGGCATGTAGAGTTCAAAGACAAGCTGGGCCTCGCCAACGGGCCTATTGGGTTCGTTCTCTATGAGGTTGACTTTCTTAAACGGAATCGAACCTTCAACGGTGCGTGTTTGGGAGAACTCAAACATTGTTACCCCTGTCTCTAGCTGAAGGTTTAATAGCGTAGCACGTTTAGGAAAATTACCCGGTCAAAATCTCTATATCGGATAAACGGCCAATCGTATCTTGTGATCGTCAAGAAAAGGGGTAACGAGAAAGGACCCGATCATGCATTGCAAACAGTGTGGAGCAGAGATTAACGACGGCGCCAAGTTCTGCGGCGTGTGCGGAACGCCTACAGTCGCGGCTGCGGCCAGCACGGCGGGAGACGCGATTTACGTCGAGGCCCGGCCGATTGAGAGCCAGTCTGTCGAGGCTCAGTTTCAAGCGGCGGAGGATGCAGAGGCCGCTGCTTGCCTGCAAGATTCACTTCGCGAGTCCATCGGGTCCCTTACGCGAGCGTCAGTGATTTCGTTGCTCTATGTGCTCTTTTTCAATTACGTGCTGGGAGGGGGCTCACTGGGGCTCGACTATATGATTCTGCTGGGGCTGCTTCTGATTGGTCCCTGGAAGGTAATTATCTCGCTGTACCGCAGCGGTGTAAGGCTTCCCTTTGTCTATGGTGGCGGCATTATCGGTATCACGATTATGCTAATCGAACTTGTGGTTCTCGTGGGCCTTCCTGTCGTTGTTCTGATGCTTTTTTACTGGTTGGGCAGCGTGATTCACGGAGCGGTTCCGGTTGTTCCCGAATTAGCCCCGATGACGATGGTGGCACTTTGGCCTATCGTCTCGGTTGCCAACATCATCTTCAAGGCAATCAAGCTGCACATGGCTCGCGCCTAGCAAGTAGCCCGTCGCATGCCTTCCGCGTGGGGTCAGGCGAATTTGAAAGGTGAAAGAAAAAGGTTTACAGTCGAGCAAATTGTCCTGGGCCTTTTCTGTTTGCAGGCTGTGGACTATCGTTTCGATATGCTGAAGTTCTAGGGGGGGATATATGTACTGCGCAAGCTGCGGGGCAAAGATCAAAGACGGGGCGCGATACTGTTCCGCATGCGGAAAACCGTTGGATGTGGATGATGCGCCGGCGAATGCTCAGCAGCCGCTTCTTTCAGGTACACCAAAGGCGCCTGCTGATAGAAAAGCGACGAGCGATCCTGCTGCATCTCGCGCAGAGAGCGCTTCTCCGGCGCCCTCTGAGCATATGTCCTTTGCGGCCTTTATGATGCAGCGTCGGCAGATCGGCCGTTTTGCCGTGCCTACGTTTGTCGCCATTTTTGCAGCAATCATCTTTACCGCTAGTGTCGCCTACGCACTGGTCAAAGCTTACGAGGCCTTTGTGCTGCCTCAGCTGCAGCAGCAGGAACAGCCGGCTGCAGTCGAGAATAAGTCGTCTCAAAAGAAGGTCGCGGCAGCTAACAAGAAAGCGCACAGGGCCTACGAGGGCGTGGTTGCGCGTTACGAGGACTTTGTGAGCTATTGCGAGCAGAAGGGAGCTGGTACTGCCAACTACGACGACTGGGCTCTGGGGCGCGGCGATGATTCTGGGCTGGGGCAGATATTCGTTTATGACAGCCAGAATGCTCCCGGCTTTTTAAACTACTACTATGCTTTCGATGATTTGAACGGCGACGGAATTGACGAGTTGTTTATTGGGTCTGTCGATGCGCAGAACGATATTTCGGCGATTGTAGGTGCCTACTGCTTTGTTGATGGAAAGGCCGTTTCGGTTATGCCTTCGTCAGAGATGGTAGAAGGCTCCAGCAATATGACGAATCAGTATGACGGTTTTATTGCTCAGGGTGAGAGCCAAGTCATTACTGTCTGTAAGGACGGCATCGTTAAATTTACTTGTAGTCAGGATTGTAACCAGGCAGACTTCTATATTTCGCTTACTGCAAAGGGTCCTGAGGTCGTAGACGCGGTGCAAATTCAAAATAAGGAATTCGATAGACAGAATGGCGCCTACTTGGTGAGGACCGTCGAGGATGGTGGCAAACCACAGGAGACGATGGTCCAGGGGCGTGAAGAAGCGTGCAAAATTCTTGACGAGATTGCCGGGGAGCATCCGGAGGCCGACATTGAAAAGCCGTCTGCAAGCAGCGATATGTGGAAGGCATTCAAAGGAGCGGAGCCTTCGGAGAGCTCTTTGAAGGACGGCTCTGGCGCTGCAGACGATCGAACTGGCGCATCTCAAGCACCATCTGAAGCGGCATCCGATAGCGGCGACGATGGGGAGGCCGCTGCGGGCGACGATGGCGTGATCGCCGACATGGATGCGTTCATTGCAAACGCCAAGCGCGAGTTGATTGTGCCAGATGACGCCTCTATTACGTACAAGGTCGCTGATAGGCCAAGCTATTGGGAGGGGGCGGCAACGTACGTTTGGTATGTTGAGTTTTATAAAGACGGAAAGGTCGTAGCGTCCGCGGAATGCGGCTCTGAAGGGTATCCGTGCCGGTCGATTCTGGCCTATCACGAGAGCTAGTAACTTTAGCCGAGGCATTTTGGCATTACGACGTGCGCGGCTCCTATACCTTTCCCCTTGTTCCATCCGACGAGTTTAGTTACAGCTAAAACGGCCGTTACGAAGAGCTGACCGAGAGTCCGAAGACACTCGCCCGCTAAGCGGGTATGCCCCAAAAGGGTATCTGGGGTTCGAACCCTCCCGGTTCTTCGTCAGTTGACCAAAGGTGCGACATTATTACCGCTCGCCGGCGGGTGACTAAATGCGATGGATTGAGGGCTATAATTTACCAAGCTAAGTCGGGGGATAGATTGGGGCGCACGGACTTTCGGCATGCCTGTCGGCTCGGCATTTCGCAATTCATTAGACACGCGGAGTGCGTGGTTTGGAATTAACGAAAGGAATCAGTATGTCTCTGTTCCACAGTGATAACGAAAAGGAAGAAAAGCACGGCGGAATACTCGGTGCCTTTTCTGTCGATAATATCAAATGGGAACCTGGCAATGACGAAGATGCCTCGCTTGTCTCATTCCGCTATCCCTACCCTTGATTCTCATTTTCATTGCAACAGCCTC
>CABSKX010000054.1 GCA_902478365.1 uncultured Collinsella sp. | reverse complement strand
TGGCGCACTCGTTGGGGCCGTGCATCTGGCCACCCCATGTGGGCAGCTCCAGGCCGGTCTCCTCAGGGCCAAACGACACGGCGCGGGCAAAGTTGCGTGCGTACGTGCCACCGCCCATGGCGAAGGGCTCGGCATGCTTACCCGTAAACTCGTTATAGGTGTCAATCAGCGCCTTCACGGCTGGGTCGTCGGCAGAAACTGAGAACGGCACCTTGGCACGGCCCACGCGATACGTCACACCAAAGCGGCCCACGAGCGGCTCGAGCTGCTCGCAGATGGTATCGGCACTGGTGCTATCGGGGAAGCGCACGTCGATGACCTGCTCAATGTGGCCGTCAACCACGCGGATGACGCCGGGGTTACAGGTGAGCGGACCAAATGCCGCGCTCGTCGCGTCGATACCCAGGCCGCGGCCATAGGCGTCCGCATGCACAAAGGCCAGAAACTTAACAAACTCGTGCTCGGCAGGTGTCAGCAGGCGTTCGTCACGGGCACCAAACGCGTCCTCGACCTCGCGCAGATACGCCACGATGAGGCCCACGGCATTGATCGTTCCCTCGGGCATCGAAGCATGGCCACCGATACCGTGGGCAAAAATCCGCGCATGCCCGTTATCGAGCGTCGTGATCTCCAGGCGGTCGGCGTTCTCAACGGGCGCCGGCAGTTCATCGGCGGCAATCGCAAGCTCGCAGATAGACTGCGACGGAATGGCGTTGCTCGCCTCGGCACCACTCCACGACACAATGCGCCCGCCGTCGATCTTGGGACTCACAAACGTCGCCCCAAACTGGCCCTTCTCGGCATTGCAGACCGGGAACTCGGCGTCGGGCGTAAACAGAAAATCGGGGTTTGCGTGGTTCTCCAGATAATGGTGAACGTCGGACATGCCCACTTCCTCATCGCAGCCCAGCAGGGCGCGGAAGGTATAGCGCGGGGTAATGCCGTGCTTGAGCAGATAGGCGCCGGCGTAGAGCGACAGCACGGCCGGACCCTTGTCGTCGATCACGCCACGGCCGAGTAGCCAGCCCTCGCGGCGCTCCATGGCGAACGGGTCGGTGTTCCAGCCAGGGCCGGCGGGAACCACGTCCACATGGCAGATGGTCGCAAGCTGCTTATCGCCGCGACCGGGGATATCGGCAATGCCCACATAGCCCTCGTCGTCGCTCGTCTGGTAGCCGAGCTTCTGCGCGATGCCGAGCGCGCAATCGAGCGCGTCACGGACCGGGCGGCCAAACGGCGCGTCGGGCTCCGCATCGGCAGAAACTGCCACGGACGGATAACTCACCAGCTGCTCGATATCGGCGACGACATCCTCCCAGACCTCGTCGACGTACTCAGCAACGCTCTGCTCCACCTGATTCATGGACGACCTCCTTACCAATGAGCGGCGAGCGTGCCCGCCCCTCACATCACATACTTATATTGCGAAAAGTTTAGCAAGCTCGGCCACCGAGTGCACCACCGCATCGGCGCCCGCGGCCTCGTGCTCCCCCGGCGCCGCCGCGCCCGAATAGATGCCGATGCACGGCACGCCCATCACGTGCGCACCCTCGACGTCGTTAAAGCGGTCGCCGATCATCACGGCCTCGTCCGCGGTCGCGCCCAGGGCCGCCAGCGCATCGCGGACCGAATCCGCTTTGGTCTCGCGCCCCTGCGTCGGATTCATGCCAACCACGGCTTCGAACTGGCAAAGCCCCAGCTCATGCACCATATCGATGCACTTTGCCTCCATGCGAGACGTCGCGACCGCCATGCGATGCCCCTGCGCGGCCAACCCATCCAACAGCTCGGGGATCCCATCGAACACGGGGTACTCCCCCGGTCCCAGCTCATCAAAAAAGGCGCGGTACTCGTCGGCCACCACGAGCGATTCCTCGCGCGTAAAGCCGTAGAAGTCGTGGAAGCTCTTCCACAGGGGCGGCCCGATCATGCGGCGCAGGTCGCCCATCTGCGCTTCTAAAAACCCGCGCGCAGCCAGCGTCTTGCGCGTCGAGGTCATCACCGCCCGACCCGTATCGGCCACCGTGCCATCGAAATCAAACAGCACGACCGGCCGCCTGCATATCTCCAGCGCCTCCATCGGCATCCCTCTTCCCCAGTTGATGATTTCCACACCGACACTTCAAACTGTTGACTATTCAACAATTAAAGCTGGCAATGTGGAACGACTCCACTATACTTGTCGCACTTTGCTCTCAGAAGGCGGCGCGCAAGCGCCCCAACGAAAGGTGCAATTATGTCTTTTGCCATCATAACCGACTCCACGTCGGACATCTCCCCCGCCCGCGCCCAAGAGCTCGGCATTTACGTGATTCCGCTACATGTGATTATCGAGGGCGAGGACCTGCTCGACCAGGTGCAGATCACCGCCCAGGAATACGTCGCCCGCATGGCAGGCTCCGAGCAACTGCCGCACACCTCGCAGCCGAGCGCCGGTGAGTTCAAGGAGCTCTTCGATCGCGTGCGTGCCGACGGCCACGACAACGCCATCTTTATCTCGCTGTGCAGCGAGTGGTCTGCCTGCTACGCCAACGCGTGCCAGGTGGCCGATACCCACGAGCTCGACGTGCGTTGCATCGACTCGCGCACCGGCTCGGGCGCCGAGGGCCTGCTGGTGGAGTACGCGCTCGCCATGCGCGAGGACGGCCGCAGCCTGGACGAGACCGAGGCGCAGATCCGCGCGACGCTGCCCGACGCCCGCCTGCTGCTGATTCCCCGCACGCTCGAGAACCTCGTTAAGAACGGCCGCGCGCCCAAGCTCGCCGGCCAGCTGACGCAGATGCTCAACATTCGCCTGGCCGTTTCACCGGAGTGGAAATCGGGCGAGATCAAGGCCATCAAAAAGGGTCGCGGCGCCAAGCGCATCGTCGCCAACACCATGGCCGACTGCCTCGCATTTTTGGCCGAGCATCCGGGCTCCAGCGTGCGCGTGCTCACGACCGGCGCAGCCGAGGAGCAGGAGCTCGTCAACCAAGCGCTCGCAGGCCAGGACTACGTAGACGCCGGCACCGGCCCCATCGGCTGCACCATCGCCACCCATGTAGGCGTCGACGCCATCGCCATCAGCTACTGCCCGCGCTACCAGCCCATCCACTAGGAGCACCTTTACCACTTGCGGTGAAATAGGGACTGTTTTTGGCTTATCAGCCGCCAATCAGTCCCTATTTCACCGCAACTTAGAAATCGGCAATCAGCCCTGCGGGCCCTGGAATAATTCCTCATGCGAGCCCATTCTGACCAGTCGGATCACAGGATTAGTCTTATGCGGCAAGTACAGAACGACCACATCGACCAAGCCATCGGATAGGTGGAAATCGATGTGGCCGTTGTAGTTTCCGCCCGGGTTTGAGAGCTCGTGGGCGCCGTACTCCGCTGGAAGCGACCCATGGGCCACAAGCTCTGCAACCGCCGCTTTAAACTCGCTCTTTAGCTGCGGATGGATGCGCATCGTCCGTTTGTAATCCACCTTAAACTGAGCCTCGACTTTAATCTCAAACATCGCTAGCCCTCATCGAGGAACGATATAAGCTCATCAGCGTCGTTGAATGACGGGCTATCGTCCGGCAAAATCCCCAACTCATGAGCTTCGGCGATTACCATGGCACGCCTCGTCGCCTCGTTGGGCACTTCCGCCCTTCCTACAATCTCAAAAGGAATCTTTCGCTGATTTACCAGCTGCCGAACAGCAAGGTTGAGATACGAATTGAGACTCAAACCAACTGAGTCCAAGAACTCAGTCGCCTGTTCCTTGAGCCCCTCTTCGATGCGAACCGTCGTAGGCTTAACCGTTGCAGTAGACATACGCGACCTCCTCGCCTCGTCTTTTACATCAGTATACCCAGTTTAGATGGCAGGCTGATGTTAAATAACATCAATCTGCCGTTCTCATTACTACAACAACAGGCACGCTCGCCCTACATCAACCCGCTCAGGACAATGTCGACAGCTTCGTTGAGGTCGTCGGTGATGTGTACGAGCTCGGGATCGAGCGGGCTGATCATACCGGCATCCATCACCGGACCGTTAAGCCAGTCGAATAGGCCCTGCCAGTACTCGGTACCCACCAGCACAAGCGGCATGCGCTTGACCTTGTGCGTCTGCACCAGCGTGAGCACCTCGAACATCTCGTCGAGCGTACCAAAACCTCCGGGAAACACGATGGCGCCCGAGCTGTATTTGACGAACATGGTCTTGCGCACAAAGAAGTAACGGAAGTCCATACCGAGGTTCACATATTTGTTGAGCCCATGCTCGTGCGGCAGCTCAATGCCCAAACCAACTGACTTGCCGTTGACGCTCGCCGCTCCCCTGTTGGCCGCTTCCATGATGCCGGGGCCGCCACCGGTGATGACCGCCACGCCACGTTGCGCAATCTTGCGCCCGACGGTACGCGCCGCCTTGTAGAGCGGATCGGTCTTGGGCGTGCGGGCGCTGCCGAAGATGGTCACCGCGGGCCCGAGCTCGGCAAGCGCGCCAAAGCCGTCGACAAACTCTGCCTGAATGCGCAGCACACGCCACGGATCAGCATGCAGCCAGTCGGTCGACTCCTCGGGCGCCAGCAGGTTGGCGTACGTATTGTCCTTAGGAATCATGGGGCCGCGCATGACCACGGGGCCGCGGCGGTACGTCTCGTCGTAGGCCGGCTCGCCCTCAACATTCTCGTTCTTAATCATGGGTACTCCTATCGAGAAAAAGAAAACGGGCGGGGTCGACGCCATGCGCCAAACACCCGCCCGAACATCAACTATTCGGTATGGTACCCACGATGCATCAAGTGCTTGCAAGCTATCGGTCAGCGGTCGCGCAGACGGTCTTAGCGAACGCGATGACCGGCCGGCGCTCGCCCTTGCCGTTGCCCGCGCTCTGCAAGCGCCCACGCCGCTCTTAGTAATCCACCGCCGCAGGGCTGTTCATCCAGTCGCTCACAAACGCGCCGTAGCGGCCCTCAATAATGGCCTGGCGGGCACGCTGCATAAGGTTGAGCAGGTAGTAGATATTGTGCATCGACAGCAGAATACCGCCGAGCATCTCCTTCTGCGTGACCATGTGGCGGATGAGCGCGCGGCTGTAGCCGCCCGTGCACACCGGGCAGGTGCAGGTGGGATCGATGGGGCCGTCGTCGTGCGCAAAGCGCGCGTTGCGGAAGTTAAGGCGACCCTCACTGGAGAACGCCGTACCCATGCGGCCGGTGCGCGTCGGCAGCACGCAGTCGAACATGTCGATGCCCACGCCAACGCCGCGCACGAGCGTGGTAGGGTTGCCGACGCCCATGAGGTAGCGCGGCTTGTGCTTAGGCATGTACTCGGAAACCAGCGGCGCCAGCGTCTCGAACATGGTCTCGTGGTCCTCGCCCACCGAGTAGCCGCCGATGCCATAGCCGGGGAAGTCGCCGCACTCCTCCAGGTGGCGCAGCGAGCGCAGGCGCAGGTCCAGATGCATGCCGCCCTGGACGATGCCAAAGAGTGCCTGGTCATCGCGGGTGTGAGCCTTGTAGCAGCGCTCGGCCCACATGCTCGACAGTTCCACCGCGCGCTCGACGTAGGCGCGTGTGGCAGGATAGCCGGGGCACTGGTCGAGCTGCATGCAGATGTCGGAGCCGAGCTTCATGGCGATTTCCATGTTGTCCTCGGGCGTCCAGAACACGTGGCGGCCGTCGTAGTCGTTGACGATAAAGCGCACGCCCTCGTCGGTGAGCTTGACGGCGTCGTTGTGGCTGAAGACCTGGAAACCGCCCGAATCGGTGAGGATGGGGCCGTGCCAGTTCATAAACTTGTGCAGTCCGCCCAGCTCGGCGATGGTGTCCTCGCCGGGACGCATGGACAGATGGTAGGTATTGGCAAGCACGATCTGGGCACCGAGCTGCTTGACGGTCTCGGTAGGAATACCCTTGACGTTTGCCTTGGTGCCCACGGGCATAAAGATCGGCGTCTCGATGTCGCCGTGCGGGGTGTGCAGTACGCCGGCACGCGCGTGCGTCGTCGGATCCTCGGCAATCAGGTCGAATTTAAAAAGGCTCTGGTCCATAAACTGGAACTCCTTGGTTGCGGTTCATACGCAAACCATTATACGGGCAACCAACAACCCGCACCGACTCGACAGAAACTGATGCAAAGGGGTCATAGTCATTGGGGACGTTCTTAAACGACTAGCCGTCGGGGACAGTCTTCAGCGCCACCTTACAAAGGAGTGTCCCAATCTGCCGGCAAGAGTGTCCCCAAGCGCCGGCAAGAGTGTCCCCTTCGACTAGTCATTTAAGAACGTCCCCAACGACTACTTTTCTAAGAACGTCCCCAACGACTACATCCAACAGCCAAGGTAACGCCGATGCTCTGGCAACGTCAGCGAGCGGTCGCCAGAGCGAACAAGTTGGCATGAAAAGAGGGCGGCATAGACCTTCTGGTCATGCCGCCCTCTTTGAATGACAAATTGTCGCTCTGGTGACCGCGCAGCGTCGGCCCGTTACGGCGTTTGGTAAAACGCCGTAACTCCTACGGCCGCTGGCCCATGCCACCCTCGAGGGTAACGGTCTCGCCGTTCATGTACTTAAAGTCGGGGCCGCAAAGCTGAACGACCACGCGGCCGATCTCCTTCTCGACGTCGCCGTAGTGGCCTGCCGGCGGCATGTGGACGTTGGCCTTAAACGCCTCGGGATAGGCATCCTGGAAGTTCTCGAGCGCAGCAGTCCAGGCAAGCGGGCACACAATGTTGACGTTGATGCCGTCCTTGCCCCACTCGTTGGCGGCGACGCGGGTCAGACCGCGGATGCCCTCCTTGGCGGCAGCATAGCTGCACTGGCCATAGTTGCCAAACAGGCCGGCGCCCGAAGCAAAGTTGACCACGGAGCCCTTGGTCTCCTTCAGGTGCGGATAGGCCTTCTGCATGTACAGGTAGGTGGCATACAGGCCAGAGTAAATGGCAAGGTTAAACTGGTCCATAGTGTGGTCGGCGATGGTCACACCCGAGGCGCTGGCCTGAGCGTTGTTGACGACGGCGTCGATGCGACCGAACTCCTCAATCGCCTTGTCGATAACGTTCTGCACGACGGCCTCGTTGTCCTGACCAGCCGAGACATCGGCCTGAACAGGCAGAACCTTGACGCCGTACTCGGCCTCAAGAGACTCTTTGGCAGCCTCGAGCTTGGCGACGTTGCGACCGGTGATAACGAGGTTCGCGCCCTCCTTGGCAAAAGCGATATCGATGCCGTAGCCGATGGAGCCAGCAGAGCCGTCCTTAAGCGTGGCCTTGCCGCCGCCGGTGACGATCACGGTCTTACCAGTGAAAAGTCCCATACGAAGTCCTTTCAAAATCGCGACGGGCACGCCCGCCGACTGCGCGCATCCAAAATAAACGCGCCAAAAGCTGAGATGCAACTTTAGCTTCTTCAAGTGAAAAGAAAAGGCCTCGATAGGCGAACGGCATAACGTTTTTCGGCGAAGGGATTGTCAAGTAAAAATTGGGTAGAGCGGCCGAGTTTTTGCTATCGACGCGAGCCATCGAACACGTTTTGAAACTTTGCTGCGGCGCGCGGGATGTCGGCGCGAGACTTTATCATAGGGTGACAAACAACGATGAGGAGCACATGCCTATGACAGACGAGCTGGACCCCCAGACTCAACAGCATATTGATGATTCCGCAGACACCATTGACGACTGCGATACTTCTACCAGCAGCGATGGCAGCATTGATGCCGCCGTCGAGGAGGCTCCTGCCGCCGCAGGCGAGGCCGCAGACGCTAATGTCGCCGCAGAGCAAGACAAAGAAGAGCAGCTAGAGCAGCCGGACCCGAGCGATACTGAGCCCAAGGCCGAGAGCGCTCCGCAAGTAGCGGGCCCCATCGAGGTGTCTTCGGAAGAAGAGCTCGACGCCGTCATGGACTCCATGATGGATGCCGTCAAAGCGATGAAGGACGCCGTCGCCGATGCCGATGTCGACGCCGAGGAAGAGGAAGCCGCCGAGGCTGCCTCGACGTTTGTGCCCGGCGAGACCCCGGTTGCCGACCAGGGCAGTACCATGCCCTCGTTCCTACAACTCGAGCACCCCACGATCGGCGCGGACGCGGTCGACCCGCACGCAGCGGGCTTTTCCGTGATCGAAGGCGGCACCGGCAATATCGCCGCGCCGCAGACTGCCGATACGAATGCCGCCGAAGCCGCGCACCCGACCACCTCGCATGCTCCCGCCACGAGCCGCGACCTGGGGAGCGCCGTCTCAAACACCGCTAACGCCGTGGGCACTTTTATCGCCCAGGGCGCGTCGGCCATGCGCGAGATGAACGCCGCCAAGAAGGCACTCGCCGATGCCCGCGCCCATTTAGCCGAGCTTGAGCAGCGCATCGCCGACCAGGCAGAGGAGCTCGAGACGCGCCAGGACATCGCAGGCCGCTACGATCAGATCATCGCCGATCAACGCCAGGCGATTGCCGCGGCACAGAAGACCGCTGCGGCAGCTGAAATTAACCGTGATGCCCATGCCGCCAAAGCGACGGAGCTCAAGGGCCAGCTCGAGCAAATGAAGGCAGAGGACGATGCGACCGAGCTCCGCCTGAAGGCTGCACTCGACGCCGTGGAAGCCCGCGAGGCAAGCTCGCGCGAGACCGGCAACCGGCTCGTTCGTCGCCTTGAGGATTCCAAGCGCATCCGCGACAAAGTGAAGGCCGAGCGCGATGCCGGTATCGCCGCCGCACGACAAACTGCCGATGCTACGCGCGCACAGCTCGAGACCTTGCGTCGCGAGTATGCCGAGCTGCAGCGCAACCCTTCGGCAAATCCCGCCAATTACACCGTGCGCACCAGCGAGTTGTCTATGCAAATCTCCGACGCTGCCGACGCCCTCCGCAAGGCCGAGGAAGACATTCCGCGTGTGACCGCCGATCTTGAGCATTCACTTGCCGCCGCCGAGCAGGCCGTCGAGCAGGCACAGGCCCCCATCGCCGACGCTAAACGAGCGCACCAGGCCGTAACGGCTGAGGCAGATGCCGCGCGCGACGAGCTGCAGTCCGCAAAAACTGCCGCCGCGACGCGCCAGCGCGAGCTGCGCGAAAAGATCGCCACGCAGGACAAGGCACGCCGCGAGCAAGAGCAGGCCATCGCAAACGCCCGGGCAGATGCAGCGCATGCGCAGTCGATTATCGAGCAGGCGACCGAGGTGCACGACCATCCCGAGATCACCGAATCGCTCGCCGGGTCCTTGGCACGCGACAAGGCCGAGCATACCGAGACCGAGCGCGAAGTTGCCCAACTCGAGGCCGCCGAAGACGACGTTCGCAAGCGAACCCGCGACTCACGCGTCAAATTCACCGGAGCCATCGCCTGCATCATCGCCGTGATTCTGGTGATCATCCTGATCTGGCTGTTCGCGAGCAAGTAAACCCGCTGCCAAAAACACCCAACGCAGTTGCGGTGAGATAGTTCCTATCTAGCCCTGAAAAAGGCCAATTCAAGAACTATCTCACCGCAACTTATTTAGATCGGCGCAAGGACTGTCCCCAAGTGCCGGCACAAAAGGAACGTCCCCAGGTGCCGAGTGAACCACGGCAACGCCGATGTTTTGGCGCGGACAGCGAAAACGCCCCTAAGCGAGCAAGGTGACGTGAAAGAGGAGGGCATTGACCTTCTGGTCATGCCCGACGATTGAACGTCAGATTGCCGCTTAGGGGCGTTTGCAGCGTCGGCCGGTTACGGCGTTTGGAAAACGCCGTAACCTACTGAATGAGCATCGCGTCGCCAAAGCTGAAGAAGCGATAACGTTCTTCGATGGCGGCGGCGTAGGCATCCATGATCTGGTCGCGGGAGGCAAGCGCGCTCACGAGCATCATGAGCGTGGAGCGCGGCACGTGGAAGTTCGTGATCAGCGCGTCGACCACGTGATAGGTCGAGCCAGGCATAAGGTAGAGCTGCGTCGTCGCGTTCTCGCGCACCACGATGTCACCGCGGCCGAGCGTGTCGGCGCCGTCCTCGCGGCCCTCAAAATAGCGCGCCGTCACAGCCGGATCGGACACCGACGCGTCCGCGTCAAACGCGCTCTCGAGCGAGCGCACCGCGGTGGTACCAACGGCGATCACGCGATGCCCCTCGGCTTTAGCCTTATGCACGGCGTCGACCACCTCCTGCGATACGTGGTAGCGCTCGGTGTGCATCACGTGCTGCGTAGGGTCGTCCTCCTCCACCAGGCGGAAGGTATCGATGCCCACCTCGAGCTCGACAGCGGCAAACTTCGCGCCCTTGGCCTCGATAGCGGCCATGAGCTCGGGAGTAAAGTGCAGACCCGCCGTAGGAGCGGCAGCCGAGTGCTCCTCCTTCATGGCGTAGACGGTCTGGTACTTCTCGGGGTCGCCCTCGTAGTCGGTAATGTAGGGCGGCAGCGGCACGTGGCCGGCAGCATGAATAGCCTCGTCGAGCGTGCGCGGGTCGCCGGCGGCATTGCAACCGGCCGGCTCAAAGCGCACCAGACGGCCACCACGGCTATCGGTGACAAAGTCGATGACCTCGGCCGTCAGCACCACGGGCGCGCCCTCGGGCGCATGGGCGCCACCGGCGCGATACTCAATCTGAGCACCGGGCTTCAGACGCTTGCCCGGCTTGACCAGACACTCCCAAACATGGCCCAGCGGGTCAACATCCTCGCGGCGCTTGAGCAGCAGCGTCTCGACCACGCCACCCGAGCCGGCTTTGTGACCGATCAGGCGGGCCGGCATCACGCGCGTCTTGTTGATGACGAGCACATCGCCCGGCTCGATATAGTCAATGATGTCACGGAAGATGCGGTGCTCGACGGTACCGCCGTGCTCCAGCGGCGTTCCCGCCTGGGAGCCCCTGCGATCAACCACCAGCAGGCGGCAGGAGTCACGCGGCTCGGCAGGCGCCTGGGCAATCAGTTCCTCAGGAAGGTTATAGTCAAAATCATCGGTACGCATAGACACGTCGGATACTCCTTATATAGCTAAAGTCCGCTCTACATCCTAGCAGGCTGACGTCCCAAATGAACTACTTTTTGGCGGCTTTGCGCTCGTCGCGGATACGGGCGCGGTCCATGGCCGCCTCGACAGCCGAGAAGCGGCAACCACAGTAGTTCTGCCGATACATGCCAAGCTCGCGCGAGCGACGCGTGGCCTCGGGATAATACGGACGAAAATCGCGAATCACCGGAGTGAGACCGCGAGCGGCAGCCAGACGCTCCAACACATCATTGCAGGTTTCGAACAGCTGATACGGCGAGACGGCGAGCGTCGTGCCCACAAACTCAAACCCGCGCTCCTGGGCCACGCGGCACGCCTCGGCCAAGCGCAAGGCATAGCACGCGCGACAGCGACGGGGTCGATCGGCACCCAGCGGTGCCACGCCGGTCTCCCAGCGCTCGTGGTCCTCCCCTGCCTCGATAAGCTCGATGCCGCCGTCGGCACACCACCGGCGCAGCTCGTCCAGGCGGCGCTGCCATTCATCGCGCGGCTGAATATTGGGGTTGGTCCAGCAGATTGTGGGTTCAAACCCCTCCTCGCGCAGCAGGCGAACCGGCTCAAGCGAGCACGGCGCACAGCAGGCGTGCAACAGCAACGGCTTCATCAACATCTCCTCTCCCACAATGATTTTTCTGGGACGGGGATTAAAAAATCATTGCGTACCTAATGATTTTTAAATCCCCGTCCCAGAAAAATCATCCCAAAAAGACTACCTTGCGAAAAAGCGAACGCCAAAGGACGTGTCCTCGCAGGCGACAATGCGGCGGTCGCGCAAAATGGTCCGCACGTAATACCAGTCGCCCACACAGCCCGACAAATGCAAGCCGGCCGCCAGGTAGCACAGCAGCGGATAGCCCGAGAACGCAAAGCCCAAGGCAAACGCCGCCGTCAAAACAACCGTCGGCGCCAGGCAAATGACCATGTACCGCCGGCGCGAATACACAACGCCCTCGGCGCAGGCATAGATCATGCATGTCTCGAGGTTCGCCCCAAAGGTCACGCGCGCACCGGCGGGCGCAAACAGCTTAAAGAACACCGCATGCACCAGCTCATGCACGGCAAATGACGCCGCCGAAACCGCAGCCAAGCCGACTATCCAGCCCAAGACCGTGGTCCAGCCGCCCGCGTCAGCCGCATCCAGGTCCGCGGGGCCACCCAGCAGCATAAACACCGGCACCAGGCACACGGCAAATGCGCCGAGCACGGCCATCCCCCACACAAAGCAGGCGTGCAGAAAATCCTCGTCCTCAAACGCATGTATGTTGGAAATCTCATTCATAGCATCTTAGGATAGCGCCCCTGCCACGTACCCGTCCGCATGTGCGATAATGTCGAACGATATGCACGAATTGATCACCGCGCCGCCGAGCCTCGCGCCCGGCCGTGCTCTCACCATATGCGAAGGAGTCCCATGGCATCCAAATACTCCATGAACGACCGTCCCAGCTGGCCTCGCCGCGCCATCGTTACCGCCGGCGAGCCCTACGGTAACAAGGGCCTTCACTTTGGCCACGTTGGCGGCGTCTTTGTCCCGGCCGACTTCTTCGCCCGCTTCCTGCGCGACCGTCTGGGCCGCGAGAACGTCATCTTCACCTCGGGCACCGACTGCTACGGCTCGCCCATCATGGAGAGCTACCGCAAGCTCAAGGAGAACGAGGGCTACGACAAGTCCATTAGCGAGTACGTCGAGTCCAACCACTCCCGCCAGGCCGCGACCCTCAACAACTACAACATCAGCTGCGATATCTATGGCGGCTCGGGCCTTGAGCCGGCGGCCCAGATCCAGAACGAGGTGACCGCCGAGATTATCGAGCGTCTGCACGAGCAGGGCACCATCTCCAAGCGCTCCACGCTGCAGTTCTACGATGCCAAGGCCGGCACGTTCCTCAACGGTCGCCAGGTCATCGGCCGCTGCCCCATCCAAGGTTGCAAGTCCGAGAAGGCTTACGCCGACGAGTGTGACCTGGGACACCAGTTTGAGCCCGAGGAGCTCATCGCGCCCAAGAGCCAGCTCACCGGCGAGGTGCCCGAGCTGCGCCCGGTCGACAACCTCTACTTTGACCTGCCGGCCTACCTCGACTTTATGAAGACCTATACCGCCAAGCTCGCCAAGAACCCGCAGGTTCGCTCCGTGGTCTCCAAGACCATGGAGGAGTGGCTGCTGCCGGCTCAGCTCTACATTCAGAACAAATTCCGCGAGGCCTTCGACGACGTCGAGGACCAGCTCCCCGAGCACACCGTGTTGGAGCCCGAGGGCAACAAGAGCAGCTTTACCGTCACCTTCCCCAGCTGGAAGGAGCGCGACGACGCCCACGCGGTGCTCGCCAACGGCGGCGTGCGCTTCCGCAGCGGCAAGGCGCTCGTGCCCTTCCGCATCACCGGCAACATCGACTGGGGCGTTCCGGTGCCCGAGGTCGACGGCGTGACCGACGTCACCTGCTGGTGCTGGCCCGAGAGCCTGTGGGCGCCCATCAGCTACACCCGCACCGTGCTCGCACGCGATGCCAAGGCCGCCGGCGTGACCGAGGGTGTCGCCGCCCAGGACGCCGCCCTCATGGGCGAGCCCGCCGCCGATTCCACGCAGGTCCCCGCGCCCACCTACCAGCACAGCTCGCTCGACTGGCGCGACTGGTGGTGCTCTGACGACGCTCAGATCTACCAGTTCATCGGTCAGGACAACATCTACTTCTACTGCATCGCGCAGACCGCCATGTGGGAGGCCCTGGGTTGGGACCTTACGCAGAGCACCGTCAGCGCCTGCTATCACCTGCTCTACATGGGCAAAAAGGCCAGCTCGTCCTCGCAGACGCCTCCCCCGCCGGCAGACGACCTGCTCAACCACTACACCTGCGAGCAGATGCGCGCGCATTGGCTGTCGCTCGGCCTGTCCGAAAAGCCGGTGAGCTTTAGTCCCAAGGCATACGACACGCGCGTGACCGGCAAGGACAAGGACGGCAACGAGGTACGTGCCTGCGACGACAAGCGCGTCATCGATCCGGCCCTTAAGGAGAGCGCCCTTTTGACCGGCGTCTTCAACCGCCTGGCCCGCAGCTGCTTCTACGGCGTCGCCGTCAAGGAGGGCGACGAGAGCCCGTACCGCAACGGCTGCATCCCCGCCGGTGCCGCCTCCGCCACCGTGGTCGAAGCCGCCGAGCAGGCAGCCCTCGCCTTTGAGCAGGCCATGTATAAGTTCGAGACGCACCGCGCGCTCGCCGTGTGCGACGACTACCTGCGTGCCGCCAACAAGCGCTGGAGCGACGCCTCCAAGGCCGCCAACAAGCTCGAGGGTAGCGAGGCAAACGCCGCCATGACGCAGGCACTGGTCGACGCCTTTACCGAACTGCGCGTGGCGACCGTGCTCATGCACGGCATCGTCCCGGCCGGCTGCGAGCTCATCTGCGAGTACTTCGACGTCGATCCGGTCGCCTTCTTTAGCTGGGACAACATCTTCGCCTCCACGGACGAGTTTGTTGAGAGCCTGGGCGAGAAGCCCGGCGAGCACCGCGTAAAGCCGCTGCCCCCGCGCTTCGACTTCTTCAGCAAGCACGAGAGCCAGTACTAGGCCAACGCCAAGGCAGAGTAGTCAATTTGGGACGGGGCTATTTTAGCTACCCCGTCCCAAAT
>CABSKX010000053.1 GCA_902478365.1 uncultured Collinsella sp. | reverse complement strand
CGGCAATACGCTTGAGGATCCTTAAAAGAAAGTCCAGTTTATCCTTCCCACTCCAGCCTAGTCGCTATTTAGGGCGTCCAAGATTTGGGGCGCAGTTCAATTGAACTGCCAGCGGGCTTTTTGTTGGCGAGTGCCGCTGCCGGCCTTACGCCTCGCGCTCGATCTCGCTCACACACTCATTTTTGATGGTACCGACGAGCGCCTGCAGCGCATCGACCACATGCGGGCGAATGTCTCCGCCAATGAGCACGAGCATGATGTCGTCGCCCACGGTAAGCTCGCCACTCGCCAGCCACACGCGCACATAGCCGATACCCGGCATCGCACGCGTTACCTCGATAGCGGCCTGCACCTTTTCGGCATCAAAGCCAAACACCATGCCGCCCACCTTATGTCCAGGCGCCACACCATCTGTCTCGACCCCACGCACCTCGGACTTAGGCGTCGCACGCACCACGCCGTTGTGTGTCAGGTACATCCCGCAATCAGCCGCCGAAACATCGGCCTTGGCCTCGCGCAGCCAAGCATCAACCGAAGGCATCGATTTGCCACTTTCAAGCATCATTTCTCCTTTTTACTGTCGTCGAGTAGCTCATTTGGGACGGGGCTCTTTTAGCTACTCTCGAACCACTTATTCCTCGACCGGCGTGAGCACCATGACTGCGCGCGTATTGCTAAATGACAGCGAGCGGCAGGTCACAAGCGTTACGACCTTGGTTGCCGAAGCGGCACGATCGGTGGCATCGCTCGCCACGGCCGAGGCGCCGTCGAGCATCTCGGACAGGTAATTCTTCAGTCCGTCATCGCCCTCAAAGTTGGGCGTGCGCGCCTTGGCATACGTGTCCTCGACCACCTTGGTCGCCAGCGGGCGCAACTTATACGTCGCATCACGCGTGATGTAGTACACGTATTCCATGCTGTCGAACGTCGCCTGATCGGTCGTATCCGAAATCACGTTGAACATCGAACCGTCGTTCATATGATGACCGTAAATCGTGGTCTGCTGATCCACCATGCCCGGCGCGGTGTCGTCGCTATCCAGGAAGATGGCTCCCGAGGCATTGGCCGTACCGTCGAACAGCGTGTTGAGGTACTTGGAGTTGTTGTTGGTCTGCACCACGGGGTAGTTGATGTTGGTGCCGGGCGCGTAAATCCAACCCACAACCTCGGGATTTGTCTGGGCCAGCGCATTGAAGTCGACAATTGGCACGCCACTGGCGTCCTTGTCGCTCACATATTGCTTTTCGATTTTTTGATACGACTCGCTCGCCTGCTTGTAGCCAATCTGCGCGTTGATAAAGATGGCGGCCGCAGCAACGATCAGGCCAATGCCGATGATGATGAGCAGAATGGGAATGACGGAGCGGCGCTTTTTGCGCGGCGGCTCGGTATAGCTCGATGGCGCGGCATGCGCCGAAGAGCGAGGTGACTTCTTGGCCGTACTGTATGACGAAGGACGATATGCAGCCGGCGTATCCTGACGGCGATGCTTCGCCGGCGTCACGGGGCGCGGCGCGCGCGGCTGTTGAGGAGAGGATGTCCGACCCTGCTGCGGCGCGCGGGCTGCTCCCGACTTGGCTGAATCGGGAATCCGAGAAGCCGAAAAACGCTTTCCCTGATAGTCGGACATGGCTCTCCTTATGCTGCAAATGGACTGGCAGAGCGCTTAGGCGTCAGCCATCTCCTGCTTCATCTTCTCGATAACCTTGCGGTACTCGGGGTCGCAGGCGCCCAGGATCTGCGTGGCGTAAATGGCAGCGTTCTTGGCACCGTTGATGGCCACACAGGCAACGGGCACGCCCGAAGGCATCTGCACCATCGACAGCAGCGAGTCCATACCACCCAGATCGCTCGTCTTCATAGGCACGCCGATAACCGGCAGCGGCGTAAACGCAGCCACGACACCGCCCAGGTGAGCAGCCTTGCCGGCAGCAGCGATAATCACCTTGATGCCGCGGTCGGCAGCGGTCGAGGCCCACTCATGGACCTTCGCCGGCGTGCGGTGCGCACTTGCAATCACGAGCTCATAGGGCACGCCCAGCGCCTCGAGCTCGGCGGTGCAACCTTCCATAACGCCCAGATCGGACTTGGAGCCCATGATGATCCCGACAACCGGCTTCTGATCTGCCATAAACAAAGACCTCCTGTTGAGAGCGGTGACGCGGCGGATCCGCGACCCTTAACTACTGAGAGTAGTATAGCTGCTCCCGTCCCTGCGGTCTCTGTGGCGCTTCGCGGGCGGGCCAGGCTTTATCTTCACTCCGGTTGCTTCGCAAAGTCGTTCAGATAGAGCCTGGCCCGCCCGCGAAGCGCCCTGCGACCTACCGGATATTGCCATGACGTACGTTGGCTGAAATAATAAAGCAATGCCCGCCGTCCTTGACGGAGCGGCGGGCACGTTTGCTTAGTTGTCGCTGGGACTACTTAGCCTTGCTGCGACGATGGAAGAAAGCGCCGATCGCGGCGATGATGGCGCCAAGACCACCGACGGCCGCGACGGTCGCCGCCGTCTGGTCGCCGGTATTGGGGATCGCCGAACCGCTCTTCTTGCTGCCCTGGGCCTTGTCGCCTGCGGGCTTGCCCGCCTGGTTGCCGCCGTTTGAGCCATTGCCGGAACCCTGGTTGCCCGAGCCGCCCTGATTGCCGAAATCGGCATCCTTGAGGCTCTCAATGGCCAGCTTGAGCTGGTCATAGGCCGCCTGGAGCTGGATGTCGGAAGCATTCTCATCACCCAAGACGTCCTCGGCGTAGGTAATGGCATCCGTCAGGGCCTTGACAGACTCGTCCGTCTTGCCCCTGGTGTCAGTCTCCTTCGCCTGCTTGACCAAGGCCTTGAGCTGCTTCTTGGTCGGGTTCTCGACCGGGGTCACCGGAGTCTTCTCAAGCGCGTCGCGAGCACTCTCGAGTGCCTTGAGTGCCTGGTCGACCTCGTCCTGCGTGGCGTTCTCGTCGTTCAGGATGGCGCGGGCGCTCGCCAAGGCGTTCTGGAACGCGGTCCAGGAAGCCTCGGTGTAGTCGCTGGCCTTAAGGTCGCCGGCTGCAACCTCGGCATCAACCTTTTCAATCGCGGCAGTGAGGTCGTCCTTCGCCACCGGATTGGGAACGGCCGTACCGTAGAACTTGAGCTCCGCCATGCTGCAGTAGGCGTCAACGCTGCCACCGCCGGCGTGGAGCACCTTGACGGTCACGTAGCGACCGCGCGCGGCACCAAAGCTCATCTGCTTCCAGTCGCCACGGTCGGTGAGCACGCGGCCGTCGTTGTCGAAGGTAAACGTACCCATCGACGTGGCGGTGCCCATCTCATAACCGTCGGCGGTGTCGGAAACCAGCACCTCGGCCTCAAAGATATCGCCGTTCGTGCCGCCGTCCTGGCGCGGCAGGAACGTGACGTCGGTGAGATCGTAGTCGCGGCCCAGGTCGACGGTCAGGTACTGGGGCATACCGGCCTTATAGGCCCAGTCGCTGTGCCAGAGCGTCTGCTCATCGCCGTCAAGAGCGTTGACGGCGTTGCTGCCCTCATAGTCGGCCTCGCTCGAGAAGCCGGTCACCTTGACGTTCTCGCGGTTCTCGGGCGTGTTGATGAGGCTCTTCTCATCGACGGGGCGCATCTTGAGGCCGTCGATTGCCTTCTCGATCTTGGCCGTGGCGTCTGCGACATCCTTCTTGCTATAGTTGCCCTGGCCGCCATCGAGGAGCTTCTGAGCCGCCTCGACCGCAGCGGTGAGGGCTGCATAGGAATCCTTGGTGTAGACGGACTCGCTGTAGCCCGCGGCCTTGGAAAGCGCTGCCATGAGCGCAGAGGTGTCGACACCAGCCTTGACCTCGACCTCATAGGATGCGGTCTTGGAGGGATCGAGCACCGACGCCACCGTGATCGTTGCCTTGCCGGCCTTGTTGGCGCGCAGGTAGTAGCTCACGCTATCGCCGGCCTGGACAGCGGAGACGCTCACCACAGAAGGATCGGAGCTCTCGACCGTCACATAGGGGTAGCCGGCGCTCTCGGGCGTGGCCTTGGCGTCGACGAGCGTCACATCGCCCTCGAAGAACTCGGTCTGGTTCTTGCCCAGTTCGACACCCTCGATGGCCTCGACACCCTGTGTGTAGTTGAAGTTGATCTCGCGCAGCGTGAGCATCTGGTCACCCGATGCCTCAAGCGGCGTGATCTCGACCTTGGTCGCCTTCTTGCCCTTGTTCTCGGCAGAGAGGCCAAAGGCGTAGCGAGCCTGATAGGAATCAAAGCTTCCGCCCGAGAACTCCTGGGTCGAGCCGTCCTCGAACGTCACGACGGACTTAATCTTCTGCACGGTGCCGTTGCCACCGTTGCGGTTAACGACCTCGACGCTATCGAGTTTCGACGGCGTCTTGAAGGCGAACGTCATCGTGGCGGGCAGCTTGACGTAGGTCGGCATCTTGCCGTCGATCCAGTTGGGCCCATAGTTCCACAGGAACTCGAAGTCGTTGCCGCCCTCATTGTTGTCGAACAGTCCGTCATAGCTCTTCTGCTGGATGAGCTTCTCGACGTTGGTGCCGTCGTCGGTGGGGAGCTCGTCGTTGGTCATCGTGATGTCAAAGGCGTCGCGGCCGTACTCGGACTTGGTGGGCTGCGGGACACCGGGCATCGTCACGGTGCCATCACTCACGAACTCGAGCGCGTCGCACGCCGGGCCGACGAGCCAAGACGTCGAGGGCAGCTCGACCTTGCCGGCCGTCTTAGCCTTGAGTTTAAAGCTCGCGACCACACCAGTACTGTTGAAGAGCTTGGCGTCGCCGCGGTTGGCGAAGGCCAGGTTGATGGTCTGGTGGCCATCCGTGAACTGCACTTTCTCGCGCGAGAGGTTCTCCATGCCCGCCGTCGACGCATCCTGCGCGATGCTCTCGGAGACATACTCGAACTGGTCGCTGTTGAAGTTGACGAGCGCACCGAGCGCGTTGATGTTCTCGGCGTCGGTGGCGTAGACGTCGACCGTGATCTCGTCGCCGGCCTCGACCTCCATCTTGCTCGGGATCACCGCGAGGGTGCCAGCAGCCTTGCCCTTTTGCTTGGTGCCGCCGTCGAGCGCCGCCATGGTGAAGGAGTAGTCGTACACGTCGTAGACGCCGTTGCCGTTGAGGTCGGCGAAGTGGGCGCGGATCTGGGAGTCGAACGTCGAGGTGTCGGGCTCGCGGTTCTCAAGACCCAGGTAATTCTTCATGTTGGAGTAGTCGCCGTCGGAGACCGTGGCCTTGTTGAGGTTGGAGCCCACAGCGAAGCCGTCCGTGCCGTCGGTCTTGTAGATGGCGATCTCGGAGGCGGAGAAGAAGTTGCCCACGGACGCGAGCGGCGTCATACGCACGTAGCGCGCGGCCACGGCGCCGTCGAACGCCACCGTCTTGCAAGCGGCGGAGCGCTCCCAGTCGACCTCCTGCGTCGTCCAATGCACGCCGTCGAGGCTCGTCTCGATGCGCATCTTGGTCACAGTGCCGTTACCGGCATCATCGCGCGGATAGTACTCGAGCTTGTCGAGCTTGTAAGCGCGACCGTAGTCAACGGTAAGCGCCTTGCCCAGATCGTTGCCACCGGAGTGGAAACCGCCGTCGCCCGACTGGAACTCATGGTCGAAGGCGAGTTCGGCCTTATGGCTACCGTAGAGCGAGCCCTCCCAAGTGATTTCCTCGGCCTCAGGCACGTTCCGCCACGGGTCGAGCGCAGAGTTCGCCTCAAGCACGTCGCTCCATGCGGAGTAGCCATCGGCGTTGCGCGAACGAATCTGGTAGGTATGCTTGCTGTTGTAGGCAAGATCGGTATGCGTGAATTCTGCCGCATCGCCCACGGCGAACACAGTGCCGTCTACCTTAAGGTCGTAGGAGGTAGCACCATCGACCTTCCCCCAGGTGAGCTTAATGCTCGTGGGGGTCGTGGCGTCCTCGGGGGCAGCAAGGTTCGCGGGTGCGGAGAGGTTCTCGTTGAAGCGGTCGGCCGCGAGCGTGGCATCGGCGTTCACGAAATCGCCCAGTTCGAGCGTCTGCGCTGCCGTGGCGACATCGGTCTTCGCGAACTTGACGTAGACCTTGGGATTCGTGGTGATCTTGGTGTTGTTGAAGCTCTCGCCCTGCTCGGCCTCGGTGCTGCCTGCGTCGCTACCGTAGTGGTTGAGGTTGGGGGTCTCGTTGTAGAAGTAGACCGCCTGGCCGGCCTCGGGGGTCGCGGCGTCAAAGGCCTCCTGCGAGTCGACCTCAACCACGTTGAGCGCGGATCCGCCGTTCTTGGCGGAGACGCTCGTGGGCTTGGCGGAGACGTTGGCCACAAAGGTCGTGGTGCGGTTGGAGTCGTAGCCGCTGTAGCCGCCCTGCGATGCCTCGGCGGTAAAGGTCGCCGTGCCGCCCACCACGCTCGACTTATAGACGGTGCTCACATGCTCACCGTAGGAAATATTGTCGATTGTGCCGTAGGAATCGTCCTCGGTCGTGTTGTTCTCGATGGAGGAGCCGTCATCCTCGTACTGCGTAAAGCTGCCCTCACCCTCGGTGGCGAAGAACTCGACGATACGCTGGCTGCGATTGGTGCCCTTGGTGTTGGTCTCGGTCACAGCCTCGGGGTTGTTGTTCTCGGCGTACATCGGCACGATGGCGTTGGCCTTAACAAAGAGTGGCAGCTTCCAAAGCGGAGCCTCGTAGTTGTTGAGGACCTGACCGCCGCGGTACTGCTTGCCCGAGAAGTAGTCAATCCAGATGGTGGGATTCTCGTCGGTACCGTAGTTGGGCAGGTAGATACCGTTGCGGACATCGTTGCCGTTCTCATCTGCCTGGGTATCCTGATACACCGGTGCCACCAGGAAGTTCTCACCGAACATGTACTGGTACTGCGTCGAGGTGCTTGCGGCGTACTCGGAGTTGTCGGAAAGCAGCATGGCGCGGATCATGGGAAGGCCGGTATCGCCGTTGCCCGTGTCGATGTTGGCCGCCGAGGCCGCGCTCGTGTAGATATAGGGCATGAGTTGTGCTTTGAGCTTGAGATAGAAGCGCGAGATGCCCGTGTATGGATCGCCGTGCGTCATGGGCGACTTGCGGTAGGTGCCCCAACCGTCCATGTCAAGCATAGAGGGCGTGAATGTCTTCCACTGGTAGTCGCGAGCGGAGATGATGGGATCGCCACCAAAGATGCCGTCCATATCGGAGCCGATGTTGGGGTTGCCCGAGAGGCTCTGGCCGATATACGTGGGGATATGGAAGCGAATGTACTCCCAGTTACCGCCGTACTGGTCGCCGGTCCAGATGCCGCCAAAGCGCTGCGTGCCGGCCCAGCCGTCAAGCGTGATGATGTTGGGGCGCTTGTTGGCGCCGGTGGTCACGGTGTCATAGGCCGTCTTGATGCCGTTGAGGCCAAAGGAGTAGCCGGAGCCGACCCAAGCGACGTCGGTCTTGAGCGTGGTGATGCCACCAGTCTTAACCTCAGAATCGAAATCGCGCAGCAGATGCCACGGGGTCTCGGAGTTGCTATCGGGCTCGAGGTTCGACTGGGTCCAGAGACCGGTGCTCACGCCCTTGGAGTTGGCATACTCGGTGAACTTCTTAAGATTGTCGACGTTGGCGCGCACGGCGTTGAGGCGCTCGGCAGAACTCGTTCCGTCGGAGTTGACGCCGCCGGTCTTGTAGTAACCGTTCTGGCCGTAGCCAGCACCGTAACCGTCGTTCGGCAGGAACCAGCCGAGCGGCATGTCGTTGTCCTCGTAGTCATCGATAACCTGCCGGGCGGAGAACTGGCGGTCGAAATCGGTCGCCTTCATGTTCTCGGTATCAACCGTAGGGCCCTCACCGTTGAGCGTCTCGGCCGCAAGCGTGCCGTCGAGCTTGTAGCCCGTCGACATGCCGGACTCGTATTTAACGTCGCCCTTCTCACTCGAGGACTTGCTGCCCTTGGTCTCCCACTTCTTTTGACCCGAGGTCGTTGACCAGCCATCACGGTTATAGGCATTAAGATGACCCAGGTAGAAACCGTACTCGGGCAGCAGCACCGGATTGCCGGTCACCTTGTAGTAGTCCTGCAGCATCTCGGTTGCCACGTTCGAGGCGCCCTCGTTGGTCGCCACGAAGTAATAGGCATCAAACTCATTCTCGCTGTGCAAAGTCGTGACCGTCGATGAGTCCGTGGAAGCGAAGTCGTAGGAACCCTCTGCAAACGTGTTTCGGAGCACGCCGTAGCCGTCGCTCGTCCAATAGAACGGGTTGGGCGAGGCAACGCCGCCATCGGTCCAGTTGTTAGTGTTGGAGATGGCGATGGTCTGGTTGGTGTGCAGGAAGCGGCCGTTCTGGGTGCCGCCGCCAAAGAAGTTCTCGGACTTCTCCTTGGCGAGCGTCTGGACGGTACCCTTCTTATCAAGGTCGAGGGGCGCAGACTCAGAAACCACGCCACGGTCGCCTGACTTGATACTCATCTTGCCAGTCGCCTTGTCCAGGATCACGGTCGCCTTTCCGCCGGTGATCTCGATAGTGTCGCCCTTGTCGGCAACCGTCGCACTCGGCTTGCTGTAGGTGTCCGAGGTATCGGGCTGAGCCTGGATCTTAGCCGTGTGGGACTTACTGCGCGGCGTGGCGTACTCGGAAAACTCACCCTTGGGGTCGACGTTATAACGGAAAATACCGTCCTCGAGGAACGTAATACGGCCCTTGATGCCGTCAGCGAAATCGATGTCGACGACGTTCGAGGCAGACTGAGACACGGTCGCTGAGTCGACACCCTTGAGTGGCGTGGCAATCGCCTGCTGGGGATTGGCAAACACAAGCGTCGCTGCAGTGGCAACGAGGACCGCGCTTCCCTTCACCCACCGTTTCGTAAAAATGGAATTCCTACACACCTGGACTCCTTCCCTCCGACATGCGGAACTGTCGCGGACGCACGCCCTGCAGCATGGCGCACGCATCAAACGGGAGGGGTGTTCGGTACATTCCGTGCAGTGGGCCCACCCGTTACCAAGTGGTCAACTGGTAGTAACCAGATATCAACCTATTAGGTTGAATCAGCATACAGGAGCAGTTGCGCAACCAAGTTCGGAATTCTCCCAGTGGTATTAAAATGAGCGTCAATGGCAAAGTGGGCTTAATAAGCCACACCAATTGGTTCTTCTCCCAAATATCAATTAAGCAAAAATGTACTGTTTATCTGGTATTACACAGACCATACCTTTCCCTCGGGAACTGGACTTCGCGAAGTTTCCCGAAGAAAAGGCTCAGCCGCCACCCTGCGACCTACCGGGGATTGCTATGACATACGTTGGCTGATTTGGTTTGAATAGAAAGGTTGACAGAGGGTGGTGGGCAGTTAGTTCAGATTTGTATTTTTCGCAGTGGCTTTTGCTTAATCATCTCGGTTTTTGAGTCACTGGGACCCAGCGATAAGCCTTTTCCGCCCTTGAGTAAGCATATCTGCCTCATTAGGAAAGCGAAAACAGTTCAATTGAGCCTAAATTAACCGACTTCTGCTCTTTGAGAAATACAAATCTGAACTAACTGTCCAAAGACATATCTCTCCCTTGGTAAAAGGCCTTCATATGATTGCAATTCACCTGAAGGCCCCATACAAATTGTGGGCTCTGTCGTCCGAATGAACGACAGAGCCCACACTCATTTTCTGTTCAGCCCCAATCATCGCGCAAAGCCCCTTCGGCAGCACACGGTGCAATTGAGTCACCGTAGGCCGGGGCGGGAGGGGCCGAGTTTCCTCCTGAACGACTCTGCTTGCAGCCGGAGCGAAAGGGGGAAATCTCGGCCCCTCCCGCCCCGGCCGGACAGGTCAACTACACCGTGTGCTGCGGCAGGTCCTGCAGAGCGATGACGTCCATGCCCATGTCGTTGGCGCTGCCGTGACCCTGCTGGTCCTCGCGCACGGCCTCGATGGCACTCACGTACGTGTTGGCTGCAGACATCGCGGTCACGCAGGTCACGCCGCGGCGCACCGCCTCGGTACGCAACAGATAGCCGTCGCCACGCGAACCCGGGCCGTACGGTGTGTTGATGATTACCGCAATCTTGCCATCGGCGATCAGGTCACCGATGTTGGGACGCTCGCCGTCGTGCGGGCCGCTAATCTTCTCCACGACTTCGCACGTCACGTTGCCGCCGCGCAGCACGCGCGCCGTACCCTCGGTGGAGCAGATATCAAAGCCCAGGTAGCGAAGGATACGCGCGACCGAAAGGATATGACGCTTGTCGCGGTCGCACACGCTGATGAACACCTTGCCGCAGCTCGGATCGGGCAGTTTGTAGTCGATCGCCAGCTGCGTCTTGGCATATGCCTCGGGATAGCTCTTGGCGATACCCATGACCTCGCCCGTCGACTTCATCTCGGGCCCCAGGATAACGTCGGCTCCCGGGAAACGGCCCCAGGGCATAACGGCTTCCTTCATGCAGAACCAGTCCAGCTGACGCTCGTCGCTCGGCAGGCCCAAGCTCGAGATGGAATCGCCCGCCATGATACGTGCGGCACACTTGGCGAGCAGCACGCCGGTGGCCTTGGAGATAAACGGCACGGTGCGGCTGGCACGCGGGTTGGCCTCGATCACGTAGACGGTCTCGCCCTTGATGGCGTACTGCACGTTGACCAGGCCGCGTACGCCCAGCGCCATCGCGATGCGGCGCGTGGTCTCGCGAAGCTTTGCCTGCAGGCTCTCGCTAAAGCTGAACGGCGGGATGCAGGTCGCGGAGTCGCCAGAGTGGATACCGGCCTCCTCGATATGCTCCAGAATACCGCCAATGTAGACCTCTTCGCCATCGCACAGGGCGTCGACATCGGACTCGATCGCACCCTCCAGGAAGCGGTCCAGATACACCGGGTAGTCGGGGCTAATGCGCGCGGCCTCGGCCATGTAATCGCGCAGATGCTCGGCATCGTAGGCGATCATCATGCCGCGGCCGCCCAGCACGTAGCTCGGACGCACCAGCAGCGGGTAGCCGATGTGCGCGGCTACGGCCTCGGCCTCCTCAAACGAGGTGGCCTGGCCCGCCGGCGGGTACATGATGCCCAGCTTGTCGAGCAGGGCGGCAAAGCGCTCGCGGTCCTCGGCAAAGTCGATGGCATCGGGCTTGGTGCCCATAATGTTCACGCCGCTCTCCTCGAGCATGCGCGCCAGCTTAAGCGGAGTCTGGCCGCCGAGCGTCACCACGACGCCGTCGGGACGCTCAACATCGATGACATCCATGACGTCCTCGTAGGTGAGCGGCTCAAAGTACAAGCGGTCCGAGGTGTCGTAGTCGGTCGAGACGGTCTCGGGGTTGCAGTTGACCATGATGGTCTCAAAGCCGCGGGCCGCCAGCGCGTAGCTCGCGTGCACGCAGCAGTAATCGAACTCGATACCCTGGCCGATGCGGTTGGGGCCGGCGCCCAGGATCATCGCCTTGGGCTTGTCCGCCGGCGTGGTCTCGTCGGGAGCCACGCACTTCTTGGCATCCGGGCTTGTGCGGTAGATGTTCTCGTACGTCTTGTAGTGGTACTCCGTGGCGCTCGAGAACTCCGCAGCGCAGGTATCGACCGTCTTCATGCTGGGGACCACGCCCAGACCCTTGCGATAGGCGCGCACAAAGCGCTCGTCCGAGCCGGTCAGCGCGGCGATCTCGGCGTCGCTCGTGCCGTACTGCTTGAGCAAGCGCATCGCATCGGCATCGATATCCTCCACACGCAGGCCGCGGATGCTCTCCTGGACCTGAACCATATCGTTGATGCGGTTGAGGTACCACGGGTCGATGCCGCAGATGGCGTGGATGCGCGCAACATCCCAGCCACGGCGCAGAGCCTCGACCACAAAGAAGATGCGGTGCTCGGTCGGCGTTGCCACGGCCTGAGCGAGCTCATCGTCGCTCAGCTTGTCGGCACCTTCCTTGCCACCGGCACAAATGCCCTGATGCCCGTCCTCCAGCGAACGCATGGCCTTGCCGAAGGCTTCCTCAAAGGTGCGGCCAATCGCCATGATCTCGCCCACTGCCTTCATGCGCGTGGTGAGCGTGGGGTCGGTACCCTTGAACTTCTCGAAGGCAAAGCGCGGCACCTTAACGACGCAGTAGTCGATCGTGGGCTCAAAGCAGGCGGGCGTGGCCTTGGTGATGTCGTTGACGATCTCGTCGAGCGTGTAGCCCACGGCCAGGCGCGCGGCGGCCTTGGCGATGGGAAAACCCGTGGCCTTGGAGGCCAGCGCGGACGAACGGCTCACGCGCGGGTTCATCTCGATGACGATCAGGCGGCCGGTGTTGGGGTTCACGGCAAACTGCACGTTGGAGCCACCGGTCTCGACGCCGATTTTCTCCAGAATGGCGAGCGAGGCCACGCGCATGCGCTGATACTCAAGGTCGGAGAGCGTCTGCGCCGGCGCCACGGTGATGGAGTCGCCGGTGTGCACGCCCATGGGGTCGAGATTCTCGATGGAGCACACGATGATGCCGTTGCCGGCGTGGTCGCGCATGACCTCCATCTCGTACTCTTTCCAGCCCTCGATGGACTCCTCGACCAGCACCTCGTGGGCGGGCGAGAGCTCCAGGCCCTGGCTCACGATGGAGACGAGCTCCTCGTGGGTGTGAGCGATGCCGCCGCCGGCGCCGCCGAGGGTAAAGCTCGGGCGCAGTACGCAGGGATAGCCCACGCGCTCGGCGATAGCCTCGGCGTCGGCCACACTGTAGGCATAGCCCGAGCGTGCGACCTCCAGGCCAATCTCGGCCATGGCCTCGTTAAAGAGCTTGCGGTCCTCGCCACGCTCGATAGCGGCCAGGTCGCAGCCGATCATCTCGACGCCGTACTTGTCCAGCGTGCCGTCTTTCGCCAGCTCGACGGCGGCGTTCAGACCGGTCTGGCCGCCCAGCGTGGGCAGCAGCGCGTCCGGGCGCTCTTTCTTGATTACGCGCTCGATAAACTCCGCGGTGATAGGCTCGACATAGGTGCGGTCGGCAAGACCCGGGTCGGTCATGATGGTCGCCGGGTTGGAGTTGACCAGGATGACCTCAAAGCCATCCTCCTTGAGCACCTTGCAGGCCTGGGCGCCGGAGTAGTCGAACTCACAGGCCTGGCCAATAACGATGGGACCCGAACCAATGACGAGGATGCGCTTGATGTCAGTACGTTTCGGCATGTTTAAAACCTCCTAGAGAGGCTGACTCAATGTTTTGGAAAAGTCAGCGAGGGTGCAGCTGGTGCATCAGGTTGCCGTGATGCGAGGGCGCGCTGGGCTTATGCCCGCGCGACCGAAGCAGAGCGGCAAGATGATGTGCCAGATGCAGCCGCAGCGTCGACCGGTCCGCCGTTCGGTAGAACGGCGGAACCATCGTCGGCAAAATTCCAGCCGGCAAGGCGGTCCTTCGCGGTGTCGATGTCCAGGTAGTTCTCCTCGCCGTCCATGAGTCGCGTAAAGGCGGTAAAGAGATAGTGGGCATCGGTGGGGCCGGGCGAGGCCTCGGGGTGGTACTGGACCGAGAAGCACGGGGCATCGAGCAGCTGGATGCCCTCGGCGGTGCCGTCGTTGAGGTTCACGTGCGTCAGGCGAATGCGGCCGAAGCGCTCGTTCATCACGACCGGCGCGATGCCGCGACGCACCCAGGCGCGCAGGTCGCCGTCGGCCTCATGCTCGGTCTCGCCGCCGGAAAGCTCCGGGATCAGTTTGCCCAGACTTGGGAACAGCAGGCCAAAGCCGTGGTTTTGCGCGGTGATCTCCACGCGACGGCTCACCAGGTTCATAACCGGCTGGTTACCGCCACGGTGACCGAATTTAAGCTTTTCCATTTGGGCGCCACACGCCAAGCTGATCATCTGGTGACCGAGGCAAATGCCAAAGACCGGCACCTTGCCGATCAGCTGCTGCACCTGCTCATAGGTCTCCACCACGGCATCGGGGTCGCCGGGGCCGTTGGATAAAAAGACGCCGTCGGGATTCATGTCGAGCACCTCACTCGCGGGCGTATCCCACGGCACGACAGTAAGGTCGCAGCCGGCGCGGACGAGGCCCTCCAGAATGCCGCGCTTGACGCCGCAGTCGTAGGCGACCACGTTGTGGCGGGCGGGGGCGGCAGGGGCAAGCGCAAAGTCATGCGTAGCGGGCAGGTCGGCAGCTGCAAACTCGTGGGGCTCAGGGCAGCTCACGGTCTTGACCAGGTTCTCGCCCACCAGCGTCGGCGCTGCGGCCAGACGCTCGGCAAGCTCGACGACGTCAAAGATTTCCGTCGAGATAATGCCCATCTTGGAGCCGTTGTCGCGCAGGTGGCGCACAAGAGCGCGGGTGTCGACGCCCTCGATAGCGACGATGCCGTGGGCACGCAGGTACTCCGGCACGCTGACGGCCGAGCGCCAGTTGGAAGGCGTGACGCACATGTCGCGGACGATCATGCCGCGCATAGCCGGAGCGCTCGCGGGGCGGGCGGTATCACCGGGGAAGGCCGACTGGACGTCGGTCTCGTCGATGCCGTAGTTACCGATCTGCGGATAGGTCATGGTTACGATTTGGCCGGCATAGCTCGGGTCGGTCATGACCTCAAAGTAGCCCTCAAGCGAGGTGTTGAAGCAGACCTCGCCGGTCGCGGTACCCTCGGCACCGCATGCACGGCCATAAAAAATGGTCCCATCCTCAAGGTACAGGATGCAGGGACCGCAGGTGCCCTTGCTGGTTTTGGCTAGCATGCGCTGGCAAAGCTCGCTGGGCGCGAAGGTGCGGGCAGCAGTGCCCGCAGTATGGTTGTTCGCCATAATTCTCCTTCCCGGTCTCTCCGGACCGGCTTAAAGGTTGGTAGTTAGGCCTTGCGGTATTTTAACCGCAAGTATGCGCCAAGGCGTTAATTTCATCGAAATGTTTACGAAATGATAATTATGACTTTCTATGCATAATGATTTTTCTGGGACGGGGATTTAAAAAGGCTCTGTTAGACCAGGATTGACATTTCGCCCCGTCATCTTCTTGCGATTGCACAATGGTCGCCCCTTGTCGAATCTGAATC
>CABSKX010000052.1 GCA_902478365.1 uncultured Collinsella sp. | reverse complement strand
GCCTTTCGGCTCCCTGCGACCGCGGGACTGATATTGCATCGCTTGCGATGCAACTGTTGAAGTCAAGCAATCGTTGGTCGAATTTTGGTCGAAATTGGCATGGCATTGATTCAAGCATTTTATCAAAATATGTTAATCTACCTGCGCATATAACGGTATCAAAGAGCTTCAAAAGGTGTCGATAAACATCGATATTCTGTTCTCATGACCCGAAGGTCGTAGGTTCAAATCCTGCCCCCGCGACCAAGACTTTTGTAGCCAGGAAGCTTAACGGCTTCGGCTTATAGGACAAAAAGTGTGTCCGCTTTGGGGGCATCGGCGCAGGTCGATGCCCCTTTTTCAGCCGTTTAAAATCCGCGCCCGCTTTTTACCGCTCGGACAGAATGTGTGTCCGGTTGCCTATCGCTCCCGCAGGTAGATAACCTTTTCCGGAACCGTTAAATACCCTTTCGGAAGAGGTACCCATGAAGGCCGTTTATTGCCCCTACTGCGGCGGTCGGACCAAGCGCAACGGCAGGACGTCTTCGGGCTACTGCGCGTGGAAGTCGCGCCCGCCGAGCGCGAGCTTTGCGGCGGACATGGTCACGTTCTCGTATTTAAACCCGAACTACCTGCCCTACTCGTGCACGAACCTTGCAGGCATTTCCGGCCTAGGGAACCTCTTGGGCGTGCGGTCGATGGGCTACGCGTTCTCGTCGTGCACCTTCGCAACCATCGACTTCCGGGGCATCGACCCGTCCAGGCTCACGAATCTGTTCTGCACGTTCTTGGGGTATTCATACCTGACGATGATTTACGCGGACGCGACATGGGCACTGCCAACGAGCGGCATCACGGGTTCGCAGTGGTTCTATTCCTGCTCCACGTCGCTCGTCGGCGGCAACGGGACCGTGTGGGCAAGTAGTAAGACGGCCTGCTCGTACCTGTGCGCCGAGGTGGCTGGTACGCTTGGGTACATCATGGCTTCTCAGCAATGAGTTTGGCCTTGGCCACTATATCGGTATTGGCCATATCTGAGAACATTTCGTCGACGAGCCGAACGTAGAACTCGTAGGCTTCGTAGCGAGATGCTTTCAGAGCGCCTTCGGCTTCCCTCAAACGCAGCCCAGCATCTCTCGCTTGCGCTTTTCTTGCCATCTGCTGCATGACTGGTTCGTCACCGCCTTTGGAATCATCACCTCTCTGCAGTTTCGCCACCTCCGCATCAAGGCGCGTCATCAATAACTCGTATTCACTCTCACCAACATTTGAGAGGCTGATCAGCAAGTCTTTGAAAGTTCTGGCAGTGAGCATGCGATTTAGAGCTGCCCTGCAAGCATTAAGTTCTGCGTTGGCTTTTTCGACCATATCCTGGGCAATGAAGGCACTCCCTGCAGATGGCTTCTCATTCTCCAGCGTGGTCTTTCCAAGCGGCCACTCTACGCTTGCCTTCCCCGTGATGCTTTTAAGTGCGGTGACTGCCCCGCTCTCCAATCCAACGATGTCGGCGACATCTTGGAGCTCGTACGAATCGCAGTCCGTTTCGCCGATTAGATAGCCGATTGGTTTTCCGAAGAAATCGGCAAGTTCGACCAAATCAGTCCAATTCGGGAAATGGTCTCCCTTGAGGAAGTGGCTAATCCTTCGCGCTATGGCCTTGCACGCCTGGTCCGTCTTCTTTACGCATTGAGCATCGATGCTCGATTGGTTTTCTCCTCCGTAACGCCTTTCGTACATGAGCCTCGCGAGCTCGATTTGCGAGAGGCCAACTCTACCGTCCGTATTGACGAAACTCCGCATTAAGCTTGCAAGTCGTTCTGGAAGCACATCTTCTGGCTTATAACGGCGGACATACATTGTCTGAATACCCTTTCTAAATAGCGCAGCAGACATATCTTAGACATTTACTGTTTACTTGTGCAGTTGCATTATTGACCCAAGTAATCAAGTAGCCAGCGGGCGGTCGAGTTAGGAGGACACGATGACGGATTGGGACTACGCGCAGCTGTCACATATTGCAAAGGAGTCGGGCGGATCAAGGGCGCTTATCGCAAACATCAGAAATGGGGGAATTGCCACAGGAAGGTGGCAGGGTTGCATTGTTGGATCTGCTGTAACGCTTGCCATAGGGAGTATGGGTTTGTGCCTGTATAACAGGCACCAGAAGAAGCTGGCGCTTGCCAACGAGAGCGCCGAAATCCTTGAGTCGAACATCGAAGCCTACGATGCCATCCAAGCGGAGGGGGCCACGGGCGCAGCCGATGAAGACGAGCAGAGTATTCGGGATGAAGGACTAGGTGTCGAAGCCGCCGTTTAACGACGAGCAATATTGCTAGCCAATTCAACGATATAAACCTAGAAGGGTCGAGCCCCCGGCACAGCGCCGAGGGCTCGCTTTCGTTGCGGATTGATTACACTGGGCGGTCTTGAGCTCCCGATACGTCGGGCCGCCCTTGCTGATGTTTACTTAAAAGTGGTCCGAATGGTCAAGCTAGCGTACTGGACAAGGATCTTCGAAAAACGCTTCGAGCTGACGGCGGCGCCCTTTGATGCTAAAAGGCATCGGGCCTGCGTTTCTATAAGGCCGGCCACCCAATTAAGAGCCATCAGGACGCATGGCTGCGGTACATCGAGGGGCGGCTTGGATGGGCTATCGAGATGAAAAAGATCGTTGCGGAGATCGGGTTTTAAAAACGCTTCGGCAATTTACTGGCTTATAGGACACACTTTTTGTAGCTTTCAACTATGAGTCGACTGTTTTCCGACTACAAAACGCGGGGATGCCATCGAAAAGGACACTTGCGGTATCCAGAGTCGGGTAGGGATGGATGCCGCAAGTAGAGAGTCCAATGCAAGTAGAGAGTCCAATATTAGATGATGCGCCCGGTAAGGTACCCAGACGCATCGCGGTCGGTCTGTTGGAAGCCGTGCGTCTGACGGTGAGATCCATCACGATGTTACAGGGCATGCCATCTTGCGGTCTTTCCCGTTCCGTCGCTATCGATGGTCTTGTCTACCTTCTTCATCTTCGCTAACAGGTTCGACACCTTCTTGGCCTTTTGCGCGTCGGTAAGGCCCGAGGGGAGAAGATCGTTGATGAGGGCGGTGATTTTCGCACGTGGTGCGGGCCCCGTTTCTGAGAGCATCTGAATGACAAACGCCTTGCAGGCCTCTTCATTGAGGCCTTTGCTGCGCGTGTAAGACACCTCCTGCCCCGTCTTCGAGGCAAGGGCGTTCGTGATGGAGATATGGGGGTACCTGCCTTCGATAAGCTTGAGTCGATGCAGCTCTGTGGCCTCCTCGTTCGTGATTTCCTCGCCTTTTTGAACCTTGTCCAAAAGGTAGACGACGTCCATCGGAAGGTCCGGTTTAGCATAGAGTAGCCTGCTGTAGCTCTCATTGATGGTCTTACCGTAGACGCTTACGCGCACGCGGGTTGGATCCGAAAGGTCGTAGGTGGGTAGGGGGAAGTATCGCTTTCTCTGCATCTGGAATACTTTGGGGATTCCCATGGCGATGGTGTCAATCATGTCCATCTGCACCATCGCCTCGGAAAGGAAGGGGTTGCGGTAGTAGCTTGGCTTAAAACCCGGCCGCATCGCATTTTCGATTGTCTCCGGAATGAAGGACCCTTCGTTTAGGAACACGAGGTGATCCTCGAATTCCTCGACATTGATTCGCCCCTGCATGGAATAGTCCTGATGGGCGATACAGTTGTTCAGGAGCTCTCTGATGATCTCGGGTTCGTACTGGTCAGCCTCAAAGGGAAACAGACTCGCGCCATTTGCGTTGAACCGGTACTTCTCGTTGCGGATTTTCCCGAGTACCTGGTCAATCGCGAGAAGGAAGGGTGGTTTGAAGTGCTCGTAAGAGGTTACCGATCCATTGGAGGCATAGAGAGTCCAGGTGATGCGCGGGCTCATCCCATCGAGCAGACGGGTGGATTCTGGCCTTCCGAGCAGGATGAGTGTCGTCGGGGTGATCTTGCCGTTTCTGGTTAGGTTTGCCATGTCGAGAATCGTGCGGTCATCCATGTCCGCGAACGCCCCGGAATGCCGCCGGTGCTTGGAGAGAAAGAGCTCCACCGCTTTCTTCACGGCTTTGGGGTCGAGGTCCTCGAAGGTTGCTTCTTCGATTTCGAGGGCACTCCAGTCCGGCCTCCGCATTTGGCGTATCTGCTCGTACTTATCGATGGGGAGTGGCCCGAGTGATTCGCCCTCGCGCGCCCATGCCGCATTGTTGAACGCCGTCGGCATGCCTGGCGTTGCGGCGGGGATTTGAAACGCGAGGACGCGTTTGCCGTCAATCCTGAGTTCATGGATCTCTCTCAGGGTGAGGTGGTTGTTCGCGCGGTCCGCAATCTCCTTTTTAAGGGATCGAAGGTTGGCCGGATTTCCTTCTCGGTAAGCGGTTCCGCATGCGACCTTGTCGTTGTCCATACCGAAGATGAGCCAGGCGTCTTGTTTCCCGCGCAGGACCGCTTCGTTACTCAGGGCGGAGAAGTACTTCCCGAGGTTCTTGAAACTGAAGTCGTTTTTCGCTTCCTTGAGCTCGATAACCTCGCTCTCATAGGGCTTCTCGATACGGGCGATGAGTTCAAGGACGTCGTGATCGCTGTAGTACAAGATCGCTCCTAACGGTCTCGTGGCTGATATTTAGTCGTAAGATACGACTAAATATCGAAATTAAAGTCATTTTAGTCCAATCTAACGACTAGAAATAAAGATGTTGGACTGTTTATAGGACTAAATACTGTGGAAGGCACGGCTTTAGTCCAATCGCTGTTTGACGGCCCGCCATATCCATAACCCGGAGGTCGTAGGTTCAAATCCTGCCCCCGCGACCAAGAACTTGCAGCTCGTCGGCCTAGCCGGCGAGCTTTTTTGTTATTTCGGGACCGTGTTTTCGGTCCAATTCTCGGCCTCTCAAACAAAATCTCGATCTGTAACATCTAGACCCGATTTGGGCGGCTAGGTGTTACAGATCGAGATATACCGGTGGGTTGGGTCGTGTTTGTCTAAATCTGTAACACGAGGGACGGATTTTGCCGAGTTGTTGTTATAGATTGAGATTTTCTAGCAAGCGGGTTTGGTTTGTCTCGATCTGTATAACAGTAAGACCCAGTTTTGCCGCGTAACTGTTACAGATTGAGATAAACCGACGGGCCGCCCCGCCCATCCCCATCCACCTGCCGCTACCTGCTGTCCGCCGATTTCCGTTGCGCTGCTGTATTCCCATGCCATATCCTCTAGATAACTACGCGGCATCATCGCCGCCGCGCCTACAAGAGAGGAATGTCCATGACCACACCTGCATCCAAGCTGCTCCAGCCCATTACGGTTGGCCCCCTTGAGCTCAAGAACCGCATTATGTTTCCGCCGCTGACCACCGGCTACGAGGAGCGTGACGGTTCCATCGGCGAGCGCAGCCTGGCTTTTTACGAGCGCTTGGCCCGTGGCGGCGTGAGCTACATCGTCATCGGCGACGTCGCTCCCGTCATGACCGCAAGCCCCACGCCCAAGCTGGCAACCGACGCCCAGATCCCCACGTTTAAGGCGCTGGCCGATGCCGTCCACAAGCACGGCGCCAAGGTCGCGCTGCAGCTGTTCCACCCCGAGTACGATGTGCCCGGTGTCGGCCGCATGGTCATGGGTTCCATGGCCGCCGCCAAGGCCGCGCAGGAGGCCAAGGCCGCCGGCGACGAGGAGACCTTTGCCGCCAAGATGGCCGAGTCCAACGAGATCCGCAACCAGGCCTACGCCAAGCTGCATCACGACATGCAGCACTTTGTGAACGAGGCGAGCGTAGAGCAGCTCACCCAGATCAAGGAGGCCATCGCTGCCTCGGCCGCTCGCGCGCAGCAGGCCGGCATCGACGCCATCGAGGTCCACGGCGACCGCTTGGTGGGTTCGCTGTGCTCGGCCATCCTCAACCAGCGCACTGACGAGTACGGTGGCTCGTTCGAGAACCGCGTTCGCTACGCGCTGGAGGTCGTCGCCGCCATTAAGGAAGCCGCGCCGCAACTGATGGTGGAGTACAAGCTCCCCGTGATCATGGAGAACCCCGACGGCACGCCGCGCGGCAAGGGCGGCCTGCAGCCCGACGAGGCCTGCGAGTTCGCCAAGCTGCTCGAGGGCGCGGGCATCGACATGATCCAGGTCGCGCAGGCCAACCACACCGGCAACATGGGCGACACCATTCCGCCCATGGGCGCCATGCCCCACAACTGGACGCTGCCCGTGGCCGAGCGCGTCAAGGCCCTGGTCTCCGTGCCGGTGGCAACCGTCGGCCGTGTGGTCTCGGTCGAGGCCGGCGAGAAGATTCTGGAAGACGGCGCGGCCGATATCATCGCCTATGGCCGTTCGCTCATGTGCGACCCCGACATTGCGCTGAAGGCCGCCACGGGCGAGCCCATCCGCGAGTGCCTCAACTGCAACAAGGGCTGCGTCGACGCGATTCAAAACCGCAAGTACATCTCGTGCGTGCTCAATGCCGAGAACGGCGACGAGGCGACCGTCGCCATCAAGCCGGGCGAGGGCGACAAGAAGATCGCCGTGGTGGGCGGCGGCATCGCTGGACTGGAGGCCGCGCGCGTGGCGGCCAAGCGCGGCTACGATGTGACCGTCTACGAGGCGAGCGATCATCTGGGTGGCCAGATTGTGCTGGCGGCTGCGCCTCCGCGCAAGGACGAGATCATGCGCTCGGTCGAGTACTACGAGAAGATTCTGCCCGGCCTGGGTGTGAAGGTCGAGCTCAACCACGTCGCTACCGCTGAGGACCTCAACGCCGCCGACGCCGCGATTGTGGCTGTGGGCGCGCACGACGTGGTCATCCCCGTTCCGGGTGCCGATTCGGACAAGGTCGTCTCGAGCTGGGACGTGCTGGCCGGCAAGGTGGAGCTTACGGGCCGCGTCGCCGTCATTGGCGGTGGCCTGGTGGGTACCGAGACTGCCGAGTACCTGCTGCAGCACGGCTGCGAGGTGGCGATCGTGGAGATGCTCGACAAGATTGCCGCGGGCGAGTCCGAGACCATTCTGCCGCTAATCATGAGCGACTTCGCAGAGCACAACGTGGAGCAGCACGTGAAGACCCGCCTGACCGCCATTACCGACGAGGGCGTGGAGGCCGTTCGCACCACCGAGGACGGCGCCGAGGAGCCGGTGAAGATCGCCTGCGATTACGTGGTGATGGCCGTGGGTTCCAAGGCCAACGCGTTTGACCTTGACGGCGTGACGGTGCCCGTGACCTGCGTGGGCGACTGCTCGGGCGAGCGCACCGCCGATATTGCGAGCGCCATTCGCACGGCGTATCACGCGGCCAACGAGCTGTAGTTAACTTCGCGGCCAGGCGGGGCGGTAGCACGGATCCGCCTCGCCCGACTGCGTCCCAACGAACATGGGCCATCGATCGGGGTGGGGGGCTGTAAGAACAGCAGCCCCCACCCCGGTTTTTGTTCGAGGAGGCAGGCGAGCTTAAACGCGCCCTTAACCTCATCTTCACCTCAAATGAGGCGAAGATGAGGTTAAGATGAGGCAAGCAAACAACTGGGCAAACACTGAAATATCGCTATCGTTGACCTCAAAATGAGGTTAAGATGAGGCAAAGCCAATGGACCGGGAGGCGCACGAATGGCACTGCCAATAAACATACAAACGCTGCTTGGCGGCGGCGTGGTCGAGTGGGCTCGCATTGAGCTCAAAGAGACATGGGATCCCCAGGCTTCGCTCAAGACGATTTGCGCCTTTGCCAATGACGTTGACAACTGGGGCGGTGGCTATCTCGTTATCGGAGTTTCCGACAACGGTGAGGGAAAGCCTGCTCAGTTCAAAGGCGTGCCGGATAGCAAAATCGATGCGTATCTCAAGGATATGCTCAACAAGTGCAAGCTGATTCAACCAAGCTACATTCCTATTACCGAGGTTGCCGAATATAAGGACAAGAAATTTATTGTTGTTTGGGCTCCGGGTGGAAGCGTGCGACCTTATTCGTCCCCAAAGGTCGTAACGGGTGGCAAGTCGGAGCGCGTCTATTGGATCAGAAAGATGGCTAGCACCATCGCGCCGAGTGAGGAAGAAAAGCGCGAGCTCTACAACTTGGCCAACAATGTTCCGTTCGATGATCGCGTCAATCACTCGGCCGAGCTGAGCGACTTGAGTATCCCTCTCATCAAGAGCTACCTAAAAGAAGTGAACAGCTCGCTGTATCCGATGGTCGACACAATGGACCTTGCCGATCTTTGCCGCAGCATGAATATTGCAGATGGTCCAGACGAGTACATTAAGCCTAAAAACGTTGGGCTTCTGTTCTTCTCGATGGACCCAGAGAAATGGTTTCCGTACGCGCATATCGATGTCGTAGAGCTTCCCGATGGCGAAGGGGGAGACCGACTCTTTGAGCATACGTTTGCAGGGCCGGTCGACCAGCAGCTGCGCGAAGCGCTTCGCTACATTCAGAATTCCATAATTGAGGAGACGGTGATAAAGCGTCCGGACGTTGCTGAGGCGGATCGGCATTTTAACTATCCCTATGCCGCGATCGAGGAAGCGCTTTCAAATGCCGTATATCACAAGGGCTACGATTCTCGTGAGCCAATTGAGGTCCGCGTGCTGCCGGATAGGATTGAAATTTTGAGTCACCCGGGGGCTGACCGGTCGATCACAATCGAGAACCTTATGCAGTATCGGGCGGTGAGCAGAAGATATCGCAATCGTCGTGTGGGCGATTTTCTCAAAGAGCTGCATCTTACCGAAGGCCGCAACACGGGATTTCACAAGATCTTGCACGCGCTTGAAGTTAACGGCTCGCCGGAGCCGCGGTTCGAGACGGATGAGGACAGGATATATTTCCTCACGACGCTCTTTGCCTGGCGTTCGGATAAAGCCACTGGTGATGGCGGCCACCATGTGCGGCGCGGCTATGCGGGCGCATCGGGGATTGCTGCGCGCCGTGATCGCGTGCTGGCGTTTTTTGCGGAGCACCCCGAGGCAACGCTACTCGAGCTTTGTAACGCGATTGGCATTACAAAGAGCATGGCAGACAGGGACGTTAAGGCTCTCAAACAGGATGGCCGTTTAAAGCGAGAAGGCTCAAGCTTTGCGGGGTATTGGAGGGTTCTCAGCTAGCTTGAACGCACCCTTAACCTCATCTTCACCTCATTTGAGGTGAAGATGAGGTTAAGATGAAGCAAGCAAACAACTGGGCAAACGTTGAAAACAGGGCGCAGTTGACCTCAAAATGAGGTTAAGATGAGGAAAAGTTTGAATGGACGTGCGAACCGTTGTGTGAACAATGCGCGCACGTTTGAGCGGGCGGGGAGTGCCGTATCGGTGCTCCCCGTCTTTTGCCAATGAGGGCGCCCCTGACCAGCGGGTTCAGAAAATCCGAATCTTGAGCACCCGAAAATCCGAATCCTCAGAACATGAAAATCCGAATCGCTGACACCCGAAAATCCGAATTTGATGCAAGGGGATTGGTGCAAGGGGGTCAGGTTTGCTTGCGCCATGCCCTTGGCATATGGACGAGGCTGCTATTCGTAATCTTTAAGACATCATTAAGGTTTGCGCCGTGGAGCAAACCGCAGGTCAATGCTATTCTTTTACCTTATCGTATGGTGTTGTATTCCGCCTGAATTTTCTACCTGCGAGCAACGGATTTAGCGCGACCAAGCGGAAAGGATGGCACGCCCGCAAGCAGGGCAAACGCAAGCGATGAGTGGCATGGACCGACATAACGAGCTCCAGCAGCACAAGACGGCGGCCGAGTACCGTCAAGCTGCCGACGAGCACGTGCGAACCCTCAAGGATTTCTGGAAGGATTTCCTGGTGAGCGGTCTGTTTGTGCTGGCTGCCATCGTTGCTATCTTTGCATGCCTGGCCTGGTTTGCCGCGAACAATCGAGTGAGCGCCACGGGGAGTACGATTGGGGCGAAGGGTCCGCGGTTTGTGCTCTCGGGAACGCAGGGCGGCACGGCGGGCAAGTACGACGCTCGGGACAACTACGCGTCGGACAGTACAAGCCTTGCCGTGAACAATCTTTTCAACCTCAATAACATGAGTGCCGATGGCAGTCTCTCTCCGGGGTCGACCGGTCAGCTTCAGCTCAACGTCAAGCCGCTCTGCAACGACCTGCACGATATTACGGTGGAGATGACCTGGGAGATTTCCGTCCAGACGAGCGTTGCGGGCACGGGCTCCGTCGCGGACGCATCGACAAACGAAGAGATTATCAACTCGCTTAAGAATCTGGTACGCGGACACATCTTGTTTTTCCAGGACAAAGACGACTCCGGCTTTTACTCGAATCCGCTGGTCCCCACGACCACCACGGTGACTCAGGACGGGGCCAGCGTTACCGTCATTACGCAGAGGTTTACCATCCCGGCGTCGAGCTTTTGCCCCGAGAACTCAAATAGCACGACCGAAACCGTACCCAAAACCCTCTACTGGATTTGGCCGGAGCAGTTCAAGAGCTATGTTCGCACGGGCAACGCCGGCTACGGTGGCAACCTTTTCGCAAGCACGGACGCCGCGGGATACACAGCCCTCGTCGGCGACATCAACAATAACCACGCGCGCTATTTCCGCGCCGATAGCACGAGCGTGCCAGGTCAGGCACCTAGCGCGGTTCCGCCTGTCGGAGCCGGCATGTCCTCTGCGGACGTGGAAACCTGCGCCAGCTACTACAACAACGCCGACGAGGTTATTGGCAAGAACATCAAGTACATTCGCGTGCGCTTTACCGCCAAGGAGGCGGATAAATAAATGGACGAGCAGCTTAACGCCCGCGAGCAGGGCGATATCAAGCACAACGAAGAAGTGGTGAACTCCGGCGGCGACGGGTTCGGCTCGCACGGCGAAGCGCGTCCGGTTGGCCGCATCGAGTGCATCGAGACTTGGGTGAGCGGCCACCGTCGCGAATCCCTGGCCATCATGGGCCTGGTGGCCGTGCTTCTCGTGGTGCTGGGGCTGACGCTCGGATGGTTTGTCGATGCCAATCGCGGCTCCACCGTTGGCAAGATCAAGGAGCCGGCGGAGCTCAAAGTGCTGGGGCCCAACGCTACGGCAACGGAGCAGATCGATCTGAGCTACAACCCCAAATACGGCGATACCAAGACCGACAACACGGTAACGCTCAAGCGCCCGTTTTGCGTGCAGACGGGCGGCGATGGCTTTGAGCTGCAGCTTGCGAATACGACCAACATTAAAGGTCTTACTATCGAGCTGTATAAGGCCGAGGATGCGGGTCTGGGTGATACAGTCGACGTGAGCGGCACCGCAGGCGGCAAATCTTATAGCTGGAAAGCAACCGGAGAGAACCTGCTGACGAGCTTCGAATATATCAACAAGGCGAACGACGACCTGGCTACCGAGCCGGCCACCGGCGCAAACGACCCTACATTCAAGGACTACCAAAGCGTCCAGCGCAATGCACGCCCGCTCTATCGTTTCAAGGCGTTCGACAAAGGCGAACTCAACGCCAAGACGCTCGACGGCTCGACTGGCAGGGACACACTCAACTTTATCATCAAGCTTTCGTGGGACGAGAGTGCCAAAGAGACTGACGTGATTTATCTGATCGCGCGCAACACGAGCGGTAAGTAGGAGAGGGGGCGTACATGGAGAAGCAAGAGAAGCAACAGGATGCCGAGCGCGAGCAGCTGGCGAAAACCAAAAGCCTAGTTAAGAACAAGCTGGTTGTGGCGGCAATCGCACTTGTTTGTGCCGTGGCGCTCGTGACGGGTGGCTACTTTACCTATTCCGCCTACACCGCCAACGGATTTCTTAAGTCCGTCGCCGCGACGGGCACCGCGCAGAGCCTGTTTGCGAGCGACCTACTCACGGGCTATATGAGTACACCCAGCAGCGACGAGCTCGACCGTGCCCAGCGCTCCGTTACGGTGTATCCCAGCAGCGGACAGTGCAACTTCACCTTTAGCATCTACAACTATTTGCTGAGCAACAGCAACTTCTGCAACGACAAAAACGTGACGTACACCTTAACGGTCGAGGGGCATGGGCTCGATGGTGCCACGTGGAGTTATGCGCCTCAACCCTCCGGTAACGTTACGCTTTCGGAGAATCAGCCTACCAAAAACGACTACACCGTGACGTTCCCTGAGGACAAGTTGGGGCATGTCTACTTTGTGATTAAGGCCGCGGTCGTTTCGAAGGAGAGCCCCGGCACCGAGCTCACCTGTCTGGCGGCGAAAGTCGTGCCGTCAAAGAAGGCCGAGGTCAAGACTGCTGCGGTTGAGGGCGCGCTTGTTGATGAGGCTGGTACGTTTGCTCATTATGCTGCGTACAACTACCGCGTGACGGTCACGGGCGCACCGGCGAACGTCGAGCTTAGATGGGGTCCGAACGTGGAGATCGACCCGTTCTTCGCGACCAACCATAGCGCGACGGTGGATCCCGCAGCTCGCACGGCTAAGTTCACCATGGAGCCTGGCTCGATGATCGTCAACTTTTACCGAGCGGACGGCAAAACGCCTGATGTCTGGGGTGACCTGGGCATTAACGTGAACGGATCTACCCTGACGGGCGCGACGGAGACTCAATAACTCTGGAAGCAGAGTTTTTAGGATAAGAGGTACGGAATCGATGAGAATGGCAAAGCGCATACTCGCAGAGTTCATGACGGTGGTCATGGTGCTCCAGGCATGCTCGCCCACGGTGGCCGCTGTGGCGGCCGGCTGGCAAAACATTTCGAGCTAGATTGCCGCCGCGACTGCGGAGGCATCGGACACTGCCGAGAGCGGTGAGACCAAGAGCGATGTTACGACCGGGTCTGGATCGAGTGATACCGGCGCCGCGGGTGACGGTGCCCAGGATGGTGCTGCGAAGGGCGACGCTGCAACGGGCGGTGCCGTCGATAGCGCCACGGGTTCCGATTCCACAGGCGACCAGACGGAAGGCGGCGATACTGCTGGGGATGCTGCCGCTGACGATGTCGAGCAAGATGCCGTTACTGAATCTTCGGAAGACGCTGCGGCCCAGGCGAATGCGACGATTAATGACTTAAGCCAGCTTGTCGATCTGCTCGGAGCTAACGGTGCGGAAAACATTAAGCTCAAAGACGATAACAGTGGAATCAAAAGCCTTGAAGTTACTAAGTCGGCAGCGTTTGCTGTCCTCTCTAACGCCAATGCACAGTTTTACCATGACGCTCAAATTGGAATAAACTTCACGGGCGACCTCCCGGACCTCACCTCGAAAGCTGAGAATAACACTCTGTCTTTCCAGGGCCTTGGCAGTGATGCCCATCCATTCGATGGCAAGATCTATAACGTAAAAGCGTCCAGCGAGGATGACTCCGTCGAGCTTAAGACTGATCGGACGGTTTTTAATAGCCTCAAGCTGACCGACCAAAACAAAACAGTCAAGATAAAGTGGGTAGGCGCGACTAACTATAATGAGCCGATGGTCGCTTCAAAAAACAGCGGCGAGAACATGACGCTCGAGGCATCGGTTAACATCGCTGATCCCGTGGAGACCGATCCGAAGGATACAACTTCCGCCCTGACGGCGCCCCTTTTGGGCGAGACGACGGGCGCCCTCAATGTAAGCGTCACCTATAGTCTCACCGGTTCCCGCAAGAACCTCAACGTAAGTGCGGCGGGCAATGTGGGCCTTCTTGCGAATACGGTCAAGGACGGAACCTTCACCGTGGAGTCCGTTAAGTTTCCAGTGGACCTGGTCTGGAATGGTGCCGTTACGACAAGTTCCGACAATGCCGGCCTGCTTGTAGGCGAAGTCAAAGACGGTGCGACCCTGAGCATCGGCACTCTGAAAAACGTTCCCACCGCCACCGTCCAGTCCACGAACGGAATCGCCGGCGGCGTCGTAGGCCTCGTCGGTTCGAGTGCGGGCGCCACGGTCAATATCACGGAGGCTCTCGATTTGCGCACGCTCACCGTCAAAGGTACCACTGCCAGCGGCGGTCTTATCGGTAAGGCTACCAACCTCGCGCTCGGCATTACTAATGATGCAACGATTAAGCCGGTGCGCAACGTCGGCGATGAAAACAGCGCCTGCTCTGGCGGTGTTATCGGCGACGTGAGCTTTGCGCGAGGGTTTACCGTTAAGCCCAATATGTTCGACCTGGGCGAGCTTGTGACGCTTGGCGCAACCCAGCGTGCTGGTGCCCTCTTTGGCGTGGCCGATATTTCTAATGGCGACATCGTGGTGCAAGGCGGAATGTATAAGAGCAAACTCACCTTACCGGAAAAAGTTAGCGTCAACGGCAGCTACGGTGGCCTTGTCGGTAAGGTGTTTGCGACGGCTAAGGGCGCCGATGAGGCGCTGCGCGCTTTTGTGGTCCAAAAGGACGAAGATCAGAATAGGTGCACAATCGAGTTTAACCTCGCGGGCGGGCTGTCCGATGCCGGCGGCGCTGTCGGCTATGTTGGTGATAGCACGCTTTCCAATTCGCAGCCTGTCGCCGTTGTGCTCGACGGCGTGACGGTTGCGTGCAAGGGAGATGCTTCGGCGCGAAAGAACACTGGAAAGTTCGGTGGCGCCGCGGGCGTTGTCGACAAGCGCAACGTCCTTGACGTGCGAGATTTCAAACTTACAAGCGACAATCCTATCGGTAAGGCGCAAAGCAACCGTGCCGCGGGAATTGCGGGCTCCGCGTGGAATTCTGTAATCAAATTCAGCGGCATCACGGATCTGTCGGGCGCAAGTTTTGCCGAGAACGCTACGACTGGTCAGCTCGTATACGAGAACAACAACGCGCTGATTTTTGCTGTCGGCGATGGCTCTGACGACAAATTGAACGATCAAGGTGCTACGGGCTGGATATTCAAGCGTAGCAGCAAGGCCTCAAAGACGGACGACATCGCAACCTATGGTGAGGTCATTCGCTTGGGTAAGGGCCTGGGCAATAGCTTTGGCTCTGTTAGACCAGGATTGACATTCCGCCCCGTCATCTTCTTGCGATTGCACAATGGTCGCCCCTTGTCGAATCTGAATC
>CABSKX010000051.1 GCA_902478365.1 uncultured Collinsella sp. | reverse complement strand
GGGCTCGGAGATGTGTATAAGAGACAGTCGCAGGAGAGCTCGAGCAGCGCGCCGGTCTTGCCGTCCTCGGAGACGAACGCGGCGACAGCGCCCTCGTTGGTCTCACGGCCAGCCTTCTTGGCAGCCTTGGCGAGGCCGTTCTTGCGCAGAACGTCGACAGCGGCGTCCATGTCGCCGTCAGCCTCGACGAGAGCCTTCTTGCACTCCATCATCGGGGAGTCGGTCATCTCGCGGAGCTGCTTGACCATAGCGGCGGTAATCTGGGCCATTGTGGTTCCTTTCAAAGAGATGAAAAAGAATTAACTAAGACTGATTTACTCGGCCTTGGGCTCAGCGGCCATCTCGGCCTCGGAGACCTGCTCCTTGCCGGAGCCAGCGAGGCAGGCGTCAGCCATGAGCTCGCACATAAGGGTGACAGCGGAGATAGCGTCATCGTTGCAGGGGATCCCGTACTCGACCTCGTCGGGATCGGAGTTGGTGTCGATCAGAGCGACGACGGGGATGTTCAGGCGCTGGGCCTCCTTGATGGCGTTCTCCTCGCGCTTCGTGTCGATAACGAAGAGAGCCTGGGGCAGACCCTTCATGTCGCGGGCGCCACCGAGGTTGGTCTGGAGCTTGGTAAGCTCCTTGCCCAGAACAGCCTGCTCCTTCTTGGGGAGCACTGCCATGCGGCCGTCCTCGACCATGGCCTCGAGCTCCTCCATGCGGTTGATGCGGGAGCGGATGGTGACGAAGTTGGTCAGCATGCCGCCGAGCCAACGCTGGTTGATGTAAGGCATGTTGGCGCGCTCAGCGGCGTTCTTGACGGCCTCCTGAGCCTGCTTCTTGGTACCGACGAACAGCACGTTGCCACCCTTGGCGACGTTCTTGACGAAGGTGTAGGCCTGGTCGGCGTCGAGGATGGTCTGCTTGAGGTCGAGGATGTAGATGCCGTTGCGCTCACCGAAGATGAACGGCTTCATCTTGGGGTTCCAGCGACGGGTCTGGTGACCGAAGTGGCAGCCGGCCTCGAGCAGGGTGCGGATATTAATCTTGGTAGCCATGTTAAACCTCCTGTGGTTTGCCTCCGCGCGGGGTCATCCTCCAAAACCAACCCGGACATGTGCTACCAAAGCCCGGGCACCACGGTATGAAGTAGCCGCGCGTGCGTGATAAAAACCTGTTGCCGTGAAGCAACCCGATGAATGATAGCAGGATTACCTCTTCCTGCCAACCCGCAATCAAAACCACACACCTAAGCGCAACGCGAGCCGCCCAGCCTACTCGCCCCGGGGATGGGCCTGGGTCACGGCGCGCTTAAGCCGATCGGGCGTAAGATGCGTGTAGATTTGAGTCGTGGACAGGCTCGCATGCCCCAGCAGCTCTTGAACCGAACGCAGATCCGCGCCGCCCTCAAGCAGATCGGTCGCAAACGTATGACGCATCGCATGAGGCGCGATGTCGGCCGGAATGCCGGCGCACGTCGCCAGCATATGGAACCGTCGCCTGAGCATAGCGGCACTCATGCGATTACCGCGCGCAGAAATAAACAGCGGATGCAGACCGGCTGCGGTGTCGCGGTGCTTTGCCTGGGCGAGCAGCTCCGGTCTCCCCTCCTCGACATAGGTGCGCGTCGCCTCGAGCGCCCGATGGTACAGAGGCACGATACGTTCCTTGCTGCCTTTGCCCCATAGCCGCAGCGTGCGCTCGGACCATGAGACGGATTCCACATTGAGCGCCGAAAGCTCTGAGATGCGGGCGCCCGAGGCATAGAGCAGCTCGAGCATCGCCGCATCGCGCAGTCCCGCGGGCGTCGAGGTATCAGGCGTCTTGAGCAGCGCCTCGACCTGTTGGGTCGTCAGCACACCGGGCAGGTCGCGCGGCAGCTTGGGCGACGCGATCGCCGAGACCGCATCGCCCTCGACAATCCCCTCGGCAGCCATCCAACGATAGAGCGACCGAATAGCCGACAAATGCGCGGCAATGGTGCGAGGCGCCACCTGCTCGCGCGAAAACTCGGCCAAATACGCACGGACGGTACGCACATCGGCCATACGCGCATCGACACCCGTACGCTCGCACCAGGCAGCAAAGCGCTCCAACCGCGATCCATAGGCAGTCACCGTATTGGGAGAGAGCCCCTCGACACGTGCGATGTAGGCGATAAACGAGTCGACGGTATCGTACAGGTCAAAGGCTATGACCGGTCGCCCCCAAACAAGTCGGAACGCGTGGCCAAGTAGGCATCGAGGGCCCCGAGCGCGCGATCCGCATATGCCTGGTAGCGGTCGCGTTTACTGCGGCGCTTGCCGTCCTCGAGCGGTGGCACCAAGCCAAAGTTAACGTGCATGGGCTGATAGCCCACCGTTGCCGGATCGGTCGCATAGCCCACGAGCGCGCCCAGGGCACCCACGCGAGGAAGCTCAACAGGAGCCGCACAGATGGCCTCGGCATAGGTGTTGAGCGCAGCGAGCAGACCGGTCGCCACGGCCTCCATATAGCCTTCGGTGCCGGTGATCTGACCGGCGAGGCGCACACCCGTGCCAGGCACGGCAAAGGTGCCGTCAAGAACGTGCGGCGCATCGACAAAAGTATTGCGGTGCATGACGCCATAACGGAAGAACTCGGCATTCTCCAGACCGGGAACCATATGGAAGACACGCTTTTGTTCGCCAAAGGTCAGGTTGGTCTGGAAGCCCACCAGGTTGTAGGCGGTCTTCTCCTTGTTCTCGGCGCGCAGCTGAATCGCCGCCCAAGGGCGACGTCCGGTACGCGGGTCGGTGAGGCCGACGGGCTTCATGGCGCCAAAGCGGATGGCATCCTTGCCAGTGCGGGCGACTTCCTCGGCAGGCTGACAGGCCTGGAACAGGTCACCACCCTCAAAGTCCTTGAGCACCACGCGATCGGCGGTTGTGAGTGCCTCGATAAAGGCCTCGTACTCCTCCTTGTTGAGCGGAGCGTTGAGATAGTCGCCGCTCCCCTGCTCCTCATAGCGCGACTGCGAGAACAGCACGTCCATATCGAGTGTGGAGGCATCGACGATTGGCGCGGCAGCGTCAAAGAACGCCAAGGCGTCGCCACCGACGAGCTTCATGACCTCTTCGCTCAATGCCGGAGAACACAGCGGGCCCGCGGCAATGACCACGTGGCCCTCGGGAATCTGCGTGACCTCGCCGTGCACAACCTCGATATTGGGTCGGGAGGCAACCTCGGCCTCAACAAGCCCGGAAAACTTGACGCGGTCGACCGCCAGGGCACCGCCAGCGGGAACGGCCGCACGATGGGCGCAATCGAGCAGAACCGAACCCATACGCTCGAGCTCGGCCTTTAACAAGCCCGCAGCAGAGTCCGGACGGGTTGACTTAAACGAATTTGAGCAGACGAGCTCGGCCAGGTGGTCGGTATGGTGGGCCGGAGAGCTCACCTGGGGGCGCATCTCGCACAGCTTTACGGCAAACCCGCGATCTGCCAGCTGGATCGCACATTCCGAACCCGCCAGACCGCCACCGATAACCGTCACCTGATCGAACTGCATCTGCAAACACCTTTCTAATTGACACGCTTTCCATTGTGACCGAAGGGCGTCTGGGCGTGAAGCGCAAACTTTGAGGGCGCATACCTTCCATCCATCATGCGCTCGATAAGACCCTCGAGCTCGAGCGAGCCCAAGAGCTTGAGCACGCCGACAGCATCAAGCGAGACGAGCGCGGCAATGTCGTCGACCTTGAGCGGCGAGGCGATAAGCGCGTGCATCACGGTCTGCTGTGTTGGGTCCAGATCGGCAATGCCAGGTGCATCGGGACGCGAGTAGCGCAGCGTGCCGTAGATGCGCGAGATGGTTATCTCGATTGATTCCTCATCGATGATGCAGCAGGCTCCGTTCGCGATGAGATAGTTGGTCCCGCGCGACTCGGGCGAAAGGATGGAGCCCGGCACCGCAAGGAGCTCTCGCCCCAAGTCCATAGCGGCCTCCGCCGTGGAGAACGTACCCGAGGGCATGCCCGCCTCGGAAACAAAGAGCGCCTGCGACAAGGCGGCGATTACGCGATTGCGCCGCGGAAAGGCGAACTTACGCGGTCCCATACCCCACGGCGAAATCGAAACGACCGCGCCGCCCGTATCGAGCGTGCGCGTGATGAGGCCGGCGCTCGAGCGCGGATAGACAACATCGGCGCCGGTCCCCAGCACCACGACGTGCTTACCCCCGGCGTTGACCGCAGCCCAACCCGACGCCTGGTCGCAGCCGACCGCACCGCCCGAGACCACCGTCACTCCCGCCTCAACCGCCACCTTGGCCGCAAGTTCTGCCACGGCGAGACCATACGGCGATGCCTTGCGTGCACCGATGATGGAGAGCGCAGGCGTCGAAAGCACCTCGGCGTTACCGCGCACATAGAGCGTCTGGGGTACATCCGGGAGCTCCAAAACGGTCTCGGGAAACAACGCATCACCTGGATGCAGCTCGAAGGTCCCCTCGGCCATCATTGGTCCCTCCTTCCTTGGTACATCGCCGCCTCGAGCACGTGATCCTGCGATACCCGTTCGCTTTCGGCAACATCGGCGATCGTGCGTGCGATGCGTACCAGGCGCACGATGCCGCGCCCCGTGAGATGTGTGCGCTTCGACAGGCCGAGCACGCATTTCTCGGCAGCCTCATCAAGCCCAAAGGTCGAAACGACGCCGTCAATGGACCGCGACTCATCTTCCTCGGCCTCGGTGTCCGCATCGTCCATACGGGATTCACGCCAGGCGCGAAAGGCGCGCCCACGCACGACGTAATCGCGCAGCTCGGCCGATGACATACCCTCCGCGCCCTCAATGATCACCTGGGGATCGGGGCGGGTCACGTCGATCATCATGTCGATGCGATCAGCCAAGGGACCGCGCAACTTGCCCCGATAGCGCTCGACCATCGCCGCCGAGCAGCGACACGGCACTTCGCGATCGCCCAAAAACCCGCAGGGGCAGGGATTGCTCGCGGCCAGCAGCTGAAAGCGCGACGGAAACGTAAAGGCCCCGTCAACGCGCACGATCCTCACGTACCCGCGCTCGATGGGCTGACGCAGCGTCTGCAGCACGCCGGTGGGAAACTCGGCGAGCTCGTCCAAAAAGAGCACGCCGCCATGAGCCAAGCTAATTTCGCCCGGATGCACCGGACGCCCGCCGCCGATAAGTCCCGCGGTCGAAATACTGTGATGCGGACTGCGGAAGGGGCGATGCCCCGCAAGCAGTCCATCGATGTTCTCGCCCAAGACCGAATGGATGCACAGCGCCTCTTGCTGATCCTCGAGAGAAAGCTCGGGCAGGATGCCGGTCATGCGCCGCGCAAGCATGGTCTTGCCCGAACCGGGCGAACCGATCATGAGCAAGCCGAGCTCGCCGGCGGCCGCAAGCGCCATGCCACGTTTGGCGACCTCCTGCCCCAGCACGTCGGCATAATCGAGCTCGGGCTCAAAGGTCGCCTCGAGCACTTCAGAATCCAGGTAATGCCGTGCGGCATCCCCCATGCCATGGGCAAGCTGAGATAGGTGGTCGATAAACCCGCAGTCAACGCCCGCAAGCGGGACATGCTGATCGGACCTACCGGCGATAAAGGAAAGCCCCATATCGCGCGCCAACAGCTGAAACGCCACCTCGCCCTTGACGGGTAGCACCGTGCCGTCCAGGCCAAGCTCTCCTGCGATAAGGCAACGATCGAGGTTGTCACGGGGAATCTGCCCATCGGCCGCCAGAACCGCGATAGCAATCGGCAGGTCAAAACCGCTGCCAGTTTTGCGGATATCGCCAGGTGCCAGGTTGACGGTAATGCCAGACCGAGGGATCTCGAAGCCGGCCGAGCGCATGGCGCACCGGATACGCCCGCGCGACTCCATCACCTCCATACTCGGAATGCCGAGCATCTGGATGCCCGGAACGCCACCGGCAAGCGAGACCTCGACGGTAACGGGAATTGCCTCAACGCCGCGGATGCAGGCCGCATGCACGGCAAACGTCTCGAACGCCATCACGACACCTGCCAATCGAACGCATTGTACTGATGCTCGATCTCGGCGACATGCCCACCGCGGATGGTGACGCCCACGGCATCGAAGCGAATCGACCTGAGCGGATAATGCTCCATGAGATAGCAACTTGCGATACGGCGATACCGACGCTGCTTTTGGGCGTCCACGGCCTCCTCGGGAAAGACCCGCGTGGTGCAATCCAGGGCGACGCGTCTCGTCTTGACCTCGGCCATCACAACGACATCGTCGAGCTCATCGAGCAGCACCAGATCGGCTTCACCCTCAATGCAACGATAGCCCTGCTCCAACAAGGTGTATCCACGCTCGTTAAAGTAATCGATGGTGATCAGCTCGCCCAGCATGCCGAGCTCGCGGGGACTGAGCCCCTTGATAAACTCGGGCGTAATCGCCCCGCAGTCGAGCTCGCCGTCTTCCCAGCGCTCCTTGAGTTGCTGCGTCTTGCTCTTTTTGCTTGCGGCACACATGGGGTCTCCTTTCCCGCACACTGCATTGCCCCGATGATGAGGGCACCTTTCATGCGGGTAAGTACCGGAAGCAAACCAATAGCTGACCAAATGCCGACAAAAAACGGACCGTACGCAACAATCACGTTGCACACGGCCCGCTACCAGCAGGTTTATAAAACGCCAGAGGTCCCTGTCTCCACAATTGACCTAGAAAAGACGCTCAGTCTGCAGAAAGTTTCCGCAAAAGCTCACACGATGCAGCGGACAAAGTCCATGTTTGCGAATGGCCTCGATGTGCTCGGGGCTTGCGTAGCCCTTCGACTCGGCCAAATGATACTCGGGGTACTCGGCGTCGTACTCGACCATCATCTCGTCACGCGTGACCTTGGCCATGATGGACGCCGCGGCGATACAGGCGATTTTGGCATCGCCCTTCACCACGTCGCGCTCGTTGGGAACGGCGCCCAAGGGGTTACCGTCCATAAGCACGCAATCGGGCTCGAGTCCCGTATCGGCCACGGCGCCCGCGACGGCAGCGCGGATGGCGCGGGCCATGCCAATATCATCGATATCCGCAGGCGCGATATGGCAAAAACCAATCGCCGTCGCGACCTCGGCAATCTTCACCGAAAGCAGCTCGCGGCGCGCCGGCGTGAGCTTTTTGGAATCATTGATGCCCCAGACGCGCGGTTCCATGGGAAGGCACACGGCGCACACCGTCAGAGGACCGGCCACCGAGCCGCGACCCACCTCGTCGACACCCACGACCACGCCATCCCCACCGAGCTCGTGCATCAGCTCGTACATACCGTTGACGCGCTCGCGCTCGGCAAGTTCCTTGGCATGGCGCTTAAGGGCGCGCTCGCAAGCCTTGATCACTTGCTGGCGCGGATCCTCACGATAATGCTCCACGAGGGCGGGGATCTCCTCAAACGTGGCGCTCGCCAGCTCGCCGGCAACCTGCGATGCCGAAACCGAGCTCGTCATGTTGGCCATATCGGGGCCTCCTTGCATGCAAATCAGATAAAAAGAAGGGCCACCCGAAGGTGACCCTTTTGTCCAAACGAGTGGACAGACGCTGCGATCTTCTTAGCGCTTCTCGGGGATGCGAGCAGCCTTGCCCACCTTGTCGCGGAGGTAGTACAGCTTGGCGCGACGGACGCGACCATGACGGACGACCTCGAGCTTGGCGATCTTGGGGCTGTGAAGCGGGAAGGTACGCTCAACACCGACACCGAAGGAAATCTTGCGGACGGTGAAGGTCTCACGGGCACCGGCGCCGGCCATGCGGATGACGTCACCCTGGAAAACCTGGATGCGCTCGCGGTCGCCTTCCTTAATGCGGTAGTGAACCTTGACGTTGTCGGCAACGCGGACCTGCGGGATGTCCTCGCGGATCTGCTGACGCTCGATTGCGCGGATGTAATCCATGTGCAATTCCTTACTCTTCTAGAGGTGCCGTACCACCTTGGCCGGCACGTAGTTGAACAAACGTATTCGAGTATACACGCCACGACCTTGGCTGCAAGAACTATTTTGCCCGTGCGCAAAAAGACAAAAACACGCACTCTTTCTGCACTTATGCGCCGTCCGCAGCATCAGTCGTCGGCGTCGTCACGGTCGTTCCGGACGCGATATAGCCGTATTCGAGCAGCACCGAAAGCGCATGCTGCTTCCAGGTGGCAAGTTCTTCGTCATTATAGTTGTCATGGGCCCATTCACCCATCGCATCCTCGGCGTCTTGGGGCACCAGGTCCTGGCTGTCCGCCATCAGATACAGGATGCCTAAGATGTCGAAGTCCTGCTTGGTCATCTCTTCCTTGTTTGATGTGCTGATGAGGCCGTGATCGATGCCGTAGCGGCAGATATCGGTCAATACGGTAACGAGGCCCGTAGGAATCGGCGAGGCATCCTTCGCGGCAGCGGGCGCGGTGTCGTCAGTCGCTGCAGTGGCATCGTCGCTCGCCGGAGCAGACTCGGCCACGTTCGCATCGGAAGCGGTCTGCTCTCCCTGGGCAGGAGCCGTGCTATCCGTCGTTGCCGAAGCATCCCCCGAAGATACGGACGTAACGCTCACCGGTGTCTCGACCACTGTCGTCATCGGGTCGACCGGTGCGGGTGCGGCGATGACCTCGGCCCAATCGGAATACACGCCGTCAATAAAGGCGCGAACATGGAAGGTGCCCGGTTGCGAGATGGTCATCGTGCCGTCTGTCGCAACCGAAATGCCCTTGTTCTCGAGCTCCTGGGCCTCCCAGCTGCAGAGCCTATCGACCTCCTTGCCCGTCGTGTCATAGACCGTAGCCGTCAGGCCGTCGATGCCGTTAAGGTTCTCCTCGACGCCAACGACGGTCTGTGCCGAGCCCTCGAGTTTGATGCTGCCGTTAAACGGCTCGGGCGCCACGTCACTTACCTTATATTTGTAGGCCGCGGCGTCGATCTCGTCATTGGTCGAGACATGCCCGTTCACGTCCACATAGGTGTCCTCAGGGATAAAGTACTTTACGTAGGCGGTGCCAGCCTTCTTGCCTACCACAACTTGCTCGTGGGTGACAGGGTCGGTCTGGATCTCGATGACGTCGGACTTGCATTCCTTGCCCTTTTTATCGACCACACGCCAGTAGCCCGACGACTTCACAAAGCCGTAGTAGTCAACATCGTCCTCGTCCCTCGCGCGCACGCGATAGGAAGAGATGGGATCTTCCTCTCCCACCGCAAGCTTTCGGGTCTTATCGGTCTGCAGCGATACGAGAATCTTGGAAATGGGCTTAATGGGCTGTGGCGTACCCAACTGCGTATCGACCGTCACCGACTCAAACGACAGATTGGAACCTGTAATGGACATGGGGTAGGTGGCGGCCATGTCGTTGAGCACATTGCACGTGCGCGGGGCGCCGCCGTTGCGCGAAGGCACCTCGCGATCGGCCAGGACCGAATTCCAATCGACGGCGCGCACCATGTGGTTGTTGGTGCGATGCGACCAGCTCGTAACGTTTCCGGCGGTGGTATCGTAACCGTCGTCGCCACGATGGGCGATTGAGCGCAGGAACAGGTTCTGCACGGCGTCGGTCGACTGATCGCCAAAGGTGGTGTAGAACGAGCGCTGGTCATAACCGGCGGTATGGAACTCCTGCACGGCGGCGTTGTCGTCGTAGCACTCGCCGTTCATGTTAAAGATGATCACGTCGAACGTCACACCCACCGGCTGGTCATAGTCCTCGGACAGCGTCGTGGTAGAACTCGTCTGCTTGCTATTGACCTGCGTGTGCGCCGGGATCGTCATATTGACGGTAACCGACTGATTGTCCGTCGTGGTGATCGAATGTTCCTCGGTCTTGCTCGCCTCCCACAACTGGGACATCGTGGTTTCGGCCGAAAACGAAGTCTCAATCTCCTCGCTCGCTGTTGCGGGCACGCCCAGCGACTCCTTGAAGCTCACCGATGCGCCCCACGAGCCGCCTTTGGAATACGATGTGGATTCAGAAGTGCTCGTGCCGACCGTCTCCTCGGTACCGCGGGCGAGCGTGATGCTCTGCGTGGCGTCCTCATAGCCGACGTTAAGTGCCGAGGTAACGAGCTCCTGCTCAGTCTTAGAATCGACAAAGGAATAGCCCGGCGCGTCCTCGGGCGCACAGTTAAGCTTGTTCACGCTGTTGAGCTGCTGAACTCTAAAGTTATAGAACGCGATGCCAAAGCCATTGAAATCGTACTGATAGGTGCCGCCGAGCTTGTCGACACAAGCAATGGTGGCATAGATGACGTCCTGCTCAGTCGTGTCTTTCGACAGTCCGTCGAGCGGCACGTTTTTACGGAAATCGGAGCCCTTCAGCTTGTGACCGATACAGCCGGCGATATCGTCGGTCAAGCGCTCGTAGACCGCATTGAGGCTTTTTGCAGATGTCAGACCACTCTGCTTCGATTTGTCGGCACCATCGGAATGCTCACCGTTGCCACCCGAAAGCGCATCATAGAGATAGATGTAGTGACCCTTACCGAAGTCCTTCTCAAAGCCCTTGCCGGCGTGGTCCCAGTACAAAAAGTCCCCGGAGTCGTCGCCTCCGCCATAGCCAAGGATGTTATAGGCTAGCGATGCCCAGTTGGGCAGCACCTTTTTGACGGCGGCCGTATAGAACGAGACGTTGTCGTACATCGAGGTACGGCCCTCGAGCTTGCCGTCATCGATATCTACAAACGTGCAGTCGCGATCGTTGACCGTAATGGTGAGCGGGTTGACCACGTCGCCATAGAGCTCGTCGCGCGAATCATCCTGAAGGGCAAAACCGGCTGTCGGCATCCCGCAAAGCGCCGTGACCGCAACGACCACCCAGCACAGGGTCATCCGTGCTCCCCGACGCGCTCGTTGCAAATACCTGGTGAGGTTTTTCATCGCAGTCCTCCCGTCAGTTGCCAATGTATTGAACCAACGTAAAACGCCGCCACGTCCACAGGGGCGCGACGGCGTGAAGGGGAACTTAAAAGGCGCAAATGGAACGCGACTCAGTTAAGCGGAGCGCTTGGCCTCGAGCTTGGCCTGAGCGGCCGCCAGGCGCGCGAGGGGCACGCGATAAGGCGAGCAGGACACGTAGTCCACGTCGGCCATGTTGAACAGGCCCTTGATGGACTTGGGGTCGCCGCCGTGTTCACCGCACACGCCAAAGTGCATGTCGGGATTGGTGGCACGACCCTTCTCGACGGCCATGCGCACAAGCCCCAGCACCGCCGTGTCGATGGTCTCGAAGGGGTTGTCCTTCAAGATCTTCTTGTGCATGTACAGCGGAATGAACTTGGCCTCGGCATCGTCGCGGGAGAAGCCAAAGGTTGTCTGGGTGAGGTCGTTGGTGCCAAAGCAGAAGAAGTCGGCGTGAAGGGCGATCTCGTCGGCGACCATGCAGGCGCGCGGCAGCTCGAGCATCGTGCCCACGGGAATGTTGAGCTCGACGCCCTCCTCGGCGGAAACCTCGGCGATCACGCGCTCGATGACCTCGCGAGTCTGGACGTGTTCGGCCGTAATGGAAACGAGCGGGACCATAATCTCGGGGCGCGGGTCGACGCCTTCCTTGATAAGGCGGGCGGCAGCCGTGGCGACGGCACGGACCTGCATGAGCGGCAGGTCACCGAAGACGACGGACAGACGCACGCCGCGCAGGCCGAGCATCGGGTTGGACTCGACCATGCCGTCGATACGGCGCAGTCGGGCGCGCAGGGCGGCAAGCTCTTCCTCTCTGGCGCCGGCGGCCTCCTTCTTGGTGATGGCGACCTCGAGCTCACGCGGATCGTCAAGGAACTCGTGCAGCGGCGGATCGAGCAGGCGAACGACCACATCGCGACCAGACATGGTCTTGAACATCGCCAAGAAGTCCTCAGTCTGGACCTTGAGCAGATCGGCCAGGGCCTGCTGTTTCACGGCCTCGTCGTCGGACAGGATGAAGCTCTGGATAATGTTCTTGCGATCGCCCAGGAACATGTGCTCGGTGCGGCACAGACCGATGGCCTCGGCGCCAAACTCGAGCGCGAGCTCGGCATCCTCGGGGTTGTCGGCGTTGACGCGCACGTGGTTGGCGTGACCGTCGGTCTCGTCCAGGCGGATCTCGTCGGCCCAGGACAGGATGGTGTCCAGGTCGCCGGTGAGCTCGGCCGAAACCAGATCGACGGCGCCGTCGACGACGATGCCCTGGGTGCCGTCGATGGAGATGATGTCGCCCTCATGCAGCACACGGTCGCTGCCCTCGATGCGCACGACCTTCTCAGCCGCGTCGATATGGAAACACTCGACACCGCAGACGCAGGGGGTACCCATGCCACGGGCGATAACGGCGGCGTGACTCGTCTTGCCACCATGGCTCGTCAAGATACCCTCGGCGGCGACCATACCCTTCAGGTCGTCGGGGTTGGTCTCCCAGCGGACCAGAATGACCTTATGGCCCTCGGCAGAACGCGCGACGGCGTCATCGCTCGAGAACACGACCTCGCCCACGGCGGCACCAGGGCTGGCGTTTAGACCGCTGGCCAGGACCTCGTACTTCTTGGAGGGGTCGAACTGCGGGTGCAGGAGCTGGTCGAGCTGCGCGGGATCGATGCGGCTCACGGCCTCCTCACGGGTGATGAGGCCCTCCTCGACCATCTCGATAGCGATGCGCAGAGCGGCGGTTGCGGTACGCTTGCCCACGCGGGTCTGGAGCATCCAGAGCTTACCCTGCTCGATGGTGAACTCGATGTCGCACATGTCGCGGTAGTGATCCTCAAGCGTCAGGAATACACGCTCAAGCTCCTCACCTGCGGACTCGAGGCCCGGGGTGATCTTGAGGTCGGCGATGGGCTCGGTGTTGCGGATGCCGGCGACGACGTCCTCGCCCTGGGCGTTGACCAGAAAGTCGCCGTAGAACTCCTTGGTGCCGTCGGCCGGGTTGCGCGTAAAGGCGACACCGGTCGCCGAGGTCTCGCCCTTATTGCCAAAGGCCATAGCCTGGACGTTGACGGCGGTGCCAAGGTCGTCGGAAATGCCGTGCTGCTTGCGGTAGATGCAGGCGCGCTCGTTCATCCAGCTACCAAAGACGGCCTGGATAGCAAGGCGCAGCTGGAGTTCCGGATCATGTGGGAAGACAGGCTTGCCGTCGGCGACTTCGAGCTCGGGGTACAGGGCGGCCTCGACGTTCTCAGAGAAAATGCTCTTGAAAGTATCGACGAGCTCCTGCAGATCCTCGGCCGAAAGCTCGGAGTCGACGCGAACGCCGGCGACCAGGCGGGCCTGGGTCAGGGCGTTTTCGAACAAGTCGGCATCGACACCCATGACGACGTTGGAGAACATCTGGATAAAGCGACGATAGCTGTCCCAGGCAAAGCGCGGGTTCTGCGTCTGGGCGATAAGGCCCTGAACGGAGTCGTCGTTGAGGCCCAGGTTGAGGACCGTGTCCATCATGCCGGGCATAGAGAACGGAGCGCCCGAGCGCACCGACACGAGCAGCGGGTCACGGGCGTCGCCGAGCTTCTTGCCGCAGCGGGCCTCGAGGTCGGCCTCTGCGGCAACGATCTCGTCGAGCGCGCCTTCGGGCCAGACGTTGCCGGCACCAGAGTACTCGACGCAGGTCTGGCAGGTAATGGTAAAGCCACCGGGAACCGGCAGGCCGATACGGCTCATCTCGGCAAGGTTAGCGCCTTTGCCGCCAAGCACGAAGTTCATGGACTTGTCGCCCTCAGTGACACAGGTGCCCTGGGCATCGGTTCCAAAACGGTAAACCCTCTTGCAATCGCTCACGATACTTCCCCTTCCATGCGCTCTCGCGCACGACCGTGGTGACGAATCGGCCCGCCGGATGCGGGCCGTGAGGGAACTATACGGCGGGATTTGAACGGGCTTGAGCAGAGAATACGCGGTTTGGTAAACGTGCTAAAACTAGCGGTAAACGGTAGGTAAAGGTGGTTAGCTTATGAAGATGCCGCTACAGTGTAAATGCAGGTCAAAAGCGGTAGAAACTGCTAAAGCGCTTTATCAATATCAGGTATTTTAGCTAATCCAATAAGTTACTTTTGTTGAGCGCGGCGGGCGGTACGGCGGGCTCTTGCCTCTTGAATCTCTTCGAGGTGGGCGATGATCTCGGAGGCGCTCTCCTCAATCGCCTTGCCGTCGGTGCGCACCACAAAGCAGCCCAGACGTTTCATGAGGACACGAGCCTCCTCAAGCTCACTGAGAACACTCTCGGGCTCGGCATAGGAGCCGGCGACGGCGCGGGCATAGTCGTCGCCCAGGCGGCTATCGCGAATTTCTGAAATCACATCGACGGTCGAAATCAGACCGAACAACCGCATCGGATCGACCTCGTAAATCGACTTGGGCGGCTCTATGCCCTGGGCCAACGGAACGTTGGCGACCTTGTAGCCCTGATAGGCCAAATACATCGACAGCGGCGTCTTGCATGTGCGCGACACGCCCAGCAGCACGATATCGGCATCCGACAAATCATCGCAGCCGCGCCCGTCATCGTGCTCAACGAAGTACTCCATGGCCTCGATGCGGTGGAAATAGCGATCGTCGGTCTTGTGAATCACACCCGCCACTCCTTTTGGCGGCACGCCAATAAGCGAAGACAGCACCGCAAGCGTCGGGCCGATCAGGTCGACCGAGCGAATGTGCAGCATGCCCAAGTAGTCAAGCACGCGAGCACGAAGCGCCGGATCGACAATAGTGTGGAACACGGCGATATCGCGATGGTCGGCATCGACGCGCGGACCCACAAACGACTTGACCTGCTCCACTGAGTTCACCTTGGGCAGGCGCAAGAGACGAAAAGCCCCTTCATCAAATTGCCCGGACGCCGCAAGCACCACCTCACAAGCAGTATCACCGAGCGAGTCGGAGATAACGATAACGGTGGGACGAGCGGTGACCGGGCAATCCATGCGGGGCTCCTTTTGCGCTTATGCGCAGGCTAGCTTACTTTTTGCGGGCAAGCTCACCAATGTTGGCGATGCCGGAGAAAACGGCCTCGAAGCGGTTGAGCAGCTTAAGGCGATTATCGCGAAGCTGCTCGTCCTTGTCCATGACCATAACCTCGTCAAAGAAACGGTCGATGGGCGCGCGCAGGGCGGCCAGAGCGGCAAACGCGGCCGGATAATCCTCGGTGGCGAGAGCGGCATCGACGGCGGTCTGAGCGGCCTCGGAGGCGTCGGCAAGCGCAAGCTCGACCTCGCCCATCAGAGCGCGATCGTACTCCACGCCCAGCTCGGGCTTGGAGATGTGCGCGGCGCGGGCATAAGCGGTAGCCAGGTTGTCGAAGGTCTCGGCGTCGTTCTTGCGGGCCTCGTCGAGGGCGGCGCAGCGGGCGAAGAAGACCGACGGGGCAATGATGTGCACCGCGGAAACGGCGGCAACGGTGTCGGCCGGGATCTTCTCGTCGCGGGCCATGCTCACCAGACGGCCGTGGAAAAAGTCACGAACCTGCTGGGCGACCTCCGCGGCGTCGAACTCAATGCCCTGCTCGCTATAGAGCTCAAGCGCAAAGTCGATCAGCGACGTGGGGTCGATCGGCAGA
>CABSKX010000050.1 GCA_902478365.1 uncultured Collinsella sp. | reverse complement strand
CATCTTGAACACCTTTCGCTCTTAACTAGGTGTCCAATTCATCATACCCACTCCACTTTCTTTATGCGCGTTGATTTGAGGGTGAAGCATGATGTCGAGGCCAGGAAGGCGGCCATAGGGCTCTTCGAGCTCGGGCACGGGTATAAATCTGCCGCGATTGCCCTTTCGCTTCCCGCGGAAGCCGTGAGAAGATGGCAGGAGATATACCGCGCGTTCGGGAGCGAGGTGCTGCTGCGCATGGACGGAAAGCAGGGCAGGTACACATACGAGCAGAAGGTCGCCGCCGCCTCCGCCGTCGTCGACGGCGGCATGACGAAGACCGAGGCGATGGCGGCGTTCGGCATAATGTCGATGTCGCCGCTCAAGAAGTGGTGCGCGCTATACCGCCGGGGCGGCGCGGAGGCCCTGCGCCCGAGGCCCAAAGGCCGGCCGAGCGGTTCCAGGGCGAGGCCGCGGACCCGCGAGGAGGAGCTCGAGGAGCGGTGCCGTAGACTCGAGGCCGAGGTGGCCTACCTAAAAAAATTACGCGCCCTGGTCGAGAGGGACGGGCTCTGACCAGGGCGAAGGCCGAAGCGGTCGCGGCCCTGCGCGCCGAGGGGCACGCGCTCGGGCACCTGCTCGCATGCGCCGAGCTCAAGCGGTCGACCTACTACTACGCCCTCGCGCCCGCCGAGGCCCACGCGCCCCGAGCTCCGGGAGGCGGCCGCCGAGATCTTCTCGCGCACCGCCAACGGCTGCGGGCACCGGCAGATAGCGATGTGCCTCAGGGCGGAAGAGGGGGCCGTGATAGCCGACAAGACCGTGCTCAAGATGATGCGCGAGATGGGGATCCGCTGCGGGATCAGACGCGAGACGGCCTACCACAGGTACAACTCGTACAAGGGCGTCGTCGGCAGAACGTTCGAGAACGTGATCGCGAGGGATTTCGACGCCGGGGCCCCGTGGCAGAAGCTGGGGACGGACGTCACCGAGTTCAAGGTGGCCGGCGGCAAGGCCTACTGGGCCCCGACGCTGGACTTCTGCACCAAGGAGATCGTGGCGAGCGACATATCGACCACGCCCGACATGTCCCAGCAGGCGAGGATGCTCGACGAGCTGCTGTCCAAGATCCCCGAGGGCGCCGCCCCGACCATGCACTCGGACCGGGGCTGGCAGTACCAGCACGCCTCATACACATCCAGGCTCGAGGCCGCCGGCATCGTCCAGAGCATGTCCAGGAAGGCGAACTGCATCGACAATGCCGCCACCGAGCAGCTCTTCGGCCACGTCAAGGACGAGTTCTACAGGGGCCGCGAGTGGAAGACGTTCGAGGATTTCAAACGCGACCTGGAGGAATACATAGTCCACTGGAACACGAGTCGGAGGCAGGTAAGATTGAAGGGCCTGACCCCGGAGGAGTTCCGGAATCAGGCCCTCGCGGCCTAGTCGCTATTTAGGGCGTCCAAGATTTGGGGCGCAGTTCATACCCCGCGGCAGGGCTTTTTCTGTCCTCCTCCAAGTTGCGGTGAAATGGGGACTGAATAGGGGCCGGCGGGCGCAAAACAATCCCTATTCCACCGCAACTCATCCCGAGACAGTCATTGGGGACGTTCTTAAACGACTAGTCGTTGGGGGCAGTCTTGGAGCTTCTGCACGCCCTCCCGTTCGGTTTTTCGATGGGTGGGTATACTTCCATCCGCAATGCAGGCCGGAATGAGGAGGTGTCCAAATGCCGGACAACGGATTGATTCAAAAGACAGATGCGCACGAGATGGCTCATGGGCGTCCTGTCCAGATAACCGAGCATACGACGGTAACCGAGCTGCAGCCCAGCCTGTCCGATGTCGTGTGCGCAAACAAAAAGCTGCAGATTGGCTTTATCGTTGCGCTCGTGGTACTGGCGCTGCTGTCGGGCTTTGTAGCTCGTCCGCATTTCGCCGATACCAAGACTTGGGACTCCACCATCGAGGTCATCGATCAAAAGAAGGGCAACGTTTTGGCGCTCACGACCTCGTGCGTCGCCCTATCTGCGGGTATAACTGCGCTGCCGGGCGATACGGGAACGCCAGTTGCCGAGCAGCTCGCGCAGCTTTCGGGAAACTTGGGTATCGTGCTTGCCGTGCTCTACCTCGAAAAATATCTGCTGACCATTTTATGGTCGGTCGGGCTGGGCATCCTGATTCCGTTCTCGCTCGTACTCTTCGCGGTGTCGCTTGGCATTCACGGACGCTGGAGCACGAGCGCGGTCATTCGCCGCGTGGCAACGCGTGTGCTGGTGGTCGCCATAATTGGCATGGCGTTGGTGCCTGCAAGCGTTTGGGTGTCGCAGAAGGTCGACGAAACGTATCGCGTTAGCATCGAGGCGGCCGAGCAAAAGGCGGCCGACGCTGCGAGTGCGGCAGATAGCGATAGCTCCAAAACAAGCAAGAAAAAGACCGAGTCTGCAGAGTCCAAGAGCGTGCTCGAGCAGCTTGCCGACGGTGCCTCGGGCCTCGTCACGTCGGTGACCAGCGGCGCCAAGCAGATGACCGATGAAATTGTGCAGCAAGTGACCGATCTCATCGAAGGCGTCATTGTGATGATCGTGACCTCGTGCGTTATCCCGCTGCTGGTGCTCGCGGCGTTTCTGTGGCTGGGACACACGCTACTGGGGATTGATATTTCCGGCCCGGCGAACTATTCGACGGGCCGCTTTCTGAGTGCTCCGTCCAAGCACGCCAAGAAGGGCAGGCAGTCTGAGTAGGCGGCAAAGCGTTCTTTGGAAGATCAACTGTAAGAAGGGCGGCCGAGACACGTTCTCGGCCGCCCTTTTGTTTGTTGAACACATGGTCGCTACGTCCGCGCCCGGCTCAAACGGTCAGCAATCATCCGTGAACGGTATTTGTTCAAAAAAGAACAAAGATAAACAAATAGTTGTTGCAGTTGATGTTCGAATGTGTTCAAATAAACATGAACAGTGAAGAACCGCACATTCAGATGCCCGGACCTGAACGCGATTCAACACTTCCAAACAGAAACTACGCACCTGCGTATCTCTCAAGGAGGATGTCATGAGGGTTGTAATCGCTTCCGATGCCGACGGTATGTCGATGAAGGAGTCCATCAAGGAGATGCTCATCGCCGACGGTCACGAGGTCGTCGACTATTCCGAGACCCCTGCCGCGGACTTTGTCGATTCCGCGACCGCCGTTGCCAAGGACCTGCTGGAGCACAAGGATTCCCAGGGCTTCGCATTCGATAAGTACGGCGTCGGCTCCTATATGGCCGCCGTCAAGATCAAAGGCATGGTTGTCGCCAACATTTCCGACGAGCGTTCCGCTTACATGACCCGCGAGCACAACGGCTCGCGCATGGTCACCATGGGCCCGGGCGTTGTGGGCACCGAGGTCGCCAAGAAGATCGCCCGCGAGTTCCTGCGCGCCCAGTACGCCGGCGGCCGTCACCAGATCCGTGTCGACATGCTCAACAAGATGGCCTAACGAGAGCCACCGAGAACTCGAACTTCTACCTCAACTTGTGAATTCAGACGAAAGGACGTTCTGATGAAGAAGACCATCGCAATCGGTTGCGACCATATCGTTACGGACGAGAAGATCTATCTGGCCGACCGCCTGGAGCAGGCTGGCTACAAGGTGCTCGACTGCGGCACCTACAGCCACACCCGTACGCACTATCCCATCTACGGTAAGGCCGTGGGCGAGGCTGTTGCCAGCGGCAAGGCCGACTTTGGCGTGGCCCTGTGCGGCACCGGCATCGGCATCACCAACGCCGTCAACAAGGTTCCCGGCGCCCGCTGCGCTCTGGTTCGCGACATGACCTCTGCCCTGTATGCCCGTCGCGAGCTCAACGCCAACATCGTGGGCTTTGGCGGCAAGATCACCGGCGAGTTCCTGATGGCCGACATCATGCTTGCCTTCCTGGAGGAGCCCTACGACAAGACTCCCGAGCACGATGCCCTGATCGCCAAGATCGATGCCTGCAATAAGGCCGACGCCGAGGCTCAGGCCGACCCGCACTTCTTTGACGAGTTCCTCGAGAAGTGGGACCGCGGCGAATACCATGATTAGCGGGTATCCGGCGTAATTAACTAGTCCGTTGACGGCTCGCGTTTCTGTGAGGGGGCGCGGGCCGGTTTTCTATCAGCCCTATTGACTTGGCGGGCTGTCGTAAGAAAGGGAAGGCTCCTATGGAGTTTGTTCTTGATAACGGTTCTATTCGCGTGGCACTGAGCACGGCTGGTGGATCGTTCACTTCGATTAAAGCCAACGGTCGCGAGTACCTGTGGCAGGGCGATCCTTCGGTCTGGTCGGGCCAGGCACCCATTTGCTTCCCGATCTGCGGTGGCCTTCGTGATGGTCACGCAATGACCATGGGCGGCCGCGAGGTTAAGCTCGCCCGCCACGGCTTTGCGCGCAAACAGGAGTGGAAGCTCGAGGAACAGAGCGACAACATGGTTGCGCTGAGCCTAAGCTCTGCCGACCATGCCGAGTTGCTCGAGCAATACCCGTATCCGTTTAAGATCGTTGCTCGTTACACGATCGATGCGGCAAAGGTGGCCGTTTCGTACGAGGTGACCAATGAGGGCACCGAGGATATGCCGTTCTTTGTGGGCGGTCACCCCGGCTTTAAGTGCCCGCTCGACGAGGGCGAGTCCTACGACGACTACGAGCTTCGATTTGAGCAGCGTGAGGCGGCAGAGCTCTGCACCGCTGTTCCCTCCACAGGCCTGATCGATGTCGAGCACCGTAGCAAGAATCCGATGGTCGGCCACGATTTGCCGCTCACCCACGAACTCTTCGACTTCGCGGAGACCATCTTTGATGTGCTCGAGAGCCGCGTGGTTACGCTGACCAAGAAAACCGAGGACAAGGGCGTGCGCCTGACGTTCCCCGATATGCCGTACCTGATTGTGTGGAGCAAACCTGAGGGTGACTTTGTGGCCGTGGAACCGTGGAGTGGCCTGTCCACCTGCTCCGACGAGGACGATGTCCTGGAGCACAAGCGCGGCTGTCTGGTGGCCAAGCCGGGCGAGACCGTCGTCCGCGGCTTTGAGATCGAGATCCTTTAACGAGCTATCGTATGTTTGGGGCCGCGCGTGCCGTGCCCCGGGAACAGGAGTTCAATATGATTCTGACCGTTACCATGAACCCGTCGATTGATACGCGCTATCAGCTCGACAAGCTGATCATCGACGACGTTAACCGCGTGACGCCCGAAAAGACCGCTGGCGGTAAGGGCCTCAACGTGAGTCGCGTGCTGCTACAGCTGGGTGACGACGTGCTCGCGACCGGCCTGCTCGGCGGCCACATGGGTGCCTATATGGCAGAGCTTATGGATGCCGACGGCGTCAAGAACGACTTTGTGCCTATTGCCGGTGAGACGCGCATCTGCCTGAATATCCTGCACGAGGGTAATCAGACCGAGCTGCTGGAGAGCGGCCCGCAGATCGCCCCGGCCGAGCTCGAGGCCTTTACGGCCAAGTTCGCCGAGCTCGCAGCGAAGGCGGACGTCGTGACGCTTTCGGGCTCGCTGCCGCGTGGCGTCGATGCCGGCTACTATGCCGAGCTCGTCAAGATCGCCGAGGAGGCGGGCGCCAAGGTGCTGCTCGACACCTCGGGCGCATCGCTGGAGGCCGCGCTGGAGTCCGACGCTAAGCCTGAGCTCGTAAAGCCCAACCTGACCGAGATTAACGGCCTGCTGGGTACGTCCTTTACGACCGATGATGTCGATGCCCTGCGCGAGGCGCTCGCCGCCGATGACCGTTTTGCCGGTATCCCCTGGGTTGTCGTTTCGATGGGCGCTGCCGGTTCGGTTGGCTTCCATGAGGGTCGCGCGTTCCGCGCCAAGACGCCCGCGATTGCGGCTGTGAACGCAACGGGTTCCGGCGACTCGACCATCGCCGGCTTTGCACATGCCATTGCTGCTGGCGCCGACGACGTCACGGTGCTCAAGACCGCCAATACCTGCGGCAAACTCAACGCTATGGATCCCAAGACCGGCCATCTGGTCATGGACCGCTGGGACGAGATCTACAACAACGTTGAAGTAACGGAGCTTTAGGGTTACGCGGTTTTACCAAACCGCGTAACGGCTCGACGCTGCGCGGGCCGCATTTGGACAATCTGACGTTCAACTTCAAGGGCGCGACCAGAAGGTCAGCGCCCTTTCGTTTCACGTCACCTTGTCTCAAATGCGGCCCGCTCGCTGCCGTTGCCAAAACATCGGCGTTGCCTTGCTTCGGGAATGCGGCAGATAGAGACGTTCCTTTTTTGCCGGCAGTTTGGGACACTCCTTACGGGGCACCCCCTCCACAGCGCCTATGCCAGCTTGTCGATTTGCCCAATCTCCCAGAGCGGAATATTGACGAGCGTGCCTTCGTCTCTATATGCCGCTAACGATGTTCTCACGCAGCGCTCGAGCTTGAACTTCTCGCAGGCAATCCTCAGGCTCTTTGCTTTGAGATTCTCTGCCGCCTTGACCTCGAGCGGAAGCACGGTCCCCGCATGGTCGACGGCAAAGTCAGTCTCTGCATTGCCGGAGGAGGATGACCAATACGCGGGAGTATTGCCTTGGAGCAAAAGCTCCTGTGCGACGTATTGCTCGGTCAGCGAGCCTTTGAACTCCGTAAAAACAGCGGGCCCGTTCAGAACAATGGCTGGCGTGAGGCCGGAGAGTGCTCCGAGGATGCCGGTGTCGATGCAGAACAGCTTGAAGCCCGAGAGATCCTCGTAGCTTGTGAGCGGTGCTCTTAGGGCGGAAACACGTGGTACCTTATGAACGATTCCATAGTCCATGAGCCACTGGAGGCTTTCCTCAAAATCGCGTGCGCGCGCCCCGGGACGAAGCGCGCCGTAGACGAACTTCTTGTTTTCCTTTGCGAGCTGGCCGGGAAGGGATTTCCAAACCAGCCTCATGCGCTCGACGATGCGGGCTGGCGCATGCTTGCCAAAATCGGATTCATAAGCTTCGATGATTTGCTGCTGAAGCCTGCGGGCCTCGATGAAATCGTGGGAGGCGGCGAAAGCGGAGACAACTTCTGGCATGCCACCGACAACGAGGTATTCCTTGAGCAGGCGCTCGAGCTTTTCGGAAACATTCGCCAGCAGGTCCATGTCTGCGGCAAGGATGGCATCTGCGAGCGGATCGCCATCGACGGCACGAACGAACTCGACAAACCCCATGGGGCGCATGGTAAGCTGGTCGATCTTGCCGACGGGGAACGACTCGTTTTCGCGTCGGAGCGCGAGCCCCATATAGGAGCCGGCTGCCATGATATGGTATTCCGGCGCCAGCTCGTTGAAGTATTTGAGCGAGGTGATGCCACGCGGTGCCTCTTGGATTTCGTCGAAGATGATGAGCGTGTCTGTCGGCGTTATGGTCTGGCCGCGCAGGAGCTCTATCTGGGAGATGATGCGTTTGGGGTCAAGGCTTCCGTCGAACAGCGAACGTGCGCCCGGTTCGAGCATAAAGTCAAAACGGATGACGTTTTGATACTGCTGGCCTGCGAATTCGTTGAGAAGCCAGGTTTTTCCCGTCTGGCGGGCCCCCTTAAGCAGGAGGGGCTTGCGGTTTGCCCTAGATTTCCAAGCGATGAGTTCGTCCATTAGCTGTCGCTGCATACTGCCCCCTAACGATCATGGTTAGTATAAGACCGTCTTGGTCTTTCCATCGAAAAATGTGGGAGTAAACCACGTTTTTCCATCGAATAATGTGGGAGGTAACCACGTTGTTCCATCGAATAATGTGGGGTTTAGGTCGGCACCTGGGGCGCTCCTTCTCTGCCGGCAGTTTGGAACACTCCTTGTTTTGGTGCAAATTAGCTACCCTTGCATCAGAAAACGGCGCCCGCCGGCGATGTTGCCGGCGGGCGCCGTTGTCGTGTAGGCGCTATTTGTTAAGTGCGTGCGTTCGAGCTCGCGTGCTACAGCGAGTCGATAAAGCGCTGCTGGGCGGCGCGTCCTGCCTCGTCCCATTTAAAGACGCCGGCGTTGTCGAGCACGTGGCCAAACACCACGCCCACCTCCTCGTGCAGGATATCGATGGCGTTGTCGGTCGTAAGTTCATCGGCGCGGCGTGCAAAGACATCCTCGGCCCATGCGGCGTGGCTGCGGCAAAGGTCGTCGCCCTCGAGTGCGGCGCCAAGGTCGTAGCTTGCGTCGACCTTGGCGGCCAGCAGGTGCTCGCGGACGGCGCCGAGCTCGGGAACCAGGCGTGGCGGCAAAATGGCCAGGCCCATGACCTCGATCAGGCCGATGTTCTCCTTCTTAATGTGGTGGTACTCGGCATGCGGGTGGAATACGCCCAGCGGATGCTCGTCAGTCGTGATGTTGCAGCGAAGCGCCAGGTAGGCCTCGTAGATTTCGCCGCCGGCATTGCCGCGGGAGTCGACGCGGCGGATGACGGGCGTCACGGTGTTGTGCGCCACGCCATCGGCTGTGTGCGCGACGACGCCAACCGACTCATCGGTCCACTCGCGCCAGGCAAGGATAATCTTCTCGGCGGCGTCGAGCAGCTGGGCGCGGTCGTGCGAACGCAGTCGCAGCACCGAGAGCGGCCACTGCAACACGGTACCGCTGACCTGGTCAAAGCCGGGCACGCTAAACTGCGAGACCTCAGCGGCGTGCATCATGGGGAACTCGTGTGCGCCGCCCTGGAAGTGGTCGTGCGACAAGATCGAGCCGCCCACGATGGGCAGGTCGGCGTTGGAGCCAATAAAGTAGTGCGGGAACAGGTCCACAAAATCGAGCAGGCAGGTCAGACCCTTGCGGTCGACGTGCATCGGACGATGCTCGGAGCTCATAGCAATGCAGTGCTCGTTAAAGTACGCGTACGGGCTGTATTGGAAGCCCCAGCGCTCGCCGTCGAGCTTAATGGGGATAACGCGCAGATTCTGGCGGGCGGGGTGAGCGCCACCGTCGGCTGCGGCGGAGCGTCCGGGGTAGCCCTCGTTCTCGATGCAGAGCTGACAGGCGGGATACTTCTCGCCCGTGTTCTTTGCGGCGCCGGCCGCGGCAATGTCGCGCGGATCCTTTTCGGGCTTTGACAGGTTGATTGTGATCTCAAGGTCGCCCCAGTTGGTGGGGGTGCTCCATTTGATATTGCGCGCGATGGCGGCACGACGCACGTAGCCGGCGTCGCAGCACAGACCGTAGAACCAGTCGGTCGCGGCGCGGGGCTCGTTGACGCCCATACGGCCGTTGAATTCCTCGTTTACAACCGAAGGCCTCGGCATCAGCACACCCATGATGCGCATGGCGATGCGATCGCGGCCCGATGCCGTATCCTCGGCAGCACCGTTGGCAACGGCGGCCTCGGAAAGCGCGGCAAGTGTGCCTTCAAGGTCAAAGTTGGGCAGGGTGTCGGGGTGCAAGAGCGAGAGTTTCTCGACCTGGAGCGCCCAGGCCATGTCGAGCGCCGGGCCCGTAGCACCGATGCACTCGAGAATGGTGTTATACGCCCAGATGCGATCGTCCTGGCCGATCATCGATCGGTGGATAGCGTACTCGATCAGGTTCTGCGCGGCCTCGCGCACGTCAGTCATTACAGCCATGCCGCGTAAGCCCCCTTGTCAGAGATGGCGTAGTGACGGGCAGAGCCTTCGCCCAGCCAGCCGTTCATCTTGGCGATAAAGGTGTCGACTAGGTCGAGCGGCACGAAGGCCTGGATGGTGCCACCAAAGCCGCCACCGTGGATACGAACGGCGCCGCGGCCGTCGAGCACGTGCTCGGCCAGCGCCAGGGCATACATGGAAGGCTGCTCGGAGCCCAGCTTGGCAACGACATTCTGCAGGTACATGGCAGAGCTGGCGCCGGACTCGCGCGTCAGGACCAGGAACTGATCGATGTCGCCGGCGTTCAGGGCCGCCCAGCGCTTATCGACCAGGCCATTCTCGTACCAGTAGTGAACGGCGCGCAGGCAGGCACGGTCGCCCAGTTTGGCACGCAGCTCGGGGAGCTTGGCGTCAAAATCGGCAACATCGACCTCGCACAGGCGTGCCTTGCCAAACTCGGCGGCGACGTCTTGCATCTCGCGCGGAACGGCAGCGTAATCGTCGGTGGCGGCCACGTGGTCGGCACCAACCTTAACGAGCACGAGCGCATAGCCGTGATCCTCAAAGTTGAGTTCGAGCTTCTGGGTTTTAGGCTGAGCCTGGTCCTCAAAGTCCATGTAGGCAAGGCCGCCCAGGCACACAGCGGCCTGGTCCATCAGACCGCAGGGCTTGCCGTAATAGTTGTTCTCGGTGCGCTGGCTCATCTGGGCGAGCGCGACGGGCTCGATGGCGGGTGCGCCCCAGAGCGTCTCCATGGCACGGCCGTACGCGGCCTCGACGGCGGCAGAGCTGGAAAGGCCACCGCCCGAGGGGACGGAGCAGGTGAAGGCGAAGTCGAAGCCCTGGGGCTCAACGCCCAGAGCAGCGATTTCGTGGGCCATACCGCGCACGAGGCTTGCGGACGTGCCCTTCTCGGACTCCTGAACGTCTAGCGTGTCGAGCGTGATCTCAAACGTGGGATAGCCCTCGTCGGCGACGCGGACCTTGTTGGAGTCGGTTGCCACAGCGATGCCGTCGACAGCGACATCGAGCGAGCCGGCGATGACGTGGCCGCCCTCGTGGTCGGTGTGGTTGCCGCTGATTTCGGAACGGCCGGGCGCGTGCACGTAGAGCACCTGGCGGTCGCCGATGGGGCCAAACTCCTCCTCAAACAGTTTGGTGAGCGTGGCGAATGTCTTTTCGTCGGGGGTGGTCATGGGAGTCCTTTCCTTGGTGCGCACGGGCGAGTTTTGCGTCGTTATGAGTACGTTAACAACTTGAAGCGGCGTGAACCAAGTGTTCACGATACCGCACGTTACGGGCTATGTTAACGTACTCATAACACAACGCTTGTCACTTTTTGAGAATCTGGTAATCGGTAGAAATACAGCCGTGAACGGTACTGCCGTATGGACTTATAAAGCAGAAGAGATGCAGATAGAAAAAGTAGAGTACGTTAACATGCGTCCGACGATAGCGGGCCTCGGCGCGGGATGTATTTCTGCCCGGGCCGGCATTCACGCTATTCAGATCTCGCAAGGGTGAAGGTGATCCTGTGGCAAGGCGCCCGTCCAACGATACCAGTTCGCGTCCGGTCTCCATGGCTGACGTCGCCCGCGCTGCCGGCGTTTCGCAGCAGACGGTTTCGCGCGTCGCCAACGGCTTGCCCAACGTTAACGAGCAGACGCGCCAGCGCGTGCAGGCTGCTATGCAAGAGCTCGGCTTTCGTCCGAGTTATGCCGGTCGCTCGCTGCGCGACGGCCGTTACCATTCGGTCGGCCTATGCATCAACGATGTCACCAAGTTTGGCAACCTCTCAATGATCGACGGCATCGCCAGCGCTGCTCGCGAGCATAATTGCGCCATCACGCTGGTCGAGATGTCCAAGACTGAGGAATTCTCGCTTGCCGAGGCCACGCGTCGTATGGCCGCATTGCCGGTGGATGGCATCATCATCGGCATGAGCCGCATGGCGCCCGATTTTGAGACGTTTGATCCACTGCCGGGCATTGGAACGGTCATCGTTACCATGTACGCGCATCCGCGCGTGACCACGGTCGACTCCGACCATTACGGCTGCTCGCTCTTGCTTATGGATCACCTGTTTGAGCTGGGGCACGGGCAGATTCGCTATATTGGCGGCCCGTCGTTCTCGGTCGACGAGCAATTTCGTCGAGCCGGTTGGCAGGATGCGCTCGAGCGTAAACACATCGAGCCGGCAGAGCCGCTCGAGGGCGACTGGTCTGCCAACAGCGGCTACGAGGCCGGCAGGTACCTGGCCGAGCACGATCGCACCATGACGGCGATTTACGCGGCAAACGACCAGATGGCAAATGGCGCGATTGCAGCGCTGCGCGATAGCGGCCTGCGCGTGCCCGAGGACGTGAGCGTGGTGGGCGTCGATGATTCGCTCGATGATTTTGTGGCACACAACGAGCTCACGACCGTGCGATTCGATCTACATCAGCGCGGACGCGAGGTATTCGAGCATGCGGTTCCCGAGGCGGGTACGGCGGGCAAAACCGTTGCCATTCGTATTCCCGGCCAGCTCATTATTCGACATAGCACGGCGATACCACGCTCATAGTTTGCGCAGGTAAACGGCGATTTATCGTATTTCAATAACAATCGGTAAGGATGCCGGCAGATAACAGTTGGAATGCTGCCGAGTGCTATGATAGACGGGTTATTTTGTCTATCTAGGAGGCTTTGCCTGATGGAGATCACCAAGGATATCCGCTACGTTGGCGTCGACGATCACGACATTGACCTGTTCGAGGGCCAGTACGATGTGTCCGAGAACGGTATGGCATACAACAGCTACGTTATCTTGGGCGAAAAGATCGCTGTCGCCGATTCGGTCGATGGTGGTTTTGTTGACGAGTGGCTCGGCAACCTCGAGGCCGTGCTCGATGGACGTACGCCCGACTACCTGGTCGTCCATCACATGGAGCCCGATCACTCCGCCGGTATCGCCGCCTTTATGGAGCGCTATCCCCAGGCACAGATTGTGGCCAGCATGGGCGCCTTTCGCATGATGGTCAACTACTTTGGCACCGACTACCCCGAGCGCAAGATGGTCGTCAAAGAGGGCGACGTGCTCGATCTGGGCGGTCACAGCCTAACGTTTGTCGGCGCCCCCAACGTTCACTGGCCCGAGGTGATCTTCTCCTACGAGTCCACCGACAAGGTGCTCTTTAGTGCCGACGGCTTTGGCAAGTTTGGCGCCAACGACATCGAGGATCCGGAAGGGTGGGCTTGTGAGGCTCGCCGCTACTACTTTGGCATCGTCGGTAAGTTCGGCAAGTTCGTGCAGGCCGTCCTCAAGAAGGCCGCCGATCTGGATATCCAGATCATCTGTCCGCTCCACGGCCCCGTACTGACCGAGAACCTGGGCTATTACCTCGACACCTATAACACCTGGTCGAGCTACCAGCCCGAGGACAAGGGCATCACGATTGCCTATGCGAGCGTGTACGGCCATCTGAAGGCTGCCGTCGAGGAGCTCGCCGCAGCGCTTGAGGCTCGCGGCCAGAAGGTCTCCGTCTTTGACTTGGCTCGCGACGACATGGCCGAGGCCGTTGAGGATGCGTTCCGCTACGACCGTCTGGTGCTCGCCTCCATCACCTATCAGGGCGAGATCTTCCCGTGCATGAGCACCTTCATCCATACGCTCGCCGAGCACGCCTACCAGAACCGTACGGTGGCGCTCGTCGAGGCCGGCTCTTGGGCGCCTGCAGCTGCCAAGGTTATGACCAAGGAGCTCGAGGGCATGAAGGACATCACCCTGACGCAGAACAAGGTGACCGTGCTGGGCTCGCTCAACGACGCCTCGCGCGCTCAGATCGAGGTTCTCGCCGACGAGCTGTCCAAGTAGCGACACGTTCACTTTTGACGCTCAACCATCACAACCACCACAAAGGGGACAGGCACCTTTGTGGTGGTTTTTGTTTAAGCGCCGGCGATGATGAGGGCTGGACGTGCGCTGTCGGCGATCTCGGCGATTGAGGTGGCGACGGCATGATCGGGGTCACGGTCCATCACGATGGCGTCGACATCGGTCAGCTCGGCAAAGCGGTACATGCCGCGTCCGTTAACCTTGCTGGCGTCCATGAGGGCGACGCTTTGATGGGCCGCGGCGATCATAGCCGTTTTGGTCTCGGCCATCTGGGGAAAGTCGGTCGTAAAGCCGCAGCTGGAGACAAAGGCGCCGGGGCACATGACGGCCAGATCGGCATGGACCATTTGGAGCGCCTGCATAGTGAGCGGTCCGTACAAATAACGATGGCCTTTGCGCAGCGCCCCGCCCAGCATGACGACATCGACCGAGGGCATGCTCTCGTCGATGTAATCGGCAATGGTAATGTCTGCCGTGATGACGGTGATACCGTCGCGCTGATCGAGGAGCCGGACGAACTCGAGCGCCGTGGTGCCCGAGTCGACGAGCAGCGTGTCGCCGTCATTGACGAGCTCGATGGCGCTTTGTGCGATGGCCTGCTTGGCGGCGACGTTGACATTGATGCGGCGATCCTGCGTGGAGACGGTCAGACGTTTGTGGAGCGACACGGCGCCACCATGCGTGCGGCGCAGCTTGCCTGCTTCGGCGAGCGCGTCCAGGTCGGCGCGGGCGGTGACGGAGGACACGCCAAAGGTCTGGGCGATTTCTGCTACCTGCACCGAGGCGTTATGATCGAGCATTTTCATAATGGCGGTACGGCGTTCGTCGGCAAAAGCACGGTTGGTGGCTTGGGCCATGCTTGCTCCATTCTCGGCTAAATTTGCAGGAATTGTGTTGACTCTATTTTCGTTCATTTTCTTTTTGAGTAAGAAAACACCTTTCGATTACTTATCTTTTCTATAAAAGAAAGACGCTGAACGCTCAAAATTCAATATCGAACATGTCAGCTCGGCTCAAATTCCTTCCGTTTGCTTTTCAAAAACGACGGTATTGACCTGCATGGGCTCAATATCTCGCACGTGCAAAGCCGCTGAATTTCATACAATGAGCGCAGTAAAACGCAAGGTAAAACGCCTTGTGAACAACTACGCCCGATGTCCAGATGCGGGCGAGGGAGAGGAGCAAACGCTCATGGCACTTGTTACCACCGAAAAGATGCTCAAGGACGCTCAGGCCGGCCACTACGCCGTCGGCGCGTTCAACGTCGAGAACCTCGAGTTTGTTATGGCCGTTCTGGCTGCTGCCGAGGAGACCAAGTCCCCCGTCATAATGCAGACCACCCCGGGCACCATCAAGACCGCTGGTCTGGACTACTTCTACGGCATGGTCAAGGCTGCTGCCGAGCGCGCTTCCGTGCCCGTCGCTCTGCACCTCGATCACGGCGATGGCTATGACCGCTGCATGCAGGCTTTCCGCACCGGCTATACCTCTGTCATGATCGACGGTTCGCACGAGTCCTTCGAGGACAACATCGCCCTGACCAAGTCCGTCGCCGACGCTGGCCGCGCCATGGGCGTGCCCGTCGAGGCTGAGCTCGGCAAGGTTGGCGGCAAGGAGGACGACGGTCCCGCGGTTGAGGGCGAGAGCCCCTACACCGATCCGGCCGAGGCCAAGGAGTTCGTCGAGCGCACCGGCTGCACCTCCCTCGCAATTGGCGTTGGCACCAGCCACGGTGTGTACACGAGCGATCCGCACATCGAGCAGTCCGTGGTCAAGGCCATCCGCGACGCCGTCGACGTGCCGCTGGTTCTGCACGGCACCTCCGGTGTGCCCGATGAGCAGGTCGCCGAGGCCGTGAAGAACGGCATCTGCAAGGTTAACTACGCCACCGAGCTGCGTCAGGCCTACACCAAGGGCTTCATGGCCTACATGGCCGAGAACCCCGCCTGCTTCGATCCTAAGAAGCCGGCCAAGGAGGGCATGCGTGAGATCACCGAGCTGGTTAAGATCCGCATGACCAACCTCAACTCTGTGGGCAAAGCAGAGTAACAGCAAGGGTGCTCTGATCCCACCGGACGGCTTGGGCGGGTCCCCGTACTTAGTTTCCAAAACGTCCTCGCGCATGAAGGCCCCCGTTGCCTCGCTTCTACGAAGCGTTGGCCACGGGGG
>CABSKX010000049.1 GCA_902478365.1 uncultured Collinsella sp. | reverse complement strand
CAGCGTCAGATGTGTATAAGAGACAGATGGTAGCACGCCGATGCCGAGCCTTCGCAGACGGAAGGGCCACGGCATATTTTGTGGCAGGTATGGGGGCCAAGGCTGTCCCTTTTGCACCATGTTGGTGCAAAGTAACCTGACCCCCTTGCACCAGCTATTTACCGGCGGCGCGCAGGGCTACGTATGCGGCACCGATGATGCCGGCGTCGTTGCCGAGCGAAGCGACCTTAATGGGCGTCTCGCGCGAGACGGAAAGCGCGTACTGCTTAAAGTGCTCGCGAACCTTGTCGAGATAAACATCGGCCGAGGCGGACGCGCCGCCACCGATCAGGAACATCTCGGGGTCGACCACGTTGGCGATAAGCGCCAGGGCGCGGCCAAGGTAGTCGGCCATGGTGTCGGCTGCGGCCAGCGCAAGCTTGTCGCCCTCGCGGCAGGCCTGGAACACGTCCTTGGAATCGGAGGGGCCGGTGAGCTCAATGGGCTCGACGCCCGCCTTCTTGCACTCGGCAAGGTAGTTGCTCACCACGCCGGTGGCGCTGGAATACTGCTCCAGATGGCCATGGCCGCCACAGCCGCAGGTGCGCTCCTCGGCCGGGTTCAGGCACATGTGGCCAATCTCGCCGCCGGCGCCCACAACGCCCGATACCACGTCGCCGTTAACGATAACGCCGCCGCCCACGCCGGTACCGATGGTGACCATCACCACGTTCTGCACGCCCTTGGCAGAACCGAGCCAGGCCTCGCCCATGGCAGCGGCGTTGGCATCGTTCTCATACTTAACGACCGCATCGGGGCAGTGCTTCTGAATGGCGACCCTCAGCTCGGGCAGGTTAATGGCAATGTTGGCCTTGACCTTGGCATCGCCCGACGCCGGGATGGGACACGGAACGGCCAGGCCAATGCCCGCCACAAAGGCACGCGGAATCTGTGCCTTGGCGACCACCTGGTCGATAGCCTCGGTCACCGCGGCAAAGCCCGCGGCGTCAACGATAGGAGGCGTGGGCACGCTGGCCTTGGCAAGCAGGTTGCCGTCCTCGTCGAACAGGCCCTCCTTAACCGAAGTGCCGCCGACGTCGATGCCGATGTAGTACTGCTTAGGTTCCATGGGAGCCCACCTTTCTCGTTTAAACATTGCCTGTATGGTACCGCTCTCAAGGCAAAAACCTACCAAAAAGGGACAGGTTTGTTTTGGCAGGTTTTATCTGGGGTAACGCAATTGGCTGCCCAACAGGCCGCGCAAGACCATCCCCAAAAATAAAGGCGCCGGGAGGCGGAGGCTCCCGGCGCCCGTCAAAGGGACTATGTTGTCTGTTGGACCGCACGGTCCGTCGCGGCGATAACGCCGACTAGGCCTGAAGTGCCTGCAGCTGCTTGTGAACCTCGATGAGCTCCGTCGCCATGACGCGCATGGTCTCGGTGCCGGCCATCTGGTCCTCGGCATGCAGCAAAATCAACGGGGCCTCGCCGTTACGTTCGCCGTTGGCCTCCTTCTTCAGAAGCCCCATGTGAACATCGTGGCCACCGTTATAGGCCTCGTCGCCCTGCTTGATAAGCTCCTCGGCGGCGTCAAAATCGCCCTCCTTGGCCTTTTGCACGGCATTGATGTACATGCTCTTGGCGGTACCGACGTAGCTGATGATCTCAAAGCAGGTCATCTGCAGTTCGTTCATATCCTCCATGCAGAGCACCTAGCCCATCACGCTGACGCAGTGGTCGATGATGCCGGCAGCGTTCATGCGGCCGTAGTCGACCATGTTGATGACCTCGACCGGAAAACGACCGGCGGCCTCCTTCTCAAAATCGCCCTTGGTGTAGCCGATCTGCGGACCAAGCAGCAACATGTCGCACTCGTCCAGGTGATCGTGGGCCTCGTTCATGGGACGAGCCTCGACCTCAATATCCAGACCACGGTTTGCAACCTCGGCCTGCATCTTCTGGACCAGCAGGCTCGTGGACATACCGGCATTGCAGCAGAGCATGATCTTCTTCATGGTTTCCTCCTTATAACTGCGCGGCGCGCAGACGACAACTGGTTTTATTCCTTGCGGCTATTGTGCCCGCTCCCCTGTATCTTTACGCAAGGGAGAGAGCCGCGGGCACCGGCGCCGCGTACCGGCGCCCGCAAAGGTGAAAGGGACGAACGTTAGGCGTTCTACTCGGCGAGAGCCTCCTGCTTGGCGATTGCCTTCTCGGAAATCTTCATAAAGGGCAGGTAGACGGCCATGCCAATGACAATCTCGATAGCCTGCCACACGCCAGCGCGCCAGTCAAAGCCCGTAGCGAGCAGGGCATTGATGACGGGAGGCATGGTCCAGGGCACCTGGGCGATGCAGGGGCTGATGATGCCTGCGCAGGTAAGGCCATAGGTGATGCCGATGAACAGGTCGGGAAGGAGGACAAACGGGATCATGAGCGGCAGGTTGTACACGATGGGGTAACCGTAGATAACCGGCTCGTTGATGTTGAACAGACCAGGCAGGATAGCCATCTTGGAAACGGTCTCGGAAGCCTTGTTTTTGGAGAACAGGAGCGTGTCGAGCAGGAGCATGAGGGTGCAGCCCGAGCCGCCGATGAGGGCGAAGCTGTTAACGATCTGCATGTTCATGTAGTGATCGGGCTGGATGGTGCCACCGGCGGCAAAGGTAGCCATGTTGTCGACGATTAGCATGGTCAGGATCGGCTCGACGGTAGCGCCAGAGATGGTGGACTGGTGAATACCGACGCAGAACAGCAGGTTAGCAAGGGTGTAGATGAGGATAACAGCCCACGGACCGGCGTTCATGATGCTCTTGAGCGGGTTGGAGATGCACGTGGAGATGATGGTGCACAGATCGGTGCCGGCGCACACGGCGAGCAGGGCTGCAGCAAGAGCGAAGATCGCGAGGTTAAGCAGCATCGGGATCATGACGTTGAAGGAGTTGGAGACCGCGGGAGGCACGCCCTCGCCCAGCTTAACCTTGAGCCTCTCGACGCCAGAAATCTTGATGAAGAGCGAGACGGAAAGCAGGGCGATGATAATAGCCGAGAACAGACCGTTGGTGCCGGTGTTGGCAGTCGAAAGGGCGCCCGTGACCTCGGCGGAGGTGATCTTGTCGGTGAGCAGTGGGCTCGTGGCGGCAAGCGAGGCGGTGATCTGCTGCGGCATCATGATGACGAAGGCAGAGATAGCGACGACCACGCAAGCGAGCGGGTTATCGAAACGCTTGTTCTTGGCGAGGCTGTAGCCAATCAATCCGGCCAAGATAATGGCAGAGACGTTGAGGGTGCCCAGCGTAATTGCCGAGCCCCACGTCTGAAGGTTGGCAAGGCCCGCCGCATCGAGCGGGAACAGAGGGAACACGACGTTGTTAATAAGAACCGCGATACCCGCAAGGATATAGAGCGGCGTGATGGTCGCGAAGGCGTCACGCAGGGAACGCAGGTGAACCTGGTTTCCCACCTTCGCAGAGACCTCGGCAAACTTGTCGAGGAAGCTCTTTCCGTTGTCACTGGCCATGATTGCTCCTAACTTTCAAATCCGGCCTTTTCCTATGCGCACGGTGGTCTGTCGCCCTCTGCCACCAGATGTGCCATGTGTTGCGCGCGGCGGCGCGCGGTCTGGACGTTCGTCCGGTCGCTAATCAACCACGTGGGTCGTGGCGACCTGTTTGAGCCAGGCCGCCGACTTCTTAAGACGGCGCTTATAGCCATCCATCAGATCGACCTCGACAAAGCCATAGCGATTCTTAAAGGCATTGGCCCAAGACCAGTTATCGATGACGGCCCAATAATGGTATCCGCGGCACTTGGCGCCCTCGTCGATGGCCTTGGCCACCCACTCCAGGTGCTGACGTACAAAGTCGACGCGGTAGTCATCCTGGATGGTTCCTTCGGCGTCACGGTTCTTGTATTCGTCCATGATGCCGATGCCGTTCTCGGAAACGAACCACTCAAGACCGGGGTAGTTCTTAGCGCAGTCCATGCCAAAGTCGTAGAGGCCCTGCGGGTAGATCTCCCAGCCGCGGCTCTCGTTCATAACGGCGTCGGGCCATACGTACTCGTCGGCAAAGTGCGGCAGGCCGTACTGGTCGACCTTGCTCGCCGGCGCCTGAACACGCGTGGGGTGGTAGTAGTTGCAGCCTAGCCAGTCGACAACACCCTGCTTGAGGATCTCTTGGTCGCCGGCGCGGAACGGGAGCTTAACGCCGCCCTCGGCCAGGCTGTCGAGCACGTCGGCAGGAAGCTCGCCCTTGGTGATGAGGTCGAGCCACCAGCGGTTGTTGATGCCGCTGGTCATGCGCACGGCCTCGAGGTCCGCCTCGCTGGGGTTCTCCTTGGTGTAGACCGGGGTAAAGCAGTTGATCATGCCGATCTTGGCATCGGCGCGAATAGCGCCCTCGTCATAGGCGCGACGATAGTTGGCCACGGCCAGCGCGTGCGCCAGCGAGATGTGATACTGCACGGTGCGGGCGCGGTTGAAGTCGTGGAGCTGCGGGAACCACACGCCCTCCTGATAGCGCTGCTCGGGCTCGACGATGGGCTCGTTAAAGGTGAACCAGTACTTAATCTCCTGGCCAAACTCGTGGAAGGCGACGTCGGCGTAATGTGCGTAAGCCTCGACAACCTCACGGCTCTCCCAGCCGCCACGGTTAAAGAGGTAGGTGGGCATGTCAAAGTGGTACAAGTTGACAAACGGCTCCAAGCCGGCTTCGCGAGAGGCGCGGAACAACTCGTGATACCACGCGGCACCTTCCTCGTTGAGGTTGCCGTCGGCATCGAGCAGACGGCTCCACTGGATGGAAGTGCGATAGGTATCCAGACCCAAGTCCTTCAAAATGCGAAGGTCTTCCTGGTACTTGGCCATAAAGTCATTGCCGGCGTAAGAGCCAACGCGGTTGTAGAACGAACCCAGATCCTGGATGGACCAGGTGTCCCACAGGTTCTCGAGCTTGCCGCCCTGGTTCCACTGACCCTCAGTCTGCGGGCCGGACATAGCAGCGCCAAAGAAGAAGTCGTTGGGCAGCTGATACTGTGCCATCAAAGTCCTCGCTTTCGTGTTCTAGAGCTTCCGGTTGGAGACGGGTTTGCTTTGGCAGGTTATCCGGCGCGGGCGCGCACCGGCCATACCGATATCCAACCCGCCAAAACAAAACCGTCCCCAAACGGTCGATCCTGTTGTGCGGAAGGATTCCGTTCGTTGCTTAAACTATAGCGCTCTAATTTTAAAAGTAAAGCGTCTTTTTCTTTTTTCTTTCTCGAACTTCTTAGATAAAAGTAATATGGATGCCCTGTTGAGGGTTATACTTACTTTTTGTATTCATATATGTCGGAAAGGAGGTTCCATGATTCCCAAATACGAGGCGATAGCTGCAGATATTCGTCGAAGTATCGAGGATGGCGCTCTTAAACCGGGCGACAAGCTTCCCACCGTCGTTGAGTTCTGCGAGCTCTATAGCGTTTCCAAAATCACCGTCAAACGAGCTATCGAGCAAATCACCGAGGAAGGTCTTATTACCAGCCGGCGCGGATCGGGCACCTACGTTAAGGACACGGCGGGACTTCCCGGTCAGGCGTTTTTCCAGGGCAAAAACGACCGTGCCCAGGGCTTTTCGTATGAGCACCGCGGGGAGAAGGTGACCTCGGTGGTCTACGATTTCTCGATTGTTAATCCACCAGCGGACATCGCAGCCCAGCTGGGAATTGCCGAGGATGACTTTGCCTATCACATCGTGCGCGTGCGTCAGGCCGATGAGAAGCCCATCGTTATCGAGTACACCTACATGCCCCTCGAGCTGATTCCAGGCCTTAAAAAGAAGGACCTGTACGGATCGGTCTACCACTTCATCCGCGAGCAATGTGGGCTGAAGATTTCGAGCTTCCACCGTACCATTCGCGCCGTGGCAGCAACCGAGGAAGAAGCCGAGCGCTTGGACACCAAGCCTGGCTCTCCCCTGCTCGAGCTCACCCAGATTGGCTTTTTGGACAGCGGCGCCGCCTTTGAGTATTCGGTCTCGCGCAACGTTGGCGACCGCTTTGAGTTGCACAACGTAACGTTGGCATAGGTTTTTGTAGTCATCCGGGCGCTCGCTTTGAGCTGTTTTGTGCAGCGCCCGCGCAACACAATGGGGGTATGAACATGTCCGATTTGATTAAGCTGACGCCGATCTTCCACGAGAAGATCTGGGGCGGTCGCCAGCTCGAAACCGTATTTGGCTACGACATTCCCGATGGCCCCATCGGTGAGTGCTGGGCCATCTCGGCCCACCCCAACGGCGACTGCCAGATTGCGGAGGGCCCGTATGCCGGCCACACGCTGTCGTGGCTGTGGGCCGAGCATCGCGAGCTCTTTGGCAACTGCGAGGGCAAGGAGTTCCCGCTGCTCATTAAGATTCTGGACGCCAAGGACGACCTTTCGATCCAGATTCATCCCAACGACGAGTACGCTGCCGAGCACGAGAACGGTAGCCTGGGCAAAACCGAGTGTTGGTATGTGCTGGACTGCGAGCCCGACGCCACGATCATCGTCGGCCAGCGTGCCAAGGACCGCGCCGAGGCCGCACAAATGATCGAGGAAGGACGTTGGGACGACATGCTCAACGTGTTGCCGATTCACAAGGGCGACTTTTTCCAGATTGATTCCGGTACCGTGCACGCCATCAAGACCGGCACGCTCATTTTGGAGACGCAGCAGTCGAGCGACGTGACGTATCGTCTGTACGACTACGACCGTCCCGGCACTGACGGCAACCTGCGCCCGCTGCACATTGAGCAGAGCCTCGACTGCATCGACTTTGATGCTCAGGCTCCGACCGACGGCACGGTGACCGCGCCCGAGGTGGACGGCGTGACCGAGCTCGAGTCCAACCCCTGCTACACCGTCGATCGCGTGCGCGTCAACGGCAGCAAGACCCTCGACCAGCGCTGGCCCTTCATGTGCCTGTCGGTCATCGACGGCGAAGGCACCGTCTGCGGCGACCCCGTCCACAAGGGAAGCCACCTGCTGGCCCCGAGCACCGTCAGCTCCATCGACCTCGAAGGCAAGATGGAACTGATCATCAGCCACCTGTAGGTCGCACCAACAACCCAAACGCAACAAGGGGCTCTCCCGTCCATGTGCGGGAGAGCCCCTTGCCATATCTATTTATCAGCCCACCCGGCTCTCCAGATCAAAAAGCGAACGAGCAGAGCGACGTTCGCAAGCACCGTTACCCAAGGACCTGGGCGGGCGTATAGGGCAACATCGATCGCGAGTTCCGCACGCAAAGGAGAGCACTTAATGTGCTCTCCGTCTTGCGCAGGACTGCCCGAGCAGGCGATGTTGCCCTATACGCCCGCCCAGGTCCGCCAGGATCACGACAGCTTGACGATCGGCGCGAAGCCCTTCATCAGCTTTTTGGTCTGACCGGTCTTTTCGAATTGAACCTCGATCATGTCTCCGGCGACCGAGATCACGGTACCCGTGCCAAAGGTCTTGTGGCTCACGGTATCGCCTGCGGCAAAGTCCTGCGATGCGCTGGCGCGATCAACCTTGCGCTCCACCGTCGGGGACACCTTGGACGAGGGCTTTTTGGCTCGCGGTGCGCCCGAGCCAAAGGTCGAGGCAACACGGCCAGCGTCGGGCGAGACCCCACGATGGCGCTCGGTCCCGTAGCTGCTGCCACCAAAGAAATCGTCAAAGCTCGATCCGCCGCGCGAACCGGAACCGCCAGTCGAGCGCGTATGCGAACCAAATACCTTGCCGCCGTACATATCCGAACCCATGCCCGAGCCAAAGATGCCGTGACGGTCGCCGCGCTTCTCCCAACCCGTGCCTTCAAAACCGGCAGAACCGATACCGCTAAACTCGATATCCTCAAACGGAATCTCGTTGAGGAAGCGCGAGCGCGGGTTGGCAGAGGTCGAGCCGTAGGTGCGACGCGTGGCCGCATAGGTCAGGAACAGGCGCTTACGGGCGCGCGTGATGGCGACGTAGGCCAGGCGACGCTCCTCCTCAAGCTTACCCGGGTCATCGCTGCCGCCAAAGTCGTGCACGTGCGGGAAGATGCCCTCCTCCATGCCGGCCACGAACACCGCCGGGAACTCCAGGCCCTTGGCGGAGTGGATGGTCATCATGGTGATGGCATGCGTCTCGCCGGCCAGGGAATCCAAGTCGGAGCGCAGGGCCAGCCACTCCATGAGTGCCGGCAGCGCCTTACAGGTGAGCGGACCGTAGGTGCGCTCAATCTCGTCGGCATGCACGGCACCCGCCGGCATCTCCGTCGGCGCGGCATACGCGTTGCCCGCGATGGCAGCAGCCAGGGCATCCTGCGGAGACAGCGCCGGAGCAGCCAGACTATCGAGCGGATTGGAGCCCGCGGCATCGCGCGCGCCGACGAGTGCCTCAAACGAGGATGCCGGGGCAGATGGCCCCGGTTCGGGCGCAGGCGCGCTCACCACGACGGGCTCGGGCTCGGCGCCGGCAGGCACGTCGGCAACGCCGGCTGCGCGCAGCTCTTCCAAGCTCTCGAGCGTACCCTCGATATCCTCGTGCGTCTCCTCAAATTCGGCGGCGACGCCCAGGAATTCCTGAATGTTCTCGGCGCGGCTCTCGGACTCCATGGTGCCCTCGGCGCGAAACGCCTGCAGCAAGCCCGTCTTATCGACGATCATCTCGACAACGTCCTTGAGCTCGCCGTCCATGCGGCGGCCCTCGCGCACCAGCGACACAAAGCTCGACAGGCCGTTGCGCACCTTGGCACTAAACATGCCCGTCTCGGCGCACGCGATCTCGCAAGCCTGGAAGAACGAGCAACGGTTGTCGCGCGCCAGCTGCTCGATCTTTTGGATCGAGGTGGAGCCGATGCCGCGGCGCGGCGTGTTGATGACGCGCTTGACGCTCATCTCGTCGGCCGGGTTCACGATCATCTTAAGGTAGGCCATGACGTCGCGGATCTCGGCACGGTCGAAGAATCGCGTGCCGCCCACGATCTTGTAGGGCACGCCCGCGCGCAGAAACATATCTTCGAGAATACGCGACTGGGCGTTGGTGCGGTAGAACACGGCGATGTCGTCGTAACTCGTGCCCTTGGCATGCAGCTTTTCGATCTCGCCGGCAATCCAGCGACCCTCGTCGCGCTCATCGCTTGCCTGGAAGGCCTGGATCTTCTCGCCGTCGCCCTCGGCCGTAAACAGGCGCTTGTCCTTGCGCTGCGAGTTGTGACGTACCACGGCGTTGGCGGCGTTCAGGATATGACCCGTAGAGCGGTAGTTCTGCTCCAGCTTGACGGTCTTGCAGTCTTTAAAGTCCTTCTCAAAGTCCAGGATATTGGTGATGTCGGCGCCACGCCAGCTATAAATGGACTGATCGTCGTCGCCCACGACCATGAGGTTTTGGTACTTGGCGGCCAGCAGGTTGGCGATCTCGTACTGGACGTGGTTGGTGTCCTGATACTCGTCGACGCTAATGTAGCGGAAGCGCTCCTGATACTTGTCGAGCACCTCGGGGCGGGTGCGCAGCAGCTCGAGCGTGCGCACGAGCAGGTCGTCGAAGTCCATCGCGTTGGCGGCGCGCAGGCGGCGCTCCAGCTCCAGGTAGACTTGCGCGGCCTTTTTGTCATTGGGGCTGTCGGCGGATTTGAGCATGTCCTCGGGGCCGATCATGGCGTTTTTGGCCGAGCTAATCTTGCTGCGGATCATGTTGATGGGGAACTGCTTTTGCTCGATGCCGAGCGCCTGCATAATGTCGCGCACCATGCGCTTTGAGTCATCGTCATCGTAGATGGTGAACTGACCGGTGTAGCCCAACAGGTCGGCGTCCTCGCGCAGCATGCGCACGCACATGGCATGGAAGGTGCACACCCACATGCCACGGGTGCCGCTGGGAATGAGTGCCGCCAGACGCTCGCGCATCTCTGCCGCGGCCTTGTTGGTAAACGTGATGGCAAGAACCTGCCAAGGTTTAACACCCAGGTCGCCGAGCATATGTGCGATGCGGAAGGTCAAGACGCGGGTCTTGCCCGAGCCGGCGCCGGCGAGCACCAGCAACGGGCCCTCGGTGGACAGGACAGCCTCGCGCTGGGCGGGATTAAGGCTGTCAATGTCGACGAGCGGCTTGGCGGGCTTGGGCGCCGGCGCGGGAGCGTCGTAAATGTCGAGCGGGACGAGCTCGGGCTCCGGCGCAGCAGGAGCGGTGTATGCATCGAGCGGCACGGGTTCCGGCGCGGGCGGCACGGATACCGCGGCGTTCTTTTCCCAGGGCAAGGGCTGGGTCATGGGCGACTCCTCATCTGACGGACGGCGCGCCTGCGGGCGGCGCCATAGTTTGAGCCGTACCAGTATACCGAGCCGCGCGGACACCGACGCAAATCACACCACGACTCCGTGCGTCACCGTCAGGCCGCCCCAGCGAATTTGGCGCAATGGGGTCAGGTTGGTCTGCACCAATCAATTGACAATCACGAAACCGCCGATGTCATGGCAGCAGCAGCGAGCGGTGGCCAGGGCGAACAAATTGGCATGAAAGGGGCGGCATAGACCTTCTGGTCATGCCGCCCCCTTTGAATGACAAGTTGTCGCCCCGGCCGCCGCGCAGCGTCGACCAAGTTACAGGCCGAGCATAGGCTCCAGGACAAAGAAGTACGCGAGCACCACGATGCCCAGGATGATGCGGTAGACGCCGAAGCACTTAAAGTCGTGACGGCGCACGAAGCCCATAAGCCACTTGATGGCAATGAGCGACACCACAAAGGCGACGACGCAGCCCACGCCCAGGATGGCGATTTCGTTGGTGCCGAACGTGCCGCCCTTAATAAAGTACTTGACCAGCTTGAGCGCGCTCGCGCCAAACATAACGGGAATAGCCAGGAAGAACGTGAACTTAGACGCCACCGAGCGCGTGCAGCCCAGCAGCAGGCCGCCGATGATCGTGGAGCCGGAGCGCGATGTGCCCGGAATCAGCGAAAGCACCTGGAAGCAACCGATACCCAGCGCGGTCTTCCAGCTCAGATCCTCGAGCGTAGTGATGGAGCCAAAGTCCAGGTTATCGTCATCGTCTGAAGCGGCAGCCGCAGCGGGAGTGGCAAAATGCGCACCAGCGGGGCGTCCGCCCGCCACCACGGCACGCGAACCAAACGAACCGGCAAGAGCGGCCTGGTCGCGCTTGTTCGCGCGCCAGTTCTCGATCACGATAAACAGCACGCCGTACACAATGAGCGCCAGCGCCACGACGGGAGCATTGTAGAAATGCCCCTCCATCCAGTCGTTAAGCGGCAGACCGATCGCCGCGGCGGGAATGCAGCCGAGCACAATCTTGCCCCACAGCACCCAGGTGTCGCGACGACCCTCCTTGCCTTTGCTGGGAGAAAACGGGTTGAGGTCGTAAAAGAACAGGACGCAGACGGCCAAAATGGCGCCAAGCTGAATCACGACCAGGAACATATTCCAGAACGTCTCGCTCACGTTCATCTTGACGAACTCGTCCACCAAGATCATGTGACCGGTCGACGAAACAGGCAGCCATTCGGTGATGCCCTCGACCAGGCCCATGAAGGCAGATTTTAGAAGCTCAATGATATCCAAAGGGACCCCCTCGTTAGACACCCGCCGATATTGTTCTGCGGACGGTTGCGGGCGATGTCCCATTATCAACCGTTCGGCCGCGACCGCGCCCACCCTTACCAAAAAACTCGCCCGTTCACAGAATTGCGAGCGGTCAAACCCAAATCCTTGGGTATAACTGCAACAAGATAAAGTGTCCGGCGGCCACGCATCCGCGCCCGCCCGATGCACGAGCCCCACGCCCGTGCGATAGACCAAGGAGGAAACCATGAACGAGGGCTACACCAAGGTATTTGTTTCACTCGACGGTACTGAGCAGCAGGATTTTGTGCTCGCACGCGCCATCAAGGTCGCCGCGAACAACGGCGCCAAGCTGATTATCGGCCACGTTATCGATTCCACGGCACTCGAGAGCGCCGGTTCCTATCCGGTCGATCTGGTCAACGGCCTAGAGGAGGCATTTAAGAACTCCATCGCCAAGCAGCTCGAAGAGGCCAAGGCCAATCCCGACATTCCCGAGGTCGAGGTCATGATTCGCGCCGGCCGCATTCGCGAGACGCTCAAAGACGAGATGCTCGACGTGGTCAAGCCCGACCTGGTGCTCTGCGGCGCTCGTGGCCTGTCCTCGATCAAGTATGCACTCCTGGGTTCAATTTCGACGTTCCTGCTGCGCAACACCGACTGCGACATCTTGGTCGTGAAGTAGCAAACGTACGCCTAACGCATCGCGGAGCGCAAGCCCACGTGCCCAAGTCTTCCAAGAGCGGGACCACCATTACGGTGGTCCCGCTTTGCTTTAGGCTGAGAATTGCTCCAGAACCCTCATTCTCTCAACGGAATCCGTCTGAATTTTCAGAGCGACCCGACCCAAATCTCCGGTTGCAGAGGCAAGTTCTGCAAGCTGGGCAGACACCTCTTCAGCCACTTCCGCCGCGATGTTCTTGATCATCTTGAGTGGCAGATGCAAATCTTGAGACATGAATTCGAAATCTTCAGGAGTCACCCCATCGATCACCCGGTGATCCCCAATATCAATCCCAAGATTATGGTCGTATCCCATTATCGTCGTGCAAACAATATCGTATGCAGGGGCCAACCTCTTTTCCCGCCAACTCGGACTATAAAGAAACGAATGGTTCTTGAGATGCGAGTCGCAATTCCCCAACGCATAATCGACCATTACCTGACGAGCGAACATTTGAGTATCAGCAATTACGTTAGACGATTGCTCTCTTATCAATCGGCCGCAAAGAGCCATATAGCAGCTATCGGGACGTGTCTCGTATTTCATATACGAAGGCCAGCCAACCGCTTGGCAAAAATCCTCCTGATGCAGCCTCAGAGGCACATCGAATCCGCTCATCGACGGCGGCTCATTGCTCCAGATTCTGTCATAACGCTCGGAAAAGAACGCACCAGGAATCGTATCCGAAGCTTCTGAACGGGCAATTTCAAGCCCAGCAGCAGACGCTGCCGTCATGCAAATTAATTCGTTGAACGGCAAATCCGGATGTTTAGTTGAAGCAATCTTGACTATGTGAGTCGAGGGGGCAGAGCCGAGCGGCAGCATCCAATCCCCCGACCCGGCCTTTTTTGCATCTTTACCGCGCGGTAAAAACCAACCGGTTTTAGACTGAGCGCCCGCCAACGACAGCCTCGAATCCTGCATATCATTTGCAATCTCAAACACTTCCGCCTTAGAAAGTGCCTCAAAATCCTCGTCTTGCAGAGGACGATAGCCCGGATCGTAGCTCGATTTCTCATCGCCGAGAAACCTCAAGGCACCAACGCACTCATCGCCCAAACGCTCGAGCATCGATAAATAGTCTGACTGGGGGATTTGAAAACGCATCGACAGCTCATGCCGAACCGGGCCCTCGGGAAGCATGCCCGAAAAGAAGGCCGAAAACTCATTGCTGGCATATGGCTCATGTCGCAAGGGAAGAGAAGCTGAGAGTGCGGCAGCATCGTCGCGTTCAAGATATCCCTCATCATATGCAAACGTCTCGTTTACGGGGTCGGCCCTCTCAAATTCTCCGACCAGCTCAAACGTTCCCCGATACTCACGATAAACCTTTAATGCCATGAGCCGTCGCCCCTCTCCCTCAGGATCAAATCGACCCCCAAGCTGTTAGCGATTTGAAGGGTTTGGCGAAGATTGGCACCCGCCTTTCCACGCTCAAGCTCGCTCACAAAGCGCAAACTGCACTGGTTGAAATCAGCCACATCGCGTTGGGTATAACCGAGCTTCTTCCGGCGCTCACGCAAATATGCACCGAGTTCAGTTGGGTCAAAAATCGTTCGCTCATTCCAGTCTTGCATGCTAATCCCCTATGATTATCCCAAACGGGATAATCATAGCACATCATGATGGAATTATCCCGTTTGGGATAATTGTCTTAACGTGAATGACGCTCCGGGACGTTACACCGCGACGACTACTCAAAGTATTGAAACTTGTTGGTCGAGAAGGCAAACGTGACGACAAAGCCTTTGCCGGGCTCGGATGCCGCGGTGACGTCGATGCCCATCTTGGAGCAGAGGCGCGCCACCAGGTAGAGGCCGATGCCCGTTGCGCGCTTGGTGGTGCGGCCGTTGTCGCCGGTAAAGCCCTTCTCGAACACGCGCGGCAGGTCGGCCGCGCTCACGCCGCAGCCGTTGTCCGCGACAGTGAGCTCGATGCGTTCGCTCGCCAGGCCCTCGTCCAGCAACGCGCCCGAAAACACGATCTTTGCGCCGTCCTCGCGCGCATATTTAATACTGTTCTGAATAAGCTGGCCCAGAATAAACTCGAGCCACTTCTCGTCGGTAAAGACCTCGAAGTCGAGGTTCTCGCACACCGGGGCCACGTGCGCCGCGATGAGCTCACGCGCGTTGGCCTTAATCGCGCCCGTCACCAAGGTCTTGAGATCCCAACGGCGAATCAGGTAGTCGCGCTCCACGACTTCCGAGCGCGCGTAGTACAGCGCCTGGTCGATATAGCGCTCCACGCGAGCCAGCTCACGGCCCAGGTCATCCACGCGCGACAGGTCGTCTTCGCTGCCATCCAGGTTTTCCAAAATCAGATGAGCCGCCGCCAGGGGCAGTTTGGCCTCGTGGACCCAGCTCTCGATATAGTCGCGATAGTCATCGGTCTGACGCCGGCCTTCGGCAACCTCGTCGCAGGCGGCTTTGCCCACCCGGCGCAAGACCTCGTACTCGAGCTCGCCCTCGGCATAGGTCGGGCATTGCACCATCTCCTGCACCCATGCGGGACTCTCGAGCTCCTCTGCCGCACGCTCCAGCTGGCGCAGAAAACGACGACGGCGCGCGTACTCGATCACGATGCCGAGCATACCAAAGATAAAGGACACGCCGACCGCCACGACCACGATAGATGTCGAAGCACCAGCGACCGTCAGCACAAAGCAGCTCAGCAGCACGCCGCACGCCCACACGGCGACGGGAAGCAGCGCGTCTTTAAAGAACTTGGCAAACGACATAGCCGTCCCCTAGACCGAATAGCCCTGGCCGCGGTGCGTCGTCAAATACCCCTTGATGCCGATTTTTTCGAGCGTGGTGCGCAGGCGGTTGATGTTGACGGTGAGCGTGTTGTCGTCCACGAAGGCATCGGAGTCCCACAGGTCCTGCATGATGGCCGAGCGCGAAACGATCTTGCCCGCGCGGCTCAGAAGCAGCGAGAGGATACGCAGTTCGTTTTTGGTGAGCTCGGTGCTGGTACCGGTTTGCGTATTGGTGACCATGGAGCGGGCGAGGTCGAGCTCCAGCCCCTTGTGGACAAGTGTGCTGCGCTCGCCTGCCGCCGCGGTGCGACGCAGCAGGGCATTGATGCGGGCCACGAGCACGCGCGCGCTGTAGGGCTTGGGAACAAAGTCATCTGCGCCGAGCGTCATGGCCATGACCTCGTCGATCTCGGTCGTGCGCGACGTGAGAACGATGATGGGGACCTCGGATTCGCGACGGACCTCATGGCAGATGTGCTGGCCGTCTTTGACGGGGAGCGTGAGGTCGAGCAGCACCAGGTCGGGCGCGGCGGCGAGAATATCGCGCGAGACGTGCTCAAACGATTCGCAGGCCTCGACCTCAAAACCGGCACGGGCAAGGATATCGGCAAGCTCGCGACGAATGGGCTCGTCGTCCTCAACGATATAGATTAGCGCCATGGATTCCGCTCCCCCTCTTGGTTGTCTTGCCACCATTATGGCTGCGAAACTGCAGGTGCGCGCCACGCACGTCGCCAAGGTGACAGAACTGTTCGCGAACGGGGGCGTTTTGTCCGCCTTACGCTCGCGACGGGAACGGAGACTAAAATGATTCTTTAATCCCCGTCCCA
>CABSKX010000048.1 GCA_902478365.1 uncultured Collinsella sp. | reverse complement strand
AAGATGGGGGCGAGGCGAATGGCTGAACGGTATCGATACGCGGGTTCAACGGTATCACATTGGCCACATAGATTTTTAACTTGCATTTCTACCCGCCCTTTTCGTAGAGTCGCCGATACGTGCTTAGCGCACCCTCGGCGCGTCCGGCAGGCTTTGCGAAATGGGATCCAGGAGACTTCGGCGCAGCATCATCTTGCGGAATGCTTCTAATGAGCCTCCCATCCTTCAAAAACAGAATCTCATCGCACAGCCTATCGACCGAATCCAAGATGTGGGATGACATGATGATGCACGTACCAGAATCGGCCAGCTTCCTGAGAATCTCGGAATGCAAGTCCACCCTGCTGGGGTCGAGCGCGTTCATGGGCTCATCTAATAGAAGGTACCGCGCGCCCGTCGCATACGCAATCGCCAGGGTAAGCTGCTGCTTCATGCCCTGGCTCAGAGTGCGGATCCTCATCTTCGCGAACTCGCCTATCTGCGTTTGTTCCACTATCTCTTCGATATCGCGAGCATGCGGCCACATATCGCAAACCATCTTGAGGTGATCTTCCGCACGCAATCCGGGATACAGCAGCGTCCCCTCACCAGGTGCATAGAAGATCATAGAACGGACCTCTCTCGCACCCGTACCCTGCACCTCATCCAGAACGATGCTCCCGTCCACGCGAGGACCCGGCAAACCTGCCATCGCACGCAGCAACGTCGTCTTTCCATGCCCGTTCGGAGCGACGAGACCGTAGACCGTACCCGGGGCAAACTCAGCGTTCACCGAATCTACGAGCACCTTCTTTCCATAAGAGATCGTCAGCGTTTGAAGGTCAATCATCGAGATCATCCCCTTTCGATCTTTGGAACACTCAGGCGCACCATCAACGGAGATACGGCGCCCAAGACCACCAGCAGGGCGCCCGATGCGCCGACGACCTCTCCAAAAGGCATCGCGTTCGTCCCTCGCCCAAGGAACCCAATCGTCCCCACCTGGGAAGCGGGATCAAACGAGGCGAATGGAGCCAGCAGCGCGACGCCCATGCCCACGCTTTCAACATGAGCGCTCAACGAACCCAACACCAAGAGAACCGCGCAAACCATTCCGGTGACAACGGGGTTGCGGCTAATCGCTGCTGTCAACGCAGCGACGACGGAAATCACGCCGTATGCCATGACCAGCAACGGAATACTGCACAACACCGCCTCCCCCACCATGGACGTTGTCGAAGCTCCCGCCCGAATGAGAGCGACGGGATACTCCGATCCACCCGCACCGTTCTTAATCACGGACACAACGACAGCGGGAACCATCGACACCAAAAGCAGCACCAAGCCAAGCAGGAGAGCCAGCGCAACAGCCGTCAGAAAACGCACATGCGCTGTTGCGGGGATCTGGAGAACCAGAAGGGAACGACACTGCAGGTGGGTGCACGCGAGCGATGTGACAACCACGGGCAACAGCAAAAATAAGGAGGGAAGCGCTGCCTGGAGATACGAAAGGAGGATTAATGGGGGCATCTTCGTACTTAACTCGTAAACCTTGGGGTCCGGCAAGCTCGCGATCGACTCAAGCAGAAGGGCGCGCGCCTCCGCACGAGAAGGAGTCTCCGGCTCGATTCCGATCGATTGCAGGAGAGTCGCATCTGCCGCGCCCAGCTCACCTCGAGCGCGCTCGTACGTCGCAAGGCTTCGAAACCCCTCCGCAGGCATAGGCGCGTACACGAAACCCGAAAGAGCATCCCGCATGTCTTCCAGGGCCGCTTTGCCCTCGACGTCCATATTCGCAGCGTTCTGCTCTAGATACCGATCTATTGAACGGAGCTCCCCATCCCTATACCGAACAGCGGAAACGTTATCAGCGTCAGGAAACATCTCGACCAGAGCCGGGGCCAGCATCGTCGTCGACATTGCAATCGCGCATACGGCGAGGGTAGGAGAACGCAGGAGCAGTTTCCCCATCGTTCTTACGTATGCAACGGCGGAGGCACAAGCGCTCGAACGAGTTGCCGTTCTCGATGCAGTGAAGGAACCTCTCTCAAGACAAATCGGGGATATCGGGCACGCGCAGCCGCTCTTTCCAGCAACGCAAAGCAGGCTAATTGCCAGCACCTCGATCCCGATTGCGCATACGAGGGCAATCGCGCCACGCTCGAAGCAAAGTCCAGGCAGATTCACTATCTGCGTTGTCGGGTACGGGCTATAGGCGCCGACGGTCAACTCAGTGTTCGCATACGTAAGGGGATTCAACAGGGCGAACTCACGTAAAGCGATGGATCTTCCGTAATACCCGGGAACCATCGTCACCCCCATCAGGGCACATACGAACACGATTCCAAGCGTAGGGTTATTGGCAATCTTCACGGCAAGGTGAACGACAAGCGAGATGAACGCTGCCACCAAGAATTGCAAGATGGCCGTCTGCGCGAACACCAGCCAAGCCGGTTTGATAACCGGAGTCGCATATTGAATGTAGCCTATCGGATAGAACGGCGAGCCCGGGCCATTCTTCACAAGCGCGGCGATTATCCCTGGAAGATTGATGGCGAGGACGGCAAGCATTGCAAAAACACTCGCCCATACGCTCGATGCAACAAGTCTACCCAGCTCGCCCATCGGTGCCTGGATGATGAGCTTTTCACGTTTGTTAAGACGCGCGGCAAGGAACGAGACGGCAACGGCCGTTGCGACCCATAGCAAGTACTCCTTCGATCCGTCATAATAGGTGTACTCTCCATCCGATATCTGCAGAAACGGAAGTAGGGGAGAGAGCGGTGCCAAGATAAGACGTCCCGCGGCAAGAGGGTACAGAAGCGCGGGCATGCTTGATGAAGAGGTATAGACACCGTCCTCCCCCGCATTCACAAGCGCATCCGCATAGGATGCTGACAATTCCTGCTCAACACGGGTTATTCCCGACTCGAGGTATTCGACCCGTCCGTCGATGCCAGCCGCGCTCCTGAAGACGGGCAGAGCACAAAGAACCATCAACGCAACAACGACAACACAGAGCGACCTGGAGGAGAGAAGCGACCTAAAGATCGCCTTCGAGATTTTGAGCATATTCATCGCCAACCTTAACCTCATCCAGTCGGAACAGAGGGGCCGAACAAAATGCTCGGCCCTTATTACTTGCCGGCAAAGTCAATTTAACATAAACTGTTAAAAAGTAACCTGAGTTTTTTAAATTCTTCGGAGGTTATTATGAGTTCCGACAATCGCACTCCCCGGCTTCATTCCTTCCGCATCGCATGTGCGATAGCCTCTGCGACCCTTTGCGCCACCGCCATCGCACAAGTGGCGTTCTCCTTAAAGCCAGCAATCGAAGTGCTCGACAACCCTGTAATTGCAGACTCCCCCGCGTATCCAGCCCTTGCGATCTCGACATTGGTCCCTGCCGTCATCGGTATCGCTACGACCATCCTCAGCGCCGTTCTCGTGTGGACGATCAAGAGCGGAGACCCCTTCAAGAAAGGGTCTGCGACATGCTTGAAGGTGCTCGGCATTCTCTTCGTTGTTCAAGCTGCCACCAGCCTCTACGCCGGCTCACTCAAAACCTCCGTTTCGATGTTTGGCGGCGAGGGGGCCGTCGGCGCCCAAGAGATCGCTTCATCATTCGATTGGACCTCTCTGGTTCTCGGCATCGTCCTGTTCATGCTTTCCCAGCTCTTCTTGTACGCCCGAGAGCTGTACCTCGACTCCGACGAGATTGCGTAAGGAAACGCCATGCCCGTAATTGTTCGCCTCGACAAGATCATGGCCGAGCGAAAGATTTCCTCGAACGAACTTGCCGAAAGGATTGGAACCACGCCCGTGAACCTGTCCCGTATTAAAAAAGGGCATATTCGCGGCATTCGCTTCAACACACTCGAGCAGCTATGCCTCGCCCTTCGTTGCCAACCCGGAGACCTTCTCGAAGTCATGAGCGAAGAGGATGCCCGAAAGGAGTTCGGACTCGATTGGTCCGCCGAGGATTAGAGGGCGGTCGTACTCGCCCTGCACACGGGGATGCGAATCGGCGAGGTCTGCGGCCTTCGGTGGTGCGATGTGGATTTCGAGACGGGCCTGATCTCGATCAGACACTCGGTGGCGTACGCGAAGGGAATGGGTTCGTTCATCAAGGACGCCATGGCGACGCTCAACGTCTACGCCGACATCGAGCCCATCTCCAAAATCCATAACATGCTGCGCGCCACGCCGTGCCTTTGGCGCGGGCACCTCGGGCCGAGGGTCGATCCGGGTCCCATGTTCCAACAGAGGATCCAGGAGTCCATCGAGACGCTCCAGGCGTTCGGCTACGGCATCACCGAGCCGGACGACCGAAATATCGCCATACGCGACGTGAAGACGAACAGTTGGCTCTAGCTCACCGAGTACGCGGCAGTGCTGGGCCCATCCCAACTGAGGTCACGGTGGTCCGATAGGGGCGCCGCCCGCGGCATGCGCCGCGGAGCGGTATCCCCTACCGAAGGGCGGGGATGCCCTCCGCTTCCAGTTCGGAATCAGCCGTCGGAGGCGTTCGGCTGACTGCGGGAACGGCCTGTCCGCTCAATGTGTTCGGCTGAGATCGGAAATCAACCCAACACGAGCCGGACACGCGCCAGACGGCTCTTCCCCGTACGGCCTTCCCCCTTACGCTCATGTTGCAGGCATGTAACGCCGCAGCGAGCGCGCCTTTTTTGCGCCAGACAGGTACAATGATGAACACTGTACCGTAGCGGAGCGCCCCGCGCGCGCCGCAATCACGCGAAAGGGTTTCCCATGGCCGAGATCTCGTCCTCCCGTATCGTCATCACCGTCCTTGGCAAGAACCGCCCCGGTATCGTCGCCGGCGTCACCCGTGTTCTGGGCGAGGCCAACGTCGACATCCGCGACATTACGCAGTCCATTATCGAGGACATCTTCACCATGACCATGCTGGCCGATACCGCCGAGTCCAAGCTCGACTTCGCCGAGCTGCAGAAGGCGCTAGCCGAGGCCGGCGAGCTTTCGGGCGTCAACGTGTCCATCCAGCGCGAGGACGTCTTCAACTTTATGTACCGCCTGTAGCGAGCAAGCCGCTGGGGATAGCCTGACGCGCGCATGCCCATGCAAGTCACCCCGATGCGGCCCGGAGAGGAGCGCGCATGGCCTACGACGCCAAGAAAATCTATTACCGCTTCGATGACCACTTGAGCCGCCTGGTTCTGGATTACGAAGCAAGCCGCCAGATTTCGCCTGAGAGCGAAAACCTCTACCACGGCCTGCCGACCGACCCTTATGACGAGGGCCTGTTTGTCGAGCACAATGTCAAGCGCGGCCTGCGCAATGCCGACGGCTCGGGCGTGGTCGCGGGCCTCACTCGTATCTCGGATGTGCACGGCTACAACAAGGTCGACGGAAAGGTCGTGCCCGATCAGGGCAAGCTCACGCTTCGTGGCTACAGCATCGAGGATCTGGTCAACAATGCCCAGGCCGAGAATCGCTACGGCTACGAAGAGGTCGCCTATCTGCTCATCACGGGCTCGCTGCCCACCAAAGAGGAACTCGACGGTTTTTGCGGACGCCTGGGTGCTTTTAGGCATCTGAGCGACGAGTACGTCAAAGAGTTCCCCATGACCACGGTGTCGTCGAGCATCATGAATGTGCTCCAGCGCGCCGTGCTGCTGCTCTACGCCTTCGATGCCGAACCAGACGTGATCACGCCCGAGCACGAAATCGACGTCGCTATTTCCATGCTCGCACGTCTCCCGCGCATCGCCGCCTTCGCACACATGGCCTCGATCGCCAAGCTTCGCGGCTCCGAGGTTCACGTGCCGCACCCCACGCCCGGTCTCTCCACCGCCGAGACCATCCTACAGGTCCTGCGCGGCGGCATGGCGTTCACCCGCGATGAGGCGATGCTGCTCGACGTTATGCTCATGCTGCATGCCGAGCACGGCGGCGGCAACAACTCCACGTTTGCCTGCCGCGTGCTGTCCTCTTCGGCCACCGACCCGTATTCTGCCTACGCCGCGGCTATCGGCTCGCTCAAGGGTCCGCGCCACGGCGGTGCCAACGCCAAGGTCGTGTCCATGCACGAGGACATCCGTGCGCATGTCTCCAATTGGGAGGACGAGGACGAGGTCGCAGCCTACCTGGGCAAGATCCTCGACAAGCAGGCCTTCGACGGCACGGGTCTCATCTACGGTATGGGCCACGCCGTCTACACGCTGAGCGACCCGCGCGCCGAGGTCTGCCGCCGTTACGCGCGCTCGCTTGCCGCCAAGAAGGACTTGGGCGAGGAGTTCGCGCTCATCGAGCGCATCGAGCGCCTGGCCCCGCAAGTAATGCGCGATCACGGCATGACCAAGCCCATCTGCGCCAACATCGACCTGTACACGGGCTTTATCTACAAGATGCTCGGCGTGCCCGAGACGCTCTTTACGCCGCTGTTCGCCGTCGCCCGCATGGCCGGCTGGTCGGCGCACCGCATGGAAGAGCTCTTCTGCGCGCATCGCATCATCCGTCCCGCGTATCGCCCGGTTATCGAGCCGCTGGAGTACAAGCCGCTCGCCGATCGCTAGGATGCGGACCGTTATAGAACCCGAGCGTGGCCAGGGCATCACCGCCCTCGGCCACGCTTTTTATGCCAGTAGAAAGGGCTGCATCAAATGATTGTGTTTTCCGATATGGATGGAACACTGCTGACGACCGATAAGCAGATGAGCGATGCCACCTGGGCGATGCTCGACGAGCTTGCGCGCCGCGGTATTGAGTTTGTGCCCTGCACGGGGCGCCCGCTGTCGGGTATCTTTGAGCCCATCCTCGCCCACCCCGCCGTACACTACGCGGTCTGTGCCAACGGTGCCAGCGTCTGGCAGCTCGACGACGACGTGCCCACCGATTCCTCACGTGCTACGCGCATTTTGAGCCGACCGCTCGACCGCGCCATCGCCCACCGCATCCATAGCATTGCCGCCGGCCATGACGTCACCTTCGATATCTTCGCGGACGGGCAGTGCTTCCTCCCCCGCTCGCTCTACGCGCGCCTGGACGAATTCTGTGGCGGCGACCCCCACATCGCGGCTTCGCTCAAGCGCACACGAACGCCGATCGACATGGATATCGACAGCAAGATCGACGAGGTCGAGACACTCGAACGCATCGCCATGTACTGGCACGACCCGGCCGATCGCGACGCTATCGCGGCGGCGCTCGACACGCTCGGAGGCATCGAGGCCACGCGTTCGTACGCCATGAATATCGAGGTCATGGGCGAGGGCGCCACCAAGGGAACGGCCCTCGCGTGGCTATGCGAGCATCTTGGCGAGTGTCTCGCCGACGCCTGGGCGTTCGGCGACAACATCAACGACATCCCCATGCTGCAGACAGCGGGCCACGGCATGGCCATGATCAACGCCGAGCCCGAGGACCGCGCGGCCGCCGACGCCATCACCGAATACGACAACGACCACGACGGCGTCGCCCGCACCATCATGGCCGCTCTCGCCTAGTCGTTGGGGACGTTCTTAAACGACTAGTCGTTGGGTAGTCGTTGGGGACGTTCTTGAATGACTAGTCGTTGGGGACACTCTTCGCGGGGCGCCGCAAGGACTGTCCCCAGCTGCCGGCAGAAAAGGAACGTCCCCATCTGCCGGATTAGGCGAGACTCTCCAGCACGCGACGAAGCTCCTGTTGAACGGCGTGGTCGCGGTTGCAGCCAACGACGCGATCGGCAACCGCTTTGAGCGCGGGGCGCGCGTTTTCCATCGCGCAGCCCGTGCCGACAAAGCGAATGATCTCGTAGTCGTTCATCGAGTCGCCAAACGCCATGACCTCGTCGCGTCCAATGCCGTAATGCTCCGCGAGCTGCGCGATACCCGAGGCCTTCGACACACCAGGCTGCATGGCATCGATCCACGCGTTGCCCGAAGGCGCAAAAGTAAAGAGCTGACCAAGTTCGCGCTGTAGCACGTACGCGCTGTCCATAACCGCACTGTCGTCGCAAAAGATACTCGCTTTGATGATATTTACGCTGGGATCGGGCAGCTCCCAAATGCGCTCGGCATTGGGAAGGTCCTTATCGACCTCACGCACGAACTTGCACTCGTCATCGAGCAGGAAGGACTTGGTTCGGTCAAAGAGCGCAAGATGCAGATTGGGAAACGTCCTGACGGCTTGGGCGAGCCTTCGAATCGCCAGGTGGGAATACACCTCACGGTCTACCATCTTACCGTCGGCGTAGACCTGGGCGCCGTTAGCGGCGACAAAGTCCATCTTGTCGCGAACGGGCGCAAAGAACTCGCACAGGCGATCGTAGCGACGACCTGATGATGCGGCGAAATGCACGCCATGCTCGTGTAGCGCCAGAATCAGTTCGTAGGTCTCGGGAGGCACCTGGCCGTTTTCGTCAAGCAGTGTGCCGTCCATATCGGATGCAATCAGTTTAAACATAGAAAAGCTCCCTACGGGCTTGTTGGAATCGAACGTGTATCCGATTCCAACGTACCCAAAGGGAGCTCAAATAAGACTCCGCGGGCGTAAACGTTACAAGGACCTGGCAAATAGCTCACACATGCCAGAGGCCTACGGTCGCGGCGTCAGGCAGCCCGCCAAAGAGTGTCCCCGATGACTAGTCGTTTAAGAACGTCCCCAATGACTAGTCGGCGTAGGTGAAGGTGGTGACGTCGAACATGCCCTCGGGGCGGATGCGGAGCGTCGGGATCACCGGCAGGGGCAGGAAGATGATGCCCATGATGGGATCGAGCGGCGGCTCAATGCCCATGGCGCGCGCCTTGACCATAAAGTCGTCGTGCTGTGCGGCGACATCCTCGGCCGTGCCCTCGCTCATCAGACCACCAAGCGCCAGCGGAATACGCGCCACGACCTCGCCGTTGCGCACCAGCACGTGGCCGCCCTGGCCAACAGCCTCGACGGCAGCCATCATATCGGCAGCGTTATCGCCCACGACGCATACGTTGTGCGAATCGTGGCCAATCGTCGAGGCGATGGCACCGCCCGTGATGGTAAAGCCGCGCACCCAGCCACGGCCGATATGCTTGCCGACGAGCCCCATGCCGGCGGGACCGTCGCCATCGGCGCCCTCGGCCTGCAGCGACACGCCGCGACCGTGACGCTCGATCAGCATAATGCGGCGCAGACCCTCGGCATTCTCGGGACGAACTATGCCCGTGATGGCCTTGCCCGGCACCACGTCGATCACGGCCTCGCCCGGCTTAAAGGCATAGTCGAACACGTCGAGCGATAGCTTCGGCAGCTTAACGGAAGCACGCAGCTCATCGGCAAGGGCCGCAACCTCGGCCATCTCGGGTGCGATCTCGCCCACAAAGGTGCCGTCCTGCGCCACCAGAGCACCGGCGGCATACACGCAATGCGGAGCCGTGGCAAACGTCAGGTCGTTGAGTACCAGCAGGTCGGCACGCTTGCCCGGGGCGATGGCGCCACGCAGCTCGTGCGGGTCGCGGCAACCGTGGTCCAGGCCAAACGCCTCGGCCGTGGACAGGGACGCCATAGAGATGGCAACCACGGGGTCAATACCGGCCTCGATAGCCACGCGACAGGCATTGTCGATCATACCGGTCGAAAGTGCATCGGAGGGAGCGCGGTCATCGGTCGCGAAGCAGCAGCGACGGGCGCGGGCGGGGCTCTCCAGCAGCATCGGCGACAAGTTGGCCAGGTCATGGCTGCACGTACCCTCGCGCAGCATCACATACATGCCGTGGGACAGCTTATCAAGGGCCTCCTCGGGAATCGTCGACTCGTGATCGGCGATAATGCCCGCTGCGGCATAGGCGTTGAGGTCCTTGCCGGCAACAAGTGGCGCATGGCCGTCGACCTGCTTGGACGGTGTCTGGTTGGCAGCATCGATACGAGCGCAGGTCTCGGGATCGGCCATAAAGACACCCGGCAGGTTCATCATCTCGCCGAGGCCAAAAACGTCGCCCGGATGCTCGGCAAAAAACGTCTGCATATCGGCAGCGGTAATCACAGCGCCCGCTTGCTCATCGGGCAGCGCGGGCACGCACGAGGGCATCATATACTTGATGGAAATGGGCGCGCGACGACCGTCCTCGATCATAAAGCGCAGGCCGTCGAGCCCCGCTACGTTGGCGATCTCGTGGCTGTCAGCAATGGCAGTGGTGGTGCCGCGCGTCGCCGCCATGCGCGCATACTCGGCGGGACGGATGTTCGAGGACTCGATATGCAAGTGTCCGTCAATAAAACCAGGGGCAAGATAGCGACCCTGGCAATCGATGACCTCGGCAGCCTCGTAGGTACCGGCGGCATCGTCGCGACCATCGTAGAGCACGCCGACGATTACGCCGTCCTTGACGGCAACGCTACCGGGCGCCACGCGCTGACCGTACACGTCGACAATCTGCGCATTGGTAAACAGCGTGTCGACGGGCACGCGACCCTCGGCAGCCTCGATCACAGACCTCATGACCTCAACGGACATACATTCTCCTTTAACTGTAGAAATAACTGCGGAGCGGACGAGCCTTCACCGCAGCAAGCCAATAGCAATTGTATGCCCAAAAGAAGGTCCCGCTAACACCCCATCCGCTTAACGGCACCGCCAAATGATCCCTTGGGTGCGGAAGAAAAGTTGCGGTGGAATAGTTCCTGCCTGGGCGCCGTATGGCATTTTTAGGAACTATTTCACCGCAACTCAAAAGGCCGCAGTCGGGAATCCCGGCTGCGGCCTTGTTGCACTTGTGAGGTCAACTTGCTCGTTAGACCAACTTGAAGCCCTTGCGCTTGCCTACGGAGAGGGTGTCGCCCAGCTTGAGGGCGCTCGGGTCGATGTTGTAGCTCTTAGGAGCCACGGCCTTGCCGTTGATCTTGACGCCGCCGCCGTCGATGTCGCGACGGGCCTGGCCGGCGCTCGCCGAAAGGCCCAGGTCCTTGAGCAGGCCGGCGAGGTAGACCTGGCCCTCGTCGTTGACGGTCAGCTCAACGTGCTTCTCGGGGAAGTCGGCAAGCTGGCCCTCCTTGAACACGCGGTCGAACTCGGCCTGAGCCTCGTCACCGGCACCGGCGCCGTGATAGGTGTCGCACAGGTCGCGGCCCAGCGCGCGCTTGAGCTCATAGGGGTCGGCGGAACCGTCGGCCAGGGCGGCGTCGATCTTGTCGACCTCGGCCGGGGTGAGCGAGCTGGCCAGACGATAGTACTTGCCGATCATTTCGTCGGGGATGGACATGGTCTTGCCGAACATATCCTTGGGAGCATCGGTCAGGCCGATGTAGTTGCCGTAGGACTTGGACATCTTGCGCACGCCATCGGTGCCCTCGAGCAGCGGCATGGTAAGCGCAATCTGCGGCTCCATGCCCATCTTCTCCATGAGCTCGCGACCAGCGAGCAGGTTGAAGAGCTGGTCGGTGCCGCCCATCTCCACGTCGGCCTTGATCTGAACGGAGTCGAAGGCCTGCATCACGGGGTACAGGAACTCGTGCAGGGCAATCGGCGTCTGGGACTGGTAGCGCTTGGTAAAGTCATCGCGCTCGAGAATGCGGGCGACGGTGAACTTGGAGCACACCTGCAGCAGGCCGGCCAGATCCATCGACAGGATCCAGTCGCCGTTGTGCACGATGGTGGTCTTCTCGGGATCCAGGATCTTCATGGCCTGGCTCACGTAGGTCTCGGCGTTGGCCTCGATCTGCTCCTGCGAAAGCTGCGGGCGGGTGGAGTTCTTGCCCGAAGGATCGCCGATCAGCGCGGTGCCGTTACCGATGATGAGGGTGACCTTGTGGCCCAGGTCCTGGAACTGACGCATCTTGCGCAGGGGCACGGCATGGCCCAGGTGCAGGTCGGGGCTGGTGGGATCGACGCCGAGCTTGATGTTGAGGGGCTCGCCCTTCTCAAGCTTCTTGCGAAGGTCGGCCTCGGGGACGATCTGCGCTGCGCCCGAGGTGATGATACGCATTTGCTCGTCGACAGACAGCATTGGGTATCCTCCTTTTGCTATAGCACCCTCACCGGATACGGCGGTGCTCGAAGTTCATAAACCCACTAATAATAACCAAAACGGCGCGGCCGAACACCTACGACAGGAAAATCCTCGTCCTGCCGCACGCGTCGATAACGACCGGCAAACGCGTGCCGTCGCGTTCGACCAAATAGCGCACCCGCTGACGGCGCGAGCAGTCACGGCAACAGACCCGCCCCGTCGTATCCGTGGCGCAGGCGCCCTCGGCAGTCAGCAAGCAGTGCTCGCACACCATGAGCTCGGGACGGTCGGCGTCGACAGCCCCCAAGACACCGGGGCAAGCGGCAAGCTCGGCAACGCCCTCCGCGTCGTCGGCGACAAGCTCGGCAGGCAAATACACACGGCCCGCGCCGAGCCCGCGTAGCCAGGCAAGCGTAACCCGGTTCGCGCAAAACACCGGTGCCGCAACGTCAAACGCCACGCCCAGCTCACGCGCCATCGCCACCTGTCCCAAATTACGGCAGACGACGCGCCCGGCACGCCGCATAAGCGAACGGGTACGCGAGGCATCGGCTGCGCGACAGACCTCGTCGAGCACCACGGTCGCATCGGACAGATCGCGCTCGCCACACGGGTCGGCATCCATCAGCTGCCAGGCAAAGACCATGCGAGCGGAAGCCCCCTTTTCCGTCGGCTCCGCCAACGCCGCCTCGGGCACGTCGTCAACAGTCACGGCGCCCTCAAAGGGCAGTATCTCAACGGCTCGTGCAACGGGCACGACCGCGTCCGCCTCGACCCGCATGTGCTCCAGTGCCGCCGCCGTCTGTTCCAGCACGCCAGCACTGCGAATCAGGTACACCTCGCAGCCCGCATCGACCTTGCGCTTGCAGTGCACGACAACGCACTCCCCCGCCGCCGCATCCACCGGGCAGGGCACCTGGGGCCAGCGCTTGGGCACATCGGGGCGTGCATCGGCACCCGGATAGAACCGGATCTCGAGCGTGTCGCCCGCGGCCACGGCGGCATCGAGCTCGACGGTCACCTCTTCGTGGCCCACCGTCACCAAGTGGCCCACGCGCACGCCCTGGTTAATCGCACGCTCAAAGCTCATGAGCTCAGCACCCGATCGCCCCCGCAGATACGCATCGGTAAACCCGCGGTTGAACGACCTGCCCAGCTCGCGCTCGAGCGCCGGCACGACAGCGGCATCCCACGCGCCATCGCGTAGCATATCGAGTGCACGACGCCACACCCGCACCACGTTGAACACGTAGTCGGGGTTTTTCATGCGCCCCTCGATCTTGAGCGACGCCACCCCGGCCCCAACAAGCTCGGGCAGGTGCGCGATGCCCAAATAGTCGCGCGGGCACAGCAGACGATCGCCCTCCACGGAAACGACGCTCTCCCCCGCCTCGTCCACCAGGTCGTACGCCAGGCGACACGGCTGCGTACAGTCGCCGCGCATCGCCGATCGTCCACGCCGCAGGGCCGAGAACTCACAGGCGCCCGAATATCCAATGCAAATCGCGCCGTGGCAGAACACCTCGATAGGCACGCCGGTAGCACACAGGGCGGCAATCTCGTCGATCGCCAGCTCGCGGGCGGTCGTCACGCGCTCGACCCCGAGCTCGTCGGCAGCCAGGCGCACGGCGCCTTCGCTATGGACGCCCGCCTGCGTGGACAGGTGAATCTCGACCCCGGGAATCGCCGCGCGCAACGCGCAGGCCAGACCGGCATCCGCCACGATCAAGGCATCGGCACCCAACTCATGCGCGTGCGCCCCCAGCGCCACCGCGTCGGCTAACTCGTCATCGAACACGAACACGTTGAGTGTCACGTATACACACACGCCGCGCGCATGCGCCACAGCGCAGCCGCGCAAAAACTCGTCGTCGGTAAAGCCGTGTGCGCTCACGCGGGCGTTAAACCCGCCCAGGCCCGCATAGACGGCATCGGCGCCCGCCGCAATGGCAGCGAGCATCTGATCGAGTCCGCCGGCAGGCGCCAGCAGTTCGGGCATCGCCGCCTCGACAGCCCCCGGCTCGTTATCGCATTGTCCACTCGGCCCCATCGTCCGAATCGCCATCGGCAAACTCCTTACCAACAAGGTATGCATTCACTCTGAAAAATGCCGTCATCCAGCATACACGAGGCCTCGCGCGCCTCGTTTGGTTTATCGTGTAATAACTTATGTCCATCCTGCCCCAGCGGAGCACCCGCCGCCCGGCACGACATACCTGGAGGTCAATATATGGGTCCTCGCCAACGACAGGGACGCAGTCGTTCCAAGACGCACGCCCTGCCCATGATCCTGCTCTCGTTCTTGGGCTTTTTGCTCATCGCGGGCGTAGCGTTTGGCATCGGCATGATCGGCAACGTCAACCGTTGGCTGTCCGATCTGCCCGACTATACCGACGCCAACGCCTATCTGGTGAGTGAACCCACCGAGATCGTCGATTGCAACGGCAACAAGATCGCGAGCTTCTACACGCAAAACCGCAAGTCCGTCACCAAGGACCAGGTCTCTCCGTACGTGCTGCAGGGCACCGTCGACGTCGAGGACGAGCGCTTCTACGAGCACGGCGGCATCGACCTGTGGGGCATCGCGCGTGCCGCCGTGGCAACCGTCTCCGGTGGCCACGAGGGCGCATCGACCATCACCCAGCAGCTGGTACGCAACACCATCCTGCAGGAGGAGCAGTTCGATTCGACCATCGAGCGTAAGGTGCGCGAGGCCTATATCGCCATCAAGATGGAGGAGATGTACTCCAAGGACGAGATCCTCATGATGTACCTCAATACCATCTATTACGGCCACGGTGCCTACGGCATCGAGGCCGCAGCCGAGACCTATCTGTCCAAGAGCGCCGCCGACCTCACCCTGAGCGAGGCCGCGCTACTCATCGGCCTTCCCAACTCGCCTTCGCAGTACGACCCCACGGTCAACCCCGACCTAGCGCTCTCTCGCCGCAACAAGGTCCTCGACAACATGCTGCGCTTGGGCCATATCACGCAGGAGGAGCACGATACCGCGCAGGCCGAGCCCATCACCCTTAACGTGACCGAGATTTCGGGCAGCGGTGTCGACGTCTACTCTCAGCCTTACTTTGTGGCCTATGTTAAGAAGCTTCTGGAGCAGGAGTTCTCCACTGACGTGCTCTTTAAGGGCGGCCTGACCGTCAAGACCACCATCGACCCGACCATGCAGCAGGTAGCTGAGGACGCTGTGCGCGCCCAGCTCGACACGCTTTCGCTCGACGGTCTGGACATGGGCATGGTCGTTGTCGACCCCAAGACCGGCTATATCAAGTGCATGGTGGGCGGCTACGACTACAACGCCGACGAGAGCCACGTCAACCACGCCACGGCCAAGCGTCCCGTGGGCTCCACGTTTAAGGCCTTTACGCTGGCCACCGCCATTCAAAATGGCATGAACCCCAACGTCACCCTCAACTGCAACTCGCCGCTTACGGTAAAGGGCACCACAACCAAGGTGCAAAACTACGCCAACACGAGCTATGGCAACATCTCGCTCAAGCAGGCAACGGCTGTATCGTCCAACACTGCGTATATCCAGGTGGCAGACGCCATCGGTAACGACAAGATCCTCTCGCTCGTCAAAAAGCTTGGCATCGACACCTCCAACGGAAATATCGAGGACGTCCCCGTCATGACGCTCGGCCCTGGTTCGATTTCGCCGCTCGAAATGGCCTCTGCCTACGGCACGTTTGCCAACGGCGGTTACTATCGCCAGCCGATCGCCATTACCGAGATTGATTCGCGCACCGGCTCGGTACTCTACCAGCACACCGACAACCCCAAGCAGGTGCTCTCTGCGGGCGAGGCCGCGGCGGTAACCGATGTCCTGACCGGCGTTATGCAGGGCAGCGGAACGGGCGTCGACGGTGCCCTGAGTGTCAAACAGCCCTATGCGGGCAAGACCGGCACCACCGATGACAACACCAACCTGTGGTTCTGCGGCTATACCCCGCAGCTGGCGTGCGCGCTGTGGACCGGCTATTCCGCAGGCGAAATCCCCATCCAAAAGTACGGGGCCGATCTGTTTGGCTCGCAGACCAACCTGCCCGTCTTTAAAAAGTTTATGGACACCGTCTTGGCCGGCACCGAGCGCGAGGAGTTCCCGACCGGAACGGCCCCCACGTACAAGAACAACAACGTCTGGAAGTTCTACGGCACCAACAACGCCAAGAAGGAAGAGTCCAAGGACGAGAACGAAGAGGACGAGGAAGAGACCACCACGACCACGACGACGACCACCACGACCACCGAGACCACGGGCGGCAACACCACGGGTGGCACCGGAACGACCGGCGGCTCGA
>CABSKX010000047.1 GCA_902478365.1 uncultured Collinsella sp. | reverse complement strand
CTCGGCGATGGGCAGTAATCCGGGTACCGTCGTCGTTGCCGACGAGCTGTTGTCCCAACTTAATCTGCAGCCGTATTCCAGTAGCCTGCTCGTTAACTACAAACAGGGGATGGATACGACCGAAGCAGACGAGAGTATTAAATACACTGTGCTCGACAATCTGCTCGTTGACGGCAAGGAGCCGGGGTCGTGGGGAACCTTCATCACACGCTCCGAGATGTACGCGCAAGCAGCGCAAATGAACGGTCTTATTAGCTACCTAGCCATCTACATCGGCTTTGTATTGGTCGTTGCATGCGCGGCGATTCTGTCGATCCAGCAACTCTCCAACGTGGCCGACGGCAGCCGCAGCTATCGTGTGCTGGCACAGATCGGCTGCGACGACCGCCAGATTCGCCATTCGGTGATGGCGCAGCAAGCGGTATTCTTCCTGTTCCCGCTGGCAGTGGGCCTGGCGCACTCCTTTGTGGCACTTAAGGTGATCATCGAGCTGGTGAGCATTTTCGGAAATATGAGCATCGGCGGCACCGTGGGCCTCACCTGTGCAATCTTCCTGGCGGCCTACGGCGGCTACTTCCTGGTGACCTACCTCATGAGCACCGGCATGGTACAAGCCGCCATCGCCACCCGCTACAGCGAGTAACAAGCGGACAAAACCGTTGCAAAATCAGAGGCGTATGACCGCCGCGAAGGGACCAGGGGCCCTTTCGCGGCGGTTTTTGCCAATCTGGTGCGTCTCAGATACAAGTGAGTAGACTTTTTTGAACCTGCCGAGCACATCGCGACAAATGATCTATAAAACTGCAGGTCAGAACTGTGGCGTTTTGGGGCGTGCTTGCCCTCCTGCAAAAAGCCTACTCACTTGGTTTTTCTGCTAGAAGACCGCCACGAGGGAAGGCGGCTCCCTCGCGGCGGCTGGCGTTTGCCCAGATAAAACCTACCAAAATAAACCAGTCCCTTTTTGGCACAAAGGGAAACGTGCGACCCGAGGGCATGTTTAACAGAGTGCGCCTGGCCCCCGAAGCCCGGCGCGCATACGATACGCGAGGGGTAGTCGTTGGGGACGTTCTTAAACGACTAGTCAAACAAGAACGTCCCCAACGACTACCCAAGGAGTGTCCCAAACTGCCGGCAGAAAAGGAGCGTCCCTAACTGCCGCATCCGGAGCAAGACAACGCCGCAGGTAGAGGACGGACAGCGAGCGGGTCGCATTTGAGACAAGGTGACGTGAAACGAAAGGGCGCTGACCTCTTGGTCGCGCCCTTGAAGTTGAACGTCAGATTGTCCAAATGCGACCAGCGCAGCGTCGGCCGGTTACGGCGTTTGGTAAAACGCCGTAACCTACACCCGCTCCGCGATCTCGTGGATGAGGTAGTCGGTCTTTTCCCAGCCCAGGCACGGATCGGTGATCGACTTGCCAAAGACGCCGCCGTCGACCGGCTGGTTGCCGTCCTCCAGGTAGGACTCGATCATAAAGCCCTTGACCAGCTTGGAGATGGACTCGTTGCGGCGGCAGCTGTCGAGCACCTCCTTGCAAATGCGATACTGCTCAAGCGGGCGCTTACCCGAGTTGTCGTGGTTGCAGTCGATGACCGCTGCCGGATTGGCATAGCCGGCGTGCTCGGTGTAGCGTTCGGCCAGGCGCTCCAGGTGCTCGTAGTGGTAGTTGGGGTAGGTGCGACCGTCGAGACCGATGTAGCCACGCATAACGGCGTGCGCGAGCGGATTGCCGTCGCACTCGACCTCCCAGTTGCGGAAGATGAAGCTCTGGTGCGCCTGCGCGGCGTAAATGGAGTTGAGCATAACGGTGGTGGAACCGGCGGTGGGGTTCTTCATGCCCACGGGCACCGAAATACCGCTCGACACCAGGCGATGCTCCTGGTTTTCGACCGAGCGTGCGCCCACGGCCACATAGCTCAGCAGGTCAACGAGGTACTGGTAGTTGGACGGATAGAGCATCTCGTCGGCGGTGAAGAAGCCTGTTTCCTTAATAACGCGCAGGTGCATATGGCGGATGGCCTTGACGCCCTCGAGCAGGTCGTCGGGAGCCTCGGGGTTGGGGTTGTGCAGCAAACCCTTGTAACCGGTGCCCTTGGTACGCGGCTTATTGGTGTAGACGCGCGGAATGATGATGAGCTTGTCCTTGACCTCCTCAGCGGTCTTGGCCAGTCGGTTCATGTACTCAAGCACCGAATCCTCGCGGTCGGCAGAGCATGGGCCGATGATGAGCACCTTGCGTGCGTCCTCGCCGGTAAAGACTTTGGCGACCTCGGCGTCAAATGCCTGCTTTTTGGCGGTAAGCTCGGCAGAAAGCGGCATTTCCTCGCGGATCTCCATTGGGATCGGCAACTTGCGTTTGAATTCCATGGCCATAGGGGCCTCCTCAATCTATAGAAAGAGCAATAAGCGTATTGTCGAGTGCTCGGCATTATCCGCTGTCGCACGCTAAAGTGCAAGCCCTTGTCACCCCGAAACCTACCAAATAGAGACAGGTTTATTTTGGCAGGTTTTATCTGGGGAAACGTCGGCGGATGCCGGGAGGGAGCGGCGCCGCGCGGGACCCTAAGGCTGTTGTCGGTTCCCCAGGAAATACCCTGTGGGCAAAAAATGCCAAATATGAGTACGGTTGCTATCTTAGTATCATATTGTCTTCGCAAAATAATAGACATAACAGCAAAATATGTTCATTAACGCAAACACATATAAGTTCGCTATAGGGCTGTTTGATCAATTTAGGGGCGCGTGTAAGCTGTGAAAACGGCATTTGGGGCTGTTTTGGCTGTTACTAAAAAGGTAACAGTACTCATATTTGCCATTTTTTGCCCACGGGGCCTCGAAGGGGCTGTCAATCAGGTCCCAGGGGAGGCGGTTTGAGGGTCGCAGAACAAGAAAACGGGGGCACAGGTTGTCCTGCGCCCCCGTTTTCTGGGCATTGCGGTTGTTTGCCGCCGGTTTTTACGCCGCCTCGTCGAACTGCGAGTTGTACAGATCGGCGTAGAAGCCGCCCTGGGCGAGCAACTCGTCGTGCGTGCCCTTCTCGACGATGTCGCCGTCGCGAATTACCAAGATCACGTCGGCGTTGCGGATCGTGGACAGGCGGTGCGCGATAACAAAGCTGGTACGGCCCTGCATCAGCGCATCCATGGCACGCTGAATAAGCTCCTCGGTACGAGTGTCAACGTTGGAGGTTGCCTCGTCCAGAATTAGCGCCGGGCGGTCGGCCAAAATGGCGCGGGCGATGGTCACGAGCTGGCGCTGACCCTGCGATAGGTTAGTGCCCTCCTCGTTGATCATGAAATCGTAGCCGCCGGCGAGCGTATGGATAAAGTGGTCGCAACGCGCGGCACGCGCAGCGGCCTCGACCTCGGCATCGCTCGCATCGGGGCGTCCGTAGCGGATGTTCTCGCGGATGGTGCCGTTAAACAGCCAGGTATCCTGCAGTACCATGGCAAACTCGCCGCGCAGTGCCGCACGGTCCCAGTCGCGCACGTCGACGCCCTCGACGCGCAGCGAACCGCCGTCCACGTCGTAAAAGCGCTGCAGCAGCTTAATGAGCGTGGTCTTGCCGGCGCCGGTGGGGCCGACGATGGCGATGGTCTGGCCGGGCTGCGCCTCGCAGCTAAAGTCGTGGATGATGGTCTTGTCGGGCGTGTAGCCAAACTTCACATGGTCAAACTCCACGTGGCCGGGGCGCTTCTCGGGAATCTGCGCGTCGGCCTTCTGCTCCTCCTCGGGCGCGGCCAGGAACTCAAACACACGCTCGGTGGCAGCTGCCATCGACTGCATCGTGTTGCTCACGTTGCCCAGCTGCTGCACGGGTTGCGTAAAGTTGCGCACGTACTGGATAAAGCTCTGGATGTCGCCGGGCGTGGCATTGCCGGTCAGCGCGAGCTGCGCGCCCACCACGACAACGCCCACGTAACCCATGTTGCCCACCAGGCTCATAAGCGGCATCATCAGGCCCGACAGGAACTGCGAACGCCAGCCACTAATAAACAGGCGGTCGTTTTGACGGTCGAACTCCTCGATTGAGGCCTCGGCGCGGTCGAACACCTGAATGACGTTTTGACCGGCAAAGTCCTCCTCGATAATGCCGTTGACGGCGCCCAGGACCTGCTGCTGCTCGCGGAAGTACGGCTGCGAGAAGTGAATCATCACCATCAAGATAATTGCGGCTGCCGGCAGCGTGAGCACGGTGACGCCGGTGAGCGGCAGGCTGATCGACAGCATCATGACGAGCACGCCGATAATCTGCGTCACCGACGTGATGAGCTGCGTCACGCTCTGGTTGAGCGACTGACCCAGCGTATCGACGTCGTTGGTGATGCGGCTGAGCACGTCGCCCTTGCTGTGGCCGTTGAAGTAGCTCATCGGCACGACGGCAATCTTGGCGGCAATCTCCTTGCGCATGCGGTAGCAGATCTTTTGCGTGACGCCGGTCATGAGCCAGCCCTGGACCAGGCTGCAGACAGAGCTCGCCAGATACAGGCAGAGCAAAAAGCCGAGCGTCTTGGCGATCCAGTCAAAGTCGACATCGCCGGTACCATTGACCTTGGCGACCAGGCCTTCGAACAGCTTGGTCGTAACCTGGCCGAGCACCTTGGGTCCCACAATGTTAAAGATGACCGAGCACACGGCAAAGGCGACGGCGGCAAACACGGCAATCTTGTGCTGGCCGATATAGCCGAGCAGCTGCCTCATGGTGCCCTTAAAGTCCTTGGCCTTTTCGCCGCGACGCATGCCGCCCATGCGGCCCATGGGACCACGCTGGCGGGTGGGCTTGGGAATTTGGGTCTTGGTCTCGTCTGCCATTAGCGCTCGCCTCCTTCCATAACGGCTGTAATTTCTTCTTGGGTAAGCCCCAGCTCCTCGGCGGAAAGCTGCGACTGTGCGATTTCCAGGTACGCCGGGCAGCTGCGCAGTAGCTCCTTGTGCGTGCCGGTGCCCACTACGTGACCGTCGTCGAGCACGATGATCTGGTCGGCGTGCATGATGGTCGCGATGCGCTGGGCCACGACCACGAGCGCGGCGTCGGTGACGTTTTTGGCCAGCTCCTCGCGCAGGCGCGCGTCGGTCTTGTAGTCAAGCGCGCTAAACGAATCATCGAAAACTACGACCTCGGGCTTCTTGGCCAAGGCGCGGGCGATGGCCAGACGCTGGCGCTGACCGCCCGAAACATTGGAGCCGCCCTGGCTGATGGGGGAGTCGTAGCCGCCCTCGCGCTCGGCGATAAAGTCCTCGGCCTGGGCGATGCGTGCCGCCCGGTACATGTCCTCGTCGCTCACCATGTCGCCGGCAAACTTAAGGTTGCTCTCGACGGTGCCCGAGAACAGGCGACCCTGCTGCGGGATATAGCCAATGCGGCGGCGCAGCTCGGAAAGGGTCATGTCGCGCACGTCGATGCCGTCGAGCGAAATGCTGCCGCCCGTGACGTCGTACAGGCGCGGAATCAACTGCACGAGCGTGGACTTGCCCGAGCCCGTGGAGCCAATGATGCCGAGCATCTGACCGGCATGTGTGGTGAAGTTCACGCCGCTGATGACATCGGCGCGGGCGTCGGGATACTGGAAGCTCACGTCGCGGAAGGTGAGCTCACCGCGCGGCGCGCTGACCGCGGGCAGTTTGGGCGAGACAGGGTCGTTGATGCTGGTGGGGCAAGTGATGACCTCTTCCACGCGCTCGGCTGCGACCTCGGCACGGGGCAGGATAACCGAAACCATGGTGAGGATCATAAACGCCATGACGATCTGCATGGTGTAGGAGATAAACGCCATCATGTTGCCGACCTGCATCACGCCGTCGGACACGCCCTGCGCGCCAAACCAGACGATAAGCACGGTGATGCAGTTCATGACGAGCATCATGAGCGGCATCATAAAGCTCATGGCGCGGTTGGTGTAGAGCTGCGTGGTCATTAGGTCGAGCGAAGCCTTGTCAAAACGCTCGAGCTCATGCTCTTCGCGGTTGAACGAGCGGATGGGCATAAGGCCGTCGAGCAGCTCGCGGGCGGTAAGGTTCACGCGGTCCACAAAGCTCTGCATCTTTTTGAACTTGGGCATGGTGAGGCCCATGAGCACGCCGACAACGGCCGAAACCGCGATGATGGCCACAGCGATGGTCCACTCCAGGCCGGTGTGGTTGGCCAGGACGCGCATGACGGCGACGATGCCCATGACGGGGGCCATCAGACACATGCGGATAAACAGGGTTGCGGCCATCTGGATCTGCTGAATGTCGTTGGTGCAGCGGGTGATGAGCGAGGCCTGGCTAAACTTGCCCACCTCGGCCGGCGAGAAGTGCATAACCTTGTTGAAGGTCTCGCGGCGCAGGTCGCGGGCGATGGAGCAGGCGGTGCGCGAAGCCACGGCACCGGTCAGGATGGTGGCGACGAGCGACACGAGGCACAGTCCAAACATCGTGGTCGCCATGCGGCTCAGGTAGGCGTTCTGCACGTCGGCGGGGTCGATGCCTTGCGCCTTGTACTCGTCCTGTACATAGCTCACGGCGCGCTGGGTGACGATGGAGCCCGACATGGAGCCCATTTTGTCCGCCATTTGGTTGGCGCCCTCGACGAGCTTGCTTTGGTCTACCAGACCGCCCTCGACACCCAGGCGCAGGCTCTTCATAGTGATCTTACCGCCGTCGGCATCAATTTGCTTTTGCATGTTCTGCGCCGCCGCGGCCTTCTGCTGCATCTCGGCGAGCTGCTCGGGCGTCATCGCTGCCATTTGCTCGGGGGTGGGCATGGCCTGGGCAGCGTTGTCGTCTTTCTCGCTGGACGAGCCCATCATGTCGCCCATGGAGTTGGCGTCGATGCCCTGGTTGAGCGAAAGGACAACAGTCTCGGGCAGGCTCATAATGTCGGCAATCTTGCCTCCATCGGCACGCTCTTCCTCGGTACCCTTATACGTTCGAATGCCATTTTTGTCAGCCTTGCTAAACACGGCCTCCACAGCTTTGGCGTCCTTGGTGCTCATAAAGAGTTCAAGGTCGTCGAGCGATTCGGCGCGGATGGTGTCGGGTACGGGCGAGGCGATGCCGCCTTGCTGCACGCCCACGTCGACGATGTCGCTCATATAGGTAGGCAGCGCCAGATCGGCGTTGCAGCTGATTACGATAAGCACGATAGCTGCGAACAGTGCCAGGACATGTTTTTTAAAGAGCTTGAGAATCCTCACTCGGCATCTCTCCTTTCTTGATTGCGGTCGATAATTTCGTTGGCACGCCTTAGAAGACGCACCATCTCTTGGGTATCTGTTTCGCCGAGCTGCTCGAGGAAAGCCGCGGTGCGGTCCTCGAATTCCCGGCGTTTGATTTCGAGATCCTGGAATCCCTTGTCGGTCACTATGACGTGTACGCGACGACGGTCAGTCTTTGAGTGCTCGCGCTCGACCCAGCCCTTGGCCTCGAGGGCGCGTAGGATATTGGCGATGCGGGCACTCGAGACCCAGGCGCGATCAGCGAGTTCGCTCGGCGTGAGCGAACCGCCGGCGAGTATGAGGGCGCGCATGACGGCCATCTCGCCGCCGAGGGCTTTGTCCGCAAAACGCGAAATGCGCTGATGCATGCTGCCGAACTCGGAAAGGAGCTGACGCCCAAGTTCACGGAAATCGGTATCTTCCACCGAAAACCCCTAACACTAGAAACTATTTTCGGTGAAAGATGATACCCTTGCACGCGTACCCTATGCGGTAGATTTTGGGACATGTCTAGAAAACTACCTTTAGGCGACCTCCGTACACCGTCGGTGCCAGCAAAGTTAGGGGCAGATCGTTAGGCATGCCCTAAAGCCTACTCAGAGGCACTTTATCCTGCTAAAGCTGGCATAACAGCTAGAGTGAACGTCGTACAAAGGCAAGCAAAAATACCAAACAAATCGGTGAACGGTAGTTGTTCACGCTCTCATTTCCTGCGGGTTTGTAAAAAACGCCCTTATGATATAAAAAAAGAAACATATAACAGCCCAGATGGAGAGGGTCGCTATGTTATCCTTCTCAGACGGGTGAAATCTTGGGTTTTGGGTTGTAGTTCCAAGGTGGACAAACGTTTTTCCTGCACCAGCGTGTGGTGAAGAACGGAAGAAGCCGGTAGTGCAAGCCGAAAATTCAAGAATTCAATAAGCAGCGGTGTGAGAGAGCGCCGCATTACACGTAACTAGGAGCGTGGTTACACAATGCAGGAGGCATGGGAAGGCTTCAAGGAAGGCATTTGGACGGGAGAGGTTGACGTCCGAGACTTCATCCAGAAGAACTACACCCCCTACGAGGGCGATGAGTCGTTCCTCGTAGGTCCGACCGAGCGTACCAAGGAGCTGTGGGGCGAGGTTCTCGACCTGCTGCTTAAGGAGCGCGAGCAGGGCGGTGTTCTCGATATGGACACCAAGACCGTCACGGGTATCGTGAGCCACCCCGCTGGCTACATCGATAATGCCCATCGCGACAAGGAGACCATTGTTGGCCTCCAGACCGACAAGCCGCTCAAGCGCGCTCTGCACGTCAACGGTGGTATCCGCATCGCTTGCCAGGCTGCCAGCCAGCACGGCTACAAGGTCGACGAGAACGTTGTCGAGCGCTACACCTTCGAGCGCAAGACCCACAACGCGGGCGTCTTCGATGTCTACACCCCCGAGATGCGTGCTTGCCGCTCGGCTCACATCATCACCGGTCTGCCCGATGGCTATGGCCGCGGCCGCATCATCGGCGACTACCGTCGTGTTGCCCTGTACGGCGTCGACTACCTGATCAAGGACAAGGAGGCCCAGAAGGCTTCCACCCCGACGGTCATGACCGCCGACAACATCCGTGATCGCGAGGAGCTGCAGGAGCAGATCCGCGCCCTCGGCGAGCTCAAGATGATGGCCGAGACCTATGGTTTCGACATTTCCAACCCTGCTACCAACACGCAGGAGGCCATCCAGTGGATGTACTTCGCCTACCTTGCTGCCGTCAAGGAGCAGAACGGCGCCGCTATGTCCATCGGCCGTACCTCTACGTTCATCGACATCTATGCTGAGCGCGACCTTGCCAACGGTACCTTCACCGAGGAGCAGATCCAGGAGTTCGTGGATCACTTCATCATGAAGCTCCGCATGGTCAAGTTTGCCCGTACCCCCGAGTACCAGGCCCTGTTCACCGGCGACCCGCAGTGGGTCACCGAGTCCATCGGCGGCATGGGTGTCGACGGCCGTACGCTCGTTACCAAGATGAGCTACCGCTACCTGCACACGCTCGAGAACATGGGCACCAGCCCCGAGCCCAACATGACCGTTCTGTGGTCGACCCGTCTGCCCGAGAACTTCAAGAAGTTCTGCGCCAAGACTTCTGTCGCCAGCTCCTCGATCCAGTACGAGAACGACGACCTCATGCGCGTTTACCACGGCGACGACTACGGCATCGCCTGCTGCGTGTCCTCCATGCGCATTGGCAAGGAGATGCAGTTCTTCGGTGCCCGCGCCAACCTGGCCAAGTGCCTGCTCTACGCACTTAACGGCGGTGTTGACGAGGTCTCCAAGAAACAGGTCGGCCCCAAGTACCGCGCCGTCGAGGGCGACACGCTCGATTACGACGACGTTGTGGCCAAGTACAACGACATGATGAAGTGGCTCGCTGGCGTGTACGTCAACTCGCTGAACATCATTCACTACATGCACGACAAGTACTGCTACGAGCGCATCCAGATGGCTCTGCACGACAAGCACGTGCACCGCTGGTTCGCTACGGGCATCGCTGGCCTTTCCGTCGTGGCTGACTCCCTGTCCGCCATCAAGTACGCCAAGGTCCACCCCGTCCGTGACGAGAACGGCATCATCGTCGACTTCGAGACCGAGGGCGAGTTCCCCAAGTACGGTAACGACGACGACCGCGTCGACCAGATCGCTCACGACGTTGTGCACCAGTTCATGGAGTACATCCGCATGAACGACACCTACCGCAACTCCGTGCCCACGACCTCGGTTCTGACCATTACCTCCAACGTCGTGTACGGTAAGAAGACCGGCTCCACGCCCGACGGCCGCAAGGCTGGCCAGCCGTTCGCCCCGGGTGCTAACCCCATGCACAAGCGCGATAGCCATGGCGCCATCGCTTCGCTGTCTTCGGTTTCCAAGCTCCCGTTCCGCGATGCTCAGGACGGCATCTCCAACACCTTCTCCATCATCCCGAGTGCGCTCGGCAAGGAGGACCAGGTGTTCTTTGGCGATATCGACCTTGATCAGCTGGGCGAGTAACTATTGTTAGTGCTATACTAACAATAACGATTACTGATTAGCGCGCCGGTTTCGGCCGGCGCCTATCGATCGAAGGAGACACATTATGAAGGTTTCTGAAGTTTCCGAGACTCAGGCCGATAACCTGGTCCACATGCTCGACGCTTACGCCGAGAAGGGTGGCCACCACCTGAACATCAACGTCTTCAACCGTGAGACGTTGCTCGACGCTCAGGCTCACCCCGAGAAGTACCCGCAGCTGACCATCCGCGTTTCCGGCTATGCCGTGAACTTCCACACGCTCACCAAGGAGCAGCAGGACGAGGTCATTGCGCGTACCTTCCACAACAAGTTCTAAAGGGGTTTAACTCCCGCAGGATCGCCGGGGCTGTTTGGGCTACCTCCCAAAACGTCCTCGGACATGCAAAGGGCTCCGCTGCGCGCTTCGCGCGGCGGAGCCCTTTGCGTCCTGCGGAAATGTTTTGGAAAGTAACCCAAAGCGGCCCGGCGGGGGTCCTGTGTAGTCACCCTTTAGGCGGAACTCTCCTAATTAGTTGGATGAGTCGTTTACTTACTTGTGCTGTTACCGTCTTCCCGCTGTTGTTGGGGTATGCTTTGTTCGTATGTAAACGTATGACATGTTGATGGGGGAGGGTGCTATGGCTCGCGAGAGTGCTCGTTCTAAGGATACGGCTAAGCCTGGCATCAAGGAAGTTGCGGCGGTGGCGGGGGTTTCGCCTACTACGGTATCTCGCGTGCTTAATAATCGCGGCTATATTAGCCAAGAGACCCGCGATAAGGTCCATGCCGCGATGGAGCGCATCAACTATACGCCCAACGATATCGCCCGTGCCATGCTCAACGGTCGCCTGAATCTTATCGGTATGATCGTTCCCTTTGTGAGCAGCCCGTTCCATGCTCAGGCTGTGCAGGCGGTCGAGCGCACGTTAGCGGAAAACGGCTTTAAGATGTTGCTGTGCAACAGCGCCAATCGACCCGATCTTGAGCGTTCCTATATTGACATGCTCCGCCGCAATATGGTCGACGGCGTCATCGTCAACTCCCTCAATATCGGTGCCGAGGCATATGCCGAGATGGGCTTGAGCCTGGTTGGCATCGACTGCGATCTTGGCGAGGGCTCTGTCCAGATTGCAAGTGACAGCTATGGCATTGGCGAGCTCGCCACGCGCCGTCTGATTGATGACGGCTGCAGGCGTATCCTGTGCCTGCGCAGCAATAGCCGCATGCGCATGCCTGCCAATAAGCGTACCGATGCCTACCTCGATGTTGTTGAGCAGGCCGGTTTGTCCGCGCTTGTCCGTGAGGTTGAGTTCGTTAAGCCCGACGACGAAAAGGGCGCGGTCGTTGCGAAGATCCTCGATGAGAACCCCGATATTGACGGCATCTTTGCGGGAGACGATACGATGGCGGCCATCTGTCTCAACGTGATGAAGCAGCGCGGCTTGAGCGCTCCAGACGATATTAAGGTCGTGGGCGCGGATGGTGCCCGCCGAACTATGACGTTTATGCCTGACTTAACAACCGTACGTCAAGATATCGATCGCATCGGAGAGCTCGCGGCGCAATCCATCATCGCTCTTATTAACGGCGATAATCCCGAATCGAATATCAAGCTCCCCGTTGAACTCATTGAGGGCAAAACCGCGTAGTTCATCCCGTGCCAAAAGAATTCCTCAAACGCCTCTGATGACCGTTCACCGGCATATGTCAACCGTTTGCCGACGACTGGAACTGCGAAAAGATGTATTGGTGTGAAAACGTTTGACATATGAAAACGATTGACATATCTTGCCATTGTACCGAGTTAGTATGTCGTGGAAAGGAAGTCTCGGATGCACAAGGTGTATTACCAGCCTGAGGGAATTTGGGTAGGCGACATCATGCCGTACGGCGAGGACGGCACGTTCTATCTCTATCATCAGCGTGACACGCGTAACCCCGAACCTTTCGGAGAGCCGTTTGGCTGGGCACTCGCTACGACCAAGGATTTCGTCAACTACAAGGACTTTGGCGAGAGCCTTGAGCGTGGCGGCGACGAGGAAGTCGACCAGTACATTTATGCCGGCACGGTGTTTAAGGTGGGCGACAAGTACCATGCGCTCTACACTGGTTGCAATCGCGATAAGGTCCGCGCACGTTTGATGAAGCAGGTTCTTCTTCACGCAACGAGCGACGACGCCGTCAAGTGGGAGAAGAACATCGCCGAGACGCTGCTTCCGCCCCAGGAGGGTTACGATGACCGCAACTGGCGCGATCCCTTTGTGCTTTGGGATGAGGAGAACGAAGAGTACATGCTCATCCTCGGCACGCGTGTGGGCGAGGACAAGCGTCTGATGACCGGCCGCCTGGTCAAGTTCACCTCCAAGGATCTGACCAACTGGGAGTTCCAGGGCGACTGGTGGAACCCGGGCCTGTACACCATGTTTGAGATGCCTGATCTCTTTAAGATGGGCGACTGGTGGTACCTCGTCTTTTCCGAGTACAGCGACGGCAACAAGACCCGTTACCGCATGTCCAAGTCCATCAACGGTCCTTGGATTACCCCCGCTGACGACTCCTTCGACGGCCGCGCGTACTACGCCGCTCGCACCGCATTCGATGGCGAGCGTCGCGTTCTCTTTGGTTGGGTTCCTACGCGTGACGAGGGCGGCGACCCCAGCTCTTACCTATGGGGTGGCACCTTTATGCCCCTCGAGATCGTTCAGCGTGCCGACGGAACGCTCGGCACCAAGCTCCCCGACAGCATGCTTGGCGCCTTTGGCGAGGCTAAGGCAGTCGAGACCTTTGAGCTTTCCTGCGAGTCGGGCAAGGTCGAGCAGGTGCTCGCCGCGGATGCCGGCTCCACCTACTTGCTCGATGCCGACATTGAGCTCGGCGGTAACGCTGCCGGCTTCTCGGTCAAGTTCGCCGAGGACGCCGAGACCGGTCTTGCCTATGAGTTCCGCGCCAACCTGCGCGAGGGCAAGCTCGAGTTCACGCCGGCTCCCCAGTACCCGTGGTTCCAGGTCAACAACATGGGCCTCGAGCGTCCGTTGTTCTTTAAGGGCGAGGGCACTCACCATGTGCGTCTGGTCGTCGACGACGACATCGCGACCATCTTTGTCGATGATGTTGCGCTCAACGCTCGCTTCTGCAACAAGCAGGGCCAGGGTGTGGCGCTTACCGTCACCGACGGTGCGCTCAAGTGCGCAAACGCAACGATCGCGTCTCTGTAGCGGCAACGAACCGTTTTATGATTTAGAAAAGGAATGGAGAGGAACATGGACTACAAGGCAGTGTCCCAGCAAGTCGTCGACAACGTCGGCGGACTGGAGAACATCGAGGGCGCCACGCATTGCGTGACCCGTCTGCGTCTGGTGCTCAAGGATACGAGCAAATACAACAAGGCCGAGCTCGAGAACATCGATGGCGTCAAGGGCGTGCTGTACAACAGCGGCCAGCTCATGATCATCTTTGGTACCGGTACCGTCAACAAGGTTTACGATGAGTTTATGGCTCTGACGGGCGTCAAGGAGATTAGCGCTTCCGAGGTCAAGGGTGCCGAGGCGGACAAGAAAGGCAAGTTCTTCTCGGTCCTCAAGGTGTTCTCGGACATCTTTATCCCCATCATTCCTGCCTTCGTCGGTGCCGCTATCATCATCGGCCTTAAGTCGTTGATCGTTGCCAACGGCCTCTTTGGCATGGAGGGTAGTCTCGCCGATCACAGCGAGTTCCTCAAGAACCTCGCAAGCTTCTTTGCCATTATCGCCACCACGTTCGACTACCTGCCTGTCCTGGTTATGTACAGCGCGGTCAAGCGTTTTGGCGGTAACCCGATCCTGGGCATCCTCGTCGGTATCGTCATGGTTCACCCGAGTCTTATGAACCGTAACACGTTCGTTATGGACCCGACGGGTGCTGAGTACTGGAACTTCGGTCCGCTATCCATTCCCATGGTTGCTTTCCAGGGCGGTGTGTTCCCTGCAATCCTGACTGCCTGGTTTATGGCCAAGGTCGAAAAGATTGCCCAGAAGTACATCCCCGAGGTCGTCTCGTTTGTCTTTGTCCCGACCGTTACCCTGATTCTTGCTAACGTTGCCCTGTTCACCGTGTTCGGCCCGCTCGGCAACCTGATCGGCGACGTCCTCGCTGGCGTAATCGATGTCCTGTACAACAGAATGGGCGTCTTTGGTGCCTTTGTCTTCGCCGCGTTCCTGCAGCCGCTCGTCGTTACCGGTACGCATCAGTTCATCCAGGGTATCGAGGCCAACCTCGTTGCCACGACTGGCTTCAACTACATCCAGGCCATCTGGTCGGTTTCCATCATCGCCCAGGGCGGCGGCGCCATCGGCATGTACCTCATTCACAAGAAGCACTCCAAAGAGCGCAACATCTGCATGTCGTCCTTTATTCCGACGCTGGTCGGTATCTCCGAGCCCGCTATCTTCGCTGCAAACATGCGCTATTCGATCATTCCGTTCATCTGCGCATGCATCGGTGCAGGCTGCGGCGGTGCCTTCGTGAAGTTCTTTGAAGTGCGCGCTATCGGTCAGGGTCTGACCGGTGTGCTTGGCCTGCTCATCGTTACGCCCGAGACTCTCGTGTGGTATGTGGCTGGTAATCTTATCGCCTTTATCGTGCCGATCTTCTTGATCTTTGCCTACAACAAGGCAAAGGGCGTTCCGACCACCGATGAAGAGGGCGCTGGTGCTGGCTTCGATGTCAGCTTCTAGTTGAGCCGTTCAGCGTAATGTGCGGATAAGTCCATTTGAGGAAGGGCGCTCGGCTCGTGCGAGTCGAGCGTCCTTCCCTATAGACGAGAAAGTCAATGGCGATGTTTAATCAAAAAAATAAGGTGACACGCGCGGACTATGATCAGTGGCGTGCCGGACAGGATGAGACGGCTGGTCGCATCGCGTCCGACCCCGATAGGCTCCTGTTCCATGTGGAGCCTGAGCTTGGCTGGCTCAACGACCCCAACGGTTTGGTTCAGATTGGTGATACGTATCACATCTATCATCAATACGATCCGTTCGATGCTGCGCATGGCGGTCCAGTGCTTTGGAACCATCTGACGACAAAGGATTTTGTGACGTACGAGAATCACGGCCCTGTGCTGTTCCCCGATTCCGATTTGGATTCGAACGGAGCGTATTCTGGTTCTGCCTTTGTACGCGATGGCAAGATTCACTACTTCTATACCGGCAACGTCAAGCATTTTGACCGCGATGATTACGACTACGTGTTGACGGGCCGTGAGCAAAACCAGATTCATATGGTTGCCGAGAATCCCGACGAATTGGGCGAGAAGTGCATAGCTGTTGGACCGGTCGATTACCCCGACGATATCGGTACGCACGTGCGCGACCCCAAGATCCTTGAGCACGATGGTATCTACTACATGGTTCTGGGCGCTCGTACGAAAGACGACCGTGGCTGCGTGCTTGTCTATACCTCGCGCAATCTTGAGGACTGGAGCTATGCGACGCGCATTGAGTTGGGCGAGAAGTTTGGCTTTATGTGGGAGTGCCCCGATCTGTTTGAGCTCGATGGCGAGCTTATTCTCGTTTGCTGTCCGCAGGGTGTGCCTGCCGATGGTTGGCGTTACCGCAATCCGCATCAGTGCGTGTGGTTCCCCATCGAGGCCGATTGGGAGGCGCCGAGCTTTAAAATCGTCGGGCAGGGCATGCCCCCGATGGTCGATGCCGGTTTTGATTTCTATGCTCCGCAGTCCTTTGAGGATGCTGCAGGCCGGCGTTTGATGATCGGATGGTCGGGTTGCCCCGATGCGACGGCAGAAAACCCGACGGTGGCGCGCGGGTGGCAGTGCGCGTTGACGGTGCCGCGAGAGCTGAGCATGCGCGATGGTAAGCTCTGCCAGCAGCCGGCGCACGAGATTGAGAGGATGCGCGGCGACTGCGTTCGCGCGACAGGCGGTGAAACCGTTGAGGAGCCGGGACGCCTGTTTGATCTTGTGGTTTCCTGTGAGGGCGCCAAGATGGTCGAGCTCGAAATCCGCAAGGGTGTCTTTGTACGTTATGCGGACGGGATGCTTACCCTCGACATGGGTGACGAAGGCTATGGGCGCGACCAAAGGTCGATCGAGCTCAGCGAGCTTCGCGACCTGCGCGTGCTTTCGGACACTACGATGGTCGAGATTTTTGCCAACAGCGGCGAGGCGGCACTTACGAGCCGTACCTATTCGCCGGCGGTTTCGGCGATGGGGTTGCATGCCGAGGGTGCGGCGTCGATGGATTTCTACCGCCTCGCGCATTAACCGTGCGTGGAGCACGATTGGACTTGCCGGGCGGAATGTGTCGCAGTTGCCGCAGCGAACTACCGTTTATCGCGGGTTGATTTTCAATCTCAACGCAACAGCCTGAACGGACCCCGCG
>CABSKX010000046.1 GCA_902478365.1 uncultured Collinsella sp. | reverse complement strand
GTTGTAGGCGCTCGCAAAGCAATAGCCCGCGTCGTCGGTGGTGCCGGTCTTGCCGCCAATGTTTCCGTCCTGACCGAGCAAAACGTTGTGCGTGTCCATGGAATGCGAATGGTCTGAGCCGTCGGCGCCCGTGACCTCAATCCACGAATCCTCGCTCGCGACGACTTCGCGAAACGTATCGTTTTTCATGGCCTCCTGCATCATCAGTGCCACGTCATGTGCTGTCGAGTGCATATCGCCGGCCCACTCGTCAAAGTCCAGACCGTGTGGGTTCTCAAAGACCGTGCCGGTGCAGCCGAGCTTTTTGGCGCGCTCGTTCATGGCCTTTACAAAGGTGGCCACGGCGTCCTTGGTCTTGGGGTCGATCTTTTTGCCCACGTACTCGGCAAGCACGATGGCGGCGTCGTTGCCCGAGGGGATCATCAGGCCGCGTAGTGCCTGCTCCACGGTGAGCTCGTCGCCTTCGAGCAGGCCGGCAGTCGAGTTGCCTACGGTGGCGGCAGCGTTGCTCACCGTGACCTTCTCGTCCATCTTGCAGTTTTCGACGGTCAGGATTGCGGTCATGACCTTGGTGATCGAGGCAATCTTGACCTGCTCATCGGCGCCGCGTCCATAGTAGACGGTGCCGTCCTTGCCCATAACAAGGGCATTCGTTGCCTCGATATCGGGCAGGTTTTCTGTCGTGATGCCGCGGACGTCGGCGGTCTTGCCGCAGACGTCGTCGGTCGTGAGCACTTGGGCGCCGGCAACAGCAGGTACGCCGGCAACAAGGGCGATGGCGCAGGCAAAGCCGGCGGCAAGCTGGGCGGAGCGCTTTGCAAAAGAGGTGAGGGACTTCACAGATTTCGCTTTCGACGGGATGGTCTCTTCTGGCACTAGAGTATATCGTTTGCCGGCGACGACGATCGCTGCGTGCGCGCATGGCCCGCATTCGTGCTCGAACGGGCGCAAGGGTGCTTAAGGTCGACTTAATCGCCCACGCTTGTTGTGTGTGGCTGGCGCCGCCTCGGGCATAATGGAGCGCGAGAGGAGCACGCATGAACGAGCGCATACTGGTAGTTGATGACGAGAAGGCCATTGCCGACCTGGTTGGCATCTACCTTACAAAGGAGGGCTTTGACGTCCAGATAGCCTACAGCGGGGCCGATGCGGCCAAGGCAATTCTGGAGCAAGAGTTTGACCTGGCATTGCTCGATGTCATGCTACCCGATATCGACGGCTTTGAGCTGCTGCGTACCATCCGTGCCAGCCATACCTATCCCGTAATTATGTTGACGGCACGCGATGCCCAGCAGGATAAGATCGAAGGCCTTTCGCTTGGCGCGGACGATTACGTGGTCAAGCCGTTCCGCCCGCTGGAGCTCATCGCGCGCGTTCATGCTCAGTTGCGCCGCTACACCAGCTACGGAAGCCGTGCGCAGGCGACCGAGTCGCCGACCCTCCAGCTCGACGGCCTCGAGATCAACCGTGACGCTCGCTCCGTGACGGTGGACGGTGCGCCGGTGCGCCTCACGCCCATCGAGTATTCCATCTTGCTGTATCTGGCCGAGCATCGCGGCAGCGTAGTGCCCGTGGAGGACCTGTTCCGCGCGGTGTGGAACGAGGACTTTATGCCCGGCTCCAACAATACGGTGATGGTGCACATTCGTCACCTGCGCGAAAAGATTGGCGACGATGCCCAAAAACCGCGCTTTATCAAAAACGTTTGGGGCGTCGGCTACATCATCGAATAACACCTTTGTTTGCGAGGACATGGACATGACAAAAGACGATAAGCGGGCGTTTGAGGTGCCCGATCGGCTCTTTGAATATGTAAGGGCGGTCGTCGATAATCGCGCGCTTGCGACGGTGCTGCTCTTTTTGCTGGGTCTGCTGCTGATCGGCATTGATAACATCGCCGGTATCTTGGCGGTGCTACTCATCGGCTTCGTGCTGATCGATCGCTTTGAAATCGTGCGTCGCTGCGTGGTGATCGGCGGTGCCGCGTGGGTCATGACGCTGGCGATCGGCGCCATGGCACTCGGTGGCATTGAGGGGCCGGTGCTGTTCGATGCCGGCTTTGTATTCAACATGCTTGGCTTTGTCTTGGCGCTTGCCGTGTGCGTCCTGTTCTTTTGCGGCCGCGCTCTGTACTACCAGGGCTATGAGCAGGGTGAGCAGCATTCCGACCGCGTGCTTGCCGCCCGTATTCAGGACCGTCTGATCGATCATCCCGACGCGTGGGACAACATCGACGGCGACTTCCTGGAGGTCGAGGGTGTGCTCAACCGTGTGCGCGACCGCGAGCACAAAGTCCAGCAAGCCCTGCGTGACGAGTCACACCGCAAGGACGATTTGGTCACATACTTGGCGCATGACCTGCGCACGCCGCTTGCCAGCGTGGTGGGCTACCTCTCGCTGTTGCAGGAGGCGCCCGACCTGCCGGTTGAGCAGCGCGCGCACTTTACGGGCGTGGCGCTCGACAAGGCGCACCGACTCGACGCGCTTATTGAGGAGTTCTTTGATATCACGCGCTTCGACTTCCACGATATTGTGCTCACGCGCGGCTACGTCGACCTGGGATTGCTGCTGGCGCAGGTGGCCGATGAGTTCTATCCCATTCTCAACGAGCAGCACAAAGATGTCCAAGTTGATGTGCGTGAGGACCTGACGGTGCTCGTGGATGGCGACAAGATGGCTCGCGTGTTCAACAACATCATGAAAAACGCCATCGCCTATAGCTACGAAGGATCGACCATCACGATTGAGGCTGGGCGCCAAGATGACGGTGGCGTGCGAATTCGCTTTATCAATCAGGGTGATCCGATTCCGGCGGCTAAGCTCAAGGTGATCTTTGAGAAGTTCTATCGCCTGGACGCGGCACGTGCGACCAATCGCGGTGGCGCCGGCCTGGGTCTTGCCATCGCCAAGGAGATTGTCGCGGCACACAACGGCACCATTGCGTGCGAATCGACGCCCGAGCACACGGTGTTTACCATTGCATTGCCCGCTGCATAACCAGCGTGCCCTTACAAACACTTGACAATGCGCTCACGTGCGTATGAGCCGCGATTTCTACTATCGATACTGCTGAATTGATATCGATATGGAGGTATGCGGTATGACGGCTGCTGCGGCGATGGAGCCTACGGAGCTTGTGGAACTCATGGAGGCGCAGGCCGAGGCCGCGCACGAGCGCGAAGTTGGGGATGCGACTCGCCCCACGGCGCAGGACCTTGCCGTCTCGCCGACGCGCATCGACGTCGAGGGCCTCGACCTGTTCTATGGCGATCACCACGCGCTCAAGGACGTGTCCATCAAGATCCGCGACAAGCAGATCACCTCGTTCATCGGGCCTTCGGGCTGCGGAAAGTCGACGCTGCTGCGCTGCTTTAACCGTATGAACGACGGCATCAAGGATTGCCGCATTGAAGGTAAGATTGCACTTGACGGCCAGAATATCCTGGGCGATTACGATATCTGCCGCTTGCGCCAGCGCGTGGGTATGGTGTTCCAACGCCCCAATCCGTTTCCCATGAGCATCTACGACAACGTCGCCTATGGTCCTCGCGGCATGGGGGTGCGCGACCGCGTCGTGCTCGACGAGCTGGTCGAAGACTCCCTGCGACGCGCCGCACTGTGGAACGAGGTCAAGGACAAGCTCAAGGAATCGGGTCTGGGTCTTTCGGGCGGCCAGCAGCAGCGTCTGTGCATCGCCCGCGCGCTGGCCGTGCAGCCCGACATTCTGCTGATGGACGAGCCGACCTCGGCGCTCGACCCCGTATCGACGCTGGTGGTGGAGCAGCTGGCCTGCGAGCTCAAGGAGACCTGCACGTTGGTGGTCGTTACGCACAACATGCAGCAGGCTGCGCGCATCTCCGACTCGGTCGCGTTCTTTTTGCTGGGCGAGCTGGTGGAGCATGCGCCCACGGCCCAGCTCTTCAAAAACCCGACCGATCCGCGCACGGCGGATTATTTGACGGGCCGTTTTGGCTGATACCATCTAGTGCAGGCACCTTTAGGGTTAAGATGCGGTCATGCCGGCCGCAAGAGGGGTTCAACATGATCTATTACGTCGAGGATGATGACAACATCAGGGATTTGACGGTCTACGCACTGCGCAAGCAGGGAATCGAGGCCGAGGGCTTTTCGTGCGATGGCGAGTTTAAGGCCGCCGTGGCGCGACGGGTGCCCGATGCTGTGCTGCTCGACATCATGCTGCCCGATACCGACGGCTTGGCGATTATGCGTCGTCTGCGTGCCGATCGCCTGACGGCGACGGTGCCCATTATGATGCTCACCGCCAAGGACACCGAGCTCGACAAGGTCATGGCGCTCGATGGCGGTGCCGATGATTACCTGACCAAGCCGTTCTCGCTTATGGAACTCGCCAGCCGTTGCCGTGCGCTGCTGCGCCGCGGCGGCATGGTCAAGCAGGCGAGCGATGTGCTCAGCGTGGGCGATATCGTACTTTCGCCCAGCCACCGCGAGGTGACTGTTGCCGGTGAACCACTCAAACTCACGCTGCGCGAATTCGACCTGCTCGAGTACCTCATGCGCAAACCTGGCGTGGTCTTTACCCGCGAATCGCTGCTGCAGAGCGTATGGGGCTGGGACTTCGACGGCGGTTCGCGCACCGTCGACGTGCATGTGCAGACGCTCCGCCAAAAGCTCGGCGAGCGTGCGAGCGCCATAGAGACCGTGCGCGGCGTGGGCTATCGTCTGGCCGAGCCTACGGTCGATGACGATGCCGAAGGAGCCGACAGCGCGGCTAGCGCATAGGAGGAGTAACTCGTGGTCTTAGCCCCCCAGGGAAAACGTACCCTGTCGCATCGCGTGTTCGCGACGATTTTTCTCTGCGCTATGGCGGTTATCGTGGCGTTTACGGTGCTGGGCGCGTTCTTTGTGCAAAATACCCTGGCAGATGCCACGAGCGCCAACCTTTCGCAGGAAACCGAGCTTATTGCCGCTGCCCTCAATGAGCAACGGGAGCCCATTTCCTTTCTGCGCAGCTTCGATCGCGAGGACTTGCGCATCACGCTGATCAACAAAGATGGGTCGGTTGCCTACGACAACGAGGCGTCGCCTTCTATGTTGCCCAATCACGGCGATCGTCCCGAGGTCGCCAAGGCTTTCGAGAGCGGCTCGGGTTCTGCGGAGCGCGCAAGCTCCACGCTCGACGAGATTATGCTGTACCGAGCCGTCCGACTTAACAACGGCCAGGTTGTTCGCTTGGCGCAGGCCCAACCTGGCGTTGCGGCGATTCTGATGTCTCTCGTGGCGCCGATGCTGCTCATTGCGGCGGCAGGTGCGGTGCTCTCGTTTTTCTTGGCGCGTCGTGAGTCCCGCGCCATCATTGAGCCGTTGCAGGAGGTCGATCTGGACCATCCTCGCCGCAGCTACGAGCATGCTTATGCCGAGATGGTTCCCATGCTCGAGCGCATTGAGTCGCAACGCCAGGAGCTCAAGCGCCAGATGGCGGTGCTGGCGGACAACGACCGCATGCGCCGCGAGTTCACGGCCAATATCACCCATGAGCTCAAGACCCCGCTTACGGCAATCTCAGGCTATGCCGAGCTCATTGCGAACGGCATGGTCGAGGGTGAGGACGATCTGCGCACCTTTGGCGGCCGCATCTACCGTGAGGCGGGCCGTTTGGCGGCGCTCGTCAACGATATCCTCACGCTTTCGAACTTGGATGAGTCCGAGCGTGCGAGCGATGGCGAGGCGGTGCCTATTGGCTCCACGGAGCCCATTGAGCTTTCGCGTGCTATCTACGCGGTCGAGCAGCGTCTTGAGCAGGTCGCCCGCCAGGCAAATGTGGCGATAGGACATGAGACCAAGTCTGTGGTCGTCGAAGGCGTATCGCGCCTGATCGATGAGCTCATCTACAACCTGGCGAGCAATGCCATCCGCTACAACCGGCCCGGCGGTACGGTGACGTTGCGGTGTGGAACCAACGACGACGGGCGTCCGTATCTGTCGGTTGCCGATACGGGTATTGGCATTGCGCCCGAGGAGCAGGGTAAGGTATTCGAGCGTTTCTATCGCGTTGACAAGAGCCGTTCTAAAGCGCGCGGTGGAACGGGTCTGGGTCTGGCCATCGTCAAGCATGCCGCCCTGTATCATCACGCCTCGCTCGATCTGTCAAGCGAGTTGGGGGTGGGGACCACCATCACGGTGACGTTTCCCGTGCAACAGGACGAGCAGTTCGTGTAGCAGTACTGCAAACATGTGAATTTCACGCCGCATCGGGGCTGCCGGTGCGGCGTTAATGTTGCGCAACAATGGTGTAAGCGCTGTATCTTATGTATAGAGTTCGGACATGGCAAAAAGATGCGATATTATACGAGCAGTTTTGTCGATATGAACTAGGGAAATGAAAGGCAAGCTGCATGACCCTTCTCGAACTGTTCCAGCTGCTTAAAAAGCACCTTAAGCTGGTCATCGCCCTCCCGGTGGTCTGCGCGATCGCCATGGGCGTCTTCTCCTTCACCATGATGGACAACACCTATACCGCCACGACGAGCATGTACATTCTCGCCAAGACCGATGGCAGCCAGACGAGCTACTACAACGACCTGTTGGCGAGCCAGATGCTCTCCAACGACATCGCCACGCTGCTCGATAGCGACAGCGTCAAGAGCGGCGCTGCTAAGGAGCTTGGCCTTTCCAACTTGGATGATTACAAGGTGAGCGTTACGAGCGAGACCACGACCCGCGTTATCTCGCTGTCTGTGACCGGTGCCAGCCCCGATGGCGCCGCTGCTGTCGCCAACGCCATGGCCAACTCGGTTTCTACCGTCGCCCAGGACGTCGACGCCGCCCAGGCCGTCAACGTCATCGACAAGGCAAAGGTTCCCGCCCAGCCCAGCGGCCCCAACCGCAAGCTCTACATTGCAGTTGCCGCCCTGGCCGGCCTGTTTGTCGCTGTCGCGATTGTTGTGCTGCTCGACATGCTCAACACGCGTGTCCGTTCTGTCGATGACACCGTCGAGCTGCTCGGCGTGCCCGTCATCGGCCGTTTCCCCGTTGTGAAGGGCGGTAAGTAATCCATGGCCCGTAAAAAGAAAACCGACGACACTCTTGCCTTTGACAATGCAGCCAAGACGCTGCTCGCCAACATTCGCTTTGCGAGTGTCGATACGCCCATCAAGTCCATTACGGTGACCTCCTCCATTCCCAACGAGGGTAAGTCCACCATCGCGCTCAACCTGGCCCAGGCCATCGCAACCAGCGGCAAGAGCGTTCTGCTCGTTGAATGCGACATGCGCCACCGTACGCTTGCCAACATGCTGGGCATCCGTCATGCCGGCGGCTTGTACGCTGTGCTTTCCGATCAGATGTCGATCGATGAGGCCGTTATCGACACCGGCCAGCCCAACCTCTTCTTCCTCGACGCCGAGCCGCGCATTCCCAATCCGGCAGACATCATTGCCTCGCGCCGCTTTGCCAAGCTTGTCGCCGCGCTGGAGGAAAAGTACCAGTACGTCATTTTCGATACGCCGCCCGTGGGCACCTTTGTCGATGCCGCCGAGGTCGCCGCGATTACCGACGGCACCATCTACGTTATCCGTGAGGACTTCGCCAAGCGCAACGAGATCATTGCCGCCTTCGACCAGCTCAACAAGGCCGAGGTTAACGTAATTGGCACGGTCATGAACTGCTGTGAGACCTCGAGCCATGACTACTATTACTCTTACTATGGCGAAGACAAGGGTCAGAACAACGCTGTTGCCGGAGTTAACCCTGCTGTTGGCGGTGCCGCTGCAACGGGGACCCCTGCGAAGGCGAAGCGTTTTAAGAAATAGCAACGACGCAGATAAGAGGGCGATATGAGAGACATCCACTGCCATATCCTGCCCGGTGTTGACGACGGCGCGGCGAACCTCGAGCAAAGCTTGGCAATGCTCGAGGCGGCCCGCGCCGTCGGCGTTACGCACATGGTGTGTACGCCACACTGCCGGGACCCGTATTTTGACTTCGAAAAAATGTGGGAGGCCTATCGACTGCTTAGCGCGCATGCGGGCGATATGCATTTGCAGATGGGCTTTGAGGTCAATCATGCCAAGCTCATGGATTTGGGCATCGAATGGGCCGATCGCCTGCATTTCGATGGCTCAAACGAGTTTTTGCTTGAGCTCTCGACACGTGCTGATTCGTATGACTTTGAGGAATACGAGAACACGATCTACGACTTGCAGTGTCGCGGTTACCAGGTGATTATTGCCCATCCCGAGCGCTATCGTGCGATTCAAAAGGATGTGAGCGTGGCTGAACGTCTGGTCGACCTGGGTTGCAAGCTGCAGGCTTCGGCGGACTTTATCGCAGGTGGACGATTCGGTCACGAAAAGAAGCCGGCGCAGCGCCTGTTTAAGCAAGGCCTGTACAGCTATATCGCGAGCGATGCCCACAACGTGGGCCACTACGATTGCCTAGCAAAAGCACGCGCGAAGTTTAGCGTGGGAGCTCATTTCCGCTAAAATTTTTCCCCAACGTTCGCATCGAATGAAGGGGCAGCTATGGATATCCAACTTAAGACGGGTTGCTTTGAGGACGCGGCGCTGGTGCGCCGCGTCGTTTTTATGGACGAACAGGGCTACGAAAACGAGTTTGACGCTATCGACGAGGCCCCAAGTTGCATCCACGTGACGCTTTATGTTGACGGCGAGCTCGCGGGCTGTTCGCGCGTGTTTCCCGAGGAACTCGAGCGTGTGGCCGACGCGGAGGCCCCGGTGTCGCCGGCGTGCGATATGGACGAAGGTGTCGCGGCGGGGGAGACATACATTATGGGCCGCGTTGCGGTGCTATCCTCAATGCGTCGCCGCGGTCTGGCGAGCAAGATTGTCGAGGCCAGCAATGCTGCTGCACGCGATGCTGGCGCCAAGCTCATAAAGCTGCATGCGCAGGAGTACGTGCTGCCGCTCTATGCCAAGGCCGGCTACACGCAGATCGCGCCGGTGGACTACGAAGACGAAGGTCAGCCCCACGCCTGGATGGCCAAGCGCATGGGCGACAGATAGGGACGTTCCTTTTCTGCCGGCAGTCGGGGACACTCCTTGGCAATCGACGCACGGGTATTCCAACATACAGTTTTTCGATTCCGTATGTATATATGCGCGCTAATAGGTTATAAAATCTAAGTCTGAACATAGCAGGTCTGCGATGCGGCTCGGGCAACCGGGCCGTTTTTGCGGGCAGGGGTAGCGCGAAAGGACTGCACATGCGTCAATTTAAGACCGAGAGCAAAAAACTGCTCGACCTCATGATCAACTCCATCTACACCAATAAGGAAATCTTCCTGCGCGAGCTTATCTCCAACGCGAGCGATGCCGTCGACAAGCTCAACTATAAGAGCCTTCAGGATCCGAGTGTCAAGCTCGACCAGGGCGACTTGGCCATCCGTGTTTCCTTTGATAAGGACGCCCGCACCATCACTATTTCGGATAACGGTATCGGCATGACCGCCGAGGAGCTCGAGCGCAACCTGGGCACCATCGCCCATTCCGGCTCCGAGGAGTTTAAGACCGAGAACGCCGAGCAGCAGGGTTCCGATGTCGACATCATCGGTCAGTTTGGCGTGGGTTTCTACTCCGCCTTTATGGTCGCCAGCCACGTGAAGGTCGTCAGCCGCGCTTATGGCGAGGATACCGCCCACGTTTGGGAGTCCGACGGCCTTGAGGGCTACACCATCGAGGATGGCGAGCGTGCTGAACACGGTACCGATGTCATCCTGACGCTGCGCGAGAACGAGAAGCTCGATGCCGACGGCGAGGCCGAGACCTACGATCGCTTCCTGACCGAGTGGGGCCTCAAGAGCCTGATTCAGCAGTACAGCAACTATGTGCGCTACCCGATCCAGATGATGGTGAGCAAGAGTCGCCAGAAGCCCAAGCCCGAGGACGCCGGCGACGACTATAAGCCCGAGTACGAGGACTATCAGGAGCTCGAGACCATCAACTCCATGACGCCGATCTGGAAAAAGCGCAGCTCCGACGTTGAGCAGAAGGATTACAACGAGTTCTATAAGTCCACGTTCCACGACTTTGACGATCCCGCGCGCACTATCAGCTTCCATGCCGAGGGTACGCTTGAGTACGATGCACTGCTGTTTGTGCCGGGTCGCGCCCCGTTCGATCTGTACAGCAAGGACTACGAGAAGGGCCTGGCGCTCTACAGCTCCAACGTGCTGATTATGGAGAAGTGCGACGACCTGCTGCCCGACTACTACAACTTTGTGCGCGGTGTTGTGGACTCTGCCGACGTGACGCTCAATATTTCGCGTGAGACGCTGCAGCAGAACCGTCAGCTCAAGGCCATTGCCAAGCGTGTGGAGAAGAAGATTACCGCCGATCTCGAGGACATGCGCGACAACGACCGCGAGGCATACGAGAAGTTCTTTGAGAATTTTGGTCGCGGTCTTAAGTACGGCATCTACTCGAGCTACGGCATGAAGGCCGACGAGCTCGCCGACCTGCTGTTGTTCTGGTCTGCCAAGGAGCAGAAGATGATCACCCTTGCCGAGTATGCCAAGGGCATGCCCGAGGGCCAGAAGGCAATCTACTATGCCGCCGGCGATTCGCGCGAGCGTCTGGCCAAGATGCCCGTCGTGAAGGGCGTGCTCGACCGCGGCTACGATGTACTGCTGCTGACGCAGGACGTGGATGAGTTCACCTTCCAGGCCATGCGTGAGTACGTGGCTGCCGATATGCCCAAGGTCTACGAGGATGACGCTGCTCGCGAGGCTGCCGAGAAGGCAGTTGCCGATGGTGCCGAGCCTGAGGTCGAGGATCGTCATCTGGAGCTTAAGAACGTCGCGACCGGCGATCTTGACTTGGCGACCGATGACGAGAAGAAGGAAGCCGAGGACGCCACCAAGGAGAACGAGGACCTCTTTAACGCCATGAAGGAGGCGCTCGGCGACAAGGTCGAGAAGGTTGCCGTCTCCGCGCGCCTGACTGACGCTCCCGCCTGCATCACCACCGAGGGTCCGCTTTCGCTCGAGATGGAGAAGGTGCTTCAGAAGGGCCCCGAGGGCGCGCCCGACGGTATGCCCAAGAGCCAGCGCGTGCTCGAGCTCAACGCTAAGCACCCGGTCTTCGCCAAGCTCGTCGCTGCCCAGAAGGCGGGCGACGCCGACAAGATCAAGCAGTACTCCGGTCTGCTCTACGACCAGGCCCTGCTGGTCGAGGGTATTCTGCCCGAGGACCCCGTGGCCTTCGCGGCAGCTGTTTGTAACTTGATGTAGTTAGCAAGTTACGCGGTTCTACGAACCGCGTAACGGCTCGACGCTGCAAACGCCCCTAAGCGGCAATCTGACGTTCAATCGTCGGTCGCGTACCAAAGTACGCTTCCCTCCTCTTTCACGTCACCTTGCTCGCTTGGGGGCGTTTTCGCTGACTTATGCTCAACCTACGACGCTTTCGTGGTCCTAAGTAGTCATTGGGGTGGTCGTTGGGGACGTTCTTGTTTGACTAGTCGGTTAAGAACGTCCCCAACGACTAGTCGGATTGCTAGTTTGTGCGGGTTGTGGTTTTGGGAGCTGCGGGAATTTAAGATACTGTACAACTGTACGTTAAATCATCTTCGTAGTATATTGCTACCCGCAAAACTCAGCACCATTGTGCCGCGAGGCACTAAAGCGTCTACGTACAATGGTTGTCGATAGTACGATTCGATTCAACGACAGGATGGATGGTCCAAGCGTGAGTCTCGGCAGCAAACTATCCAACGCAAAGGTCTCCTTTGCGATATTTAAGCGCGACATTAAGCGACTGCTTATGAACCCCGTCGCCCTGGTGGTTACCCTGGGCGTGTGCGTCATTCCCTCGCTGTATGCCTGGTACAACATCGTTGCCAACTGGGATCCGTACGGAAATACCCAGGGCATTAAAATCGCCATCGCCAACAACGATCAGGGCACCCAGAATGACCTAGTGGGCGAGCTTAACGCAGGCGATAAGGTGGTCGACCAGCTCAAGGAGAACGACCAGCTTGGCTGGACCTTCGTCGACTCGGCGGCAGATGCCAAAGAGGGCGTCGAAAGTGGCGAATACTATGCTGCCATCGTGATTCCCAAGAACTTCTCCGACAATCTCGTCTCGATGCTCGACGGCAATTACCATCAGCCGAAGCTCACCTATTACGTCAACGAGAAAAAGAGCGCCATTGCGCCCAAGGTCACCGATACCGGTGCCAACACCATCGAGGAGCAGATCAACTCGGAGTTTGTCTCTACGGTGGGCGAGACCGTCGCGGGCATTGCCAAAGATGCTGGCATCGACCTTAAAGACAAGGCAACCCAGACCCAGGATTCGCTGGCGGGCTCGGTGTCCGAGGCGTCTGATACCCTGGGCGAAGTACGCGATTCCATCGGCGACATGAACACCGCCATCGACAAGACGAGCAACTCGATTGCTTCGGCCGATGCTGCGCTGGCGGGCCTGCAGGGACAGGCGCCTTCGCTAACGCAGGCAATTGCTCAGGGTAATGATCTGCTGGGCGAAGCTCGCACCACGGCTGGCAAGTCCATCACCTCGCTCTCCAAGGCGCTCTCGGAGGGCAGCATCGTGCTGAGTAAGACATCGGCTTCTGCGAACGCCGCGATTGGCAAACTCGCCGGTACGGTTACGTCCACGACCACTCGTATCGACAACTCGCTCGAATCCCTTCAGGCGACGATTGACCACAACAGCGCTGTCATCGAGCGCCTGCAGATTCTCGCTAACGATACGTCGACGGGATCGGAGGACGCCGACGCGCTCATCGCATCGACCATCAATTCGCTTCGCGAGCAAAACCAGAAGCTGCAGAGCATTAAGGATGGCCTTTCTGCACAGTCGAGCGCCATGGCAAACGACGCTACGGCAATCTCAAGCGCGAGCAACGCACTCAACGCGGCAATTCAGACCGGTACGGCTAACCTCGGTCAGGCTCAGACCGATCTGGGGCAGAACGCACTGCCGAAGGCTTCGAGCGCGCTTGACTCCTTTGCCGCCGTTTCGGGCGATTTGACCGGCATTGTATCGGGTATGACCCCCACGATAGCGAGCGCGCGCGGCACGCTGGCGCAGCTCGACGCCACGCTCAAGCAGGCAAAGACCACGCTGTCCCAAACCGACGCCTCCCTTGCCAAGGTTCAGGGCAAGCTCGCGACCGCCGCCAATGACATTGCGGCGCTGCAGACCTCTGAGTCTATGGGCGAGTTGGCCGACCTCATGGACGTCGACGTCGATGATGTGGCAGATTTCATGGCATCTCCGGTTGAGCTGACGTCCAAGTCAATCTATCCGGTCAAGAGCTTTGGCTCGGGCATCGCGCCCTTCTACACCAATCTGGCGCTGTGGGTAGGCGGCTATGTGCTCATCGCTATCTACAAGCTCGAGGTCGACCGCGAGGGCATCGGTAGCTTTACGGCGCGTCAGGGCTACTTTGGCCGCTGGCTGCTGATGGTGATCCTGGGTGCGTTCCAGGCCATCATCGTTACGGTGGGCGATTTGGTGATTGGCGTGCAGTGCGTCAACCCGCTGCTGTTCGTGCTGGGCGGCATCGCTATCTCGTTCACCTACGTCAACATCATCTATGCGCTGTCCACCACGTTTAAGCATATCGGCAAGGCTATCGGTGTCATTCTCGTTATCGTGCAGATTCCGGGTTCGTCGGGCATGTATCCCATCGAGATGATGCCCGGCTTCTTCCAGTGGCTGCATCCGCTGCTGCCCTTTACCTACGGCATCAATCTGCTGCGCGAGACGGTCGGCGGCATGTACTCGTTCAACTACCTGTTCAACCTGTGCATCCTGGGCGTGTTCCTTATCATCGCGCTCTTTATCGGTCTGCAGCTGCGCCCGTTGCTGCTCAACCTCAATCTGCTCTTTGATAAGCAGCTTTCCACGACGGGCCTCATGATCTGCGAGTCCAACGACCTGCCGCGCCAGCGCTATTCGCTGCGCACGGCCATGCGCGTCATGCTCGATTCCGATTCGTACCGTCGCGAGCTGCTCGATCATGCCGTGGCGTTTGAGCATCGCTACCCGTACTACATCAAGGGCGGTTTTGCTGCCGTGGTAGGCGTGCAGGTCCTGCTCTTTGTGCTCTCGACGGTGCTCGATATCGACAATAACGGCAAGATTATCCTGCTCGTTATCTGGATCATTTCGGTTATCGCCATCTGTGGCTGGCTCATCAACATCGAGTACATCCGTGCGAGCCTCAATACCCAGATGCGTATCTCGGCGCTTTCGGACGAGGACCTTCGCCGCGAGATGCGCGAGCACACGGCTGCCATCCCTGCTGCCCGTCGCATGTTTGGTCTCAACGCCAGCGAGCGGGGCACCAAGGACAGCGAACAGCCCACGAGCCGTCTGCCGCATATCGGTGCGCATCGTAAGGCTCAAGATGTCGACGACGTTGACAACGTAAGCGGAAACGACGGGGACACCACCCCGCTTGGCAAGCACTCTAAAGGAGGTGAGGCATAAATGAAAAACATCCTGCACCTGTTTAAGCGCGATGTCCAAAACGTGTCCCGCTCCGTGATCGGCTTGGTTGTTGTGATGGGCCTGATCATCGTGCCGTGCCTGTACGCGTGGTTTAACATCGCCGGAAGCTGGGATCCCTACGGCAATACCGGCAACCTTAAAATTGCAGTGGTCAACACTGACGAGGGCTACGAGAGCGATCTGATTCCCGTCGAGGTCAACGTGGGCGAAAACGTAACCGCCACCCTGCGCGGCAACGAGAACTTCGACTGGGTCGTCCTCAACGACCGCGATAAGGCGATTGAGGGCGTTAAGTCGGGCGCATACTATGCGGCCGTTGTTATCCCTAAAAGTTTTAGCGCAGACATGATGACGCTCTTCTCGACCGACGTGAAGCACGCCGATATCGAGTTCTATGAGAACCAGAAGGCCAACGCCATCGCACAGATCGTGACCGAGAAGGGCTCGAGCGCCGTCCAGAGCCAGGTCAACGAGACCTTTACCAAGACCATTACGACTATCGGCCTTAAGACCGTGTCCAGCCTGCTCGACTATATGAGCACCGACCAGGTGAGCAACTTTATCGCCAATCTGTCCTCTACACTGGGCGATTCGGTCGAGGACCTGCAGGACGTTCAGGCGAGCGCGACGTCACTCGCGGGCATTTTGAGCTCTACGTCCGATTCGTTGACATCGGCGGGTGGCATGCTCAAGCAGACGGGCACCGTTGATGAGTCGACGAAGCAGCTGATGGAGCACGCCAAGAACGGAATCAATGATTCCAAGGAAGCGCTCAAGGCCGCCAACGATGCCGTTGACGCGGCGATTGACGGAAGCGCGGGCTCGTTCGACAACGTGTCCGCCGAGCTTGGGAAGGCATTCGATGCCGCGAATCAGCATGTTGACCTTACGGTGTCTCAGCTCAACGAAGCCGCAGCGGCGCTCAATACGCGTGCTGACGATATTGATGCGATGGCGAATCGGCTCCGCAACCTTGCCGACCAGGTGAGTGACGACAAGCTCAAAGATGGCCTCAGGTCCGCTGCGACGTCGCTGGGCAGAATTGCCGTGGAGTACCGCAACAATGCGAAGGACCTAACGGCGACCGCAAAGTCCCTCTCGGACAGCATGGCGGAGGTCAACAACTCGCGTGCCGAGGTCGACCAAGCCATCGCCGATGCCAAGGCGGGTATCTCGGGCGCCAAGTCCGACTACGATTCTACGTTCTCGGTTAAGGCCAAGGAGCTCAAGAAGACCATTTCGGGAGTTCTGGATTCCCTGAACGGTATCTCGGGTGACTTGGATAGCGCCGTGAGCGGTCTGACCGACGCCTCTGGTTCGCTCGCGAAGGGTCTCTCCAAGGCTGCAAGGCTCGTCAACAAGGCTTCCGATCAGCTGGGCGAGGCGTCGGACAAGATCAGTGCCTTTAAGGACGAGCTTGATAGCGCTCTGATCTCGGGTGACCTGGCCATGATTAAGACAATGATTGGCAGCGACCCCGATGCCCTCGCCGTGTCGCTTTCCGGCCCTGTCGCACTCGACCGTAAGCCGGTCTATCCAATCCGCAACTACGGTTCGGCCATGGCGCCGTTCTACACGATTCTGTCGCTATGGGTCGGCTCGATCGTACTGGCGGCCATGATGAAGGTCTCGGTTGATGATGAGCTTATCAACGAGCTCATCCCCGTGCGCCTGCACGAGATCTACCTGGGCCGTTATCTGTTCTTTGGCGGTCTGGCCTTGCTGCAGGCGACGCTCGTGTGCGCGGGCGACATTCTGTTCTTTGGCATCCAGTGCGACAACCCGTTGCAGTTTGTGCTGGCGGGCTGGGTCGCGAGTCTCGTGTTCTCCAATATCGTCTACACGCTTACGGTTTCGTTTGGCGATATCGGCAAGGCCCTCGCTGTCGTGCTGCTGGTCATGCAGGTCGGCGGTTCGGGTGGCACGTTCCCCATCGAGATGACCGGTCCCGTGTTCCAGGCGATCTATCCGTTCCTGCCGTTTACCCACGGCATCAACGCCATGCACGCCGCCATGGCCGGTGCCTACCATATGGAGTACTGGGTTGAGCTGGGTATTCTGGCGAGCTATCTGATTCCGTCGCTGGCCCTGGGCGTCGTCTTCCGCCGCCCGGTCATCAAAGCCAACGACTGGATTATCGAAAAGCTGGAATCAACCAAATTAATCTAGTTACGCGGTTTTACCAAACCGCGTAACGGCTCGACGCTGCAAACGCCCCTAAG
>CABSKX010000045.1 GCA_902478365.1 uncultured Collinsella sp. | reverse complement strand
CATCTTGAACACCTTTCGCTCTTAACTAGGTGTCCAATTCATCATACCCACTCCACCTAGTCGCTATTTAGGGCGTCCAAGATTTGGGGCGCAGTTCAAATTCGGTAGCGGGCTTTTTGCTACCGATATGCCGGGATTCGAACCCCGAGGGCATAAAATCACACTGCCATCCAAGGGCCCGTGGGCAAAAAATAGCAAATATGAGTACTGTCACCAATTTAGTAACAGCGATTGCATATCACCAGAAGGCGATTTAGACGCCAGGAATCCTACGGCGGAAGAATTGCAGGCTTTTATCAGCTAAGTACTTGGACATATGTTGCGTAACACAGCATATTTTACAAAAAAATAATGCTACAGCACTTGTGACAGTACTCATATTTGACGTTTTTTGCCCACGGCCCCTTATTGCGTGGGTGAATCAGTTGCAAAACGGGCTTCAAAGCGTCCTTCTCAAACAAAAAGCCGGGGCCCGCGCGATGCGGACCCCGGCTCAATACCGTGACGATATGTCAGTTACGTTCTACACATAGAACAGGATGTCGTCGTAGGTCGGGACCGGCCAGTAGTCGGCGGCCACGATCTCCTCCATGGCATCCACGGCGGCGCGCAGCGTATCCATAGCGGGAACGACCTCGTGTGCGTACACATTGGCCTGCTCCTGACCATCGAGAGCCTCGGCCTTCTGATGCACGGCGTCGAGCGCCTTGATGGAGTCGTTGATGGTGGTGATGCCGTTGCAGAGCTTGTTGAGCGTGTTCTGCTCGCACTGCATGGCGGCCTCAGCACCGGCAGCACGAATAGTCTCAAGGCCCTTAGCGACCTTGGTGGCATAGGCGGTAATGACCGGGCGATAGGTACGACGCGCCTCGCGAACCATCGTGGTGGCCTCGATGTTCATGAGCTTGTTGTACTTCTCGAGCTTGCAGTCGTAGCGGCACTGAGCCTCGGCCTTGGTCAGGACACCCGTCTCCTCAAAGAGCGCGATGGCCTTATCGGAAACAAAGGCGGGCAGGGCGTCGGCCGTGGTCTTGTTGTTGGCAAGGCCGCGTTTCTCGGCCTCAACGGGCCACTCGTCGGAGTAGCCATCGCCGGAAAAGAGGATGCGCTGGTGGTCGGACAGGACCTTCTTGCAGTACTCGAGCGCGGCGTCCTGGAACTCATCCTCGGGCGTACCCTCAAGCGCGTCGGCGAAGGACTTGAGCGACTTGGCCACGGCGGCATCGAGCACCAGGTTGGAGTCGGAGACGTTCTGCTCGGAGCCGCAGGCACGGAACTCGAACTTGTTGCCGGTGAAGGCAAACGGGGAGGTGCGGTTGCGGTCGGTGTTGTCCTGCATCAGCTTGGGCAGGGTATCGGCGCCCAGGTCGAGCACGCCGCGCGTGGCATGGACGGAAGCCTTGCCATCGATGATCTTCTCGACGACCTCGGTAAGCTGGTCGCCCAGGAAGATGGACATAATCGCCGGAGGAGCCTCGTTGGCACCCAGACGATGATCGTTGCCGGCCGAGGCAACGGAGGCACGCAGGAGCTCCTGATAGTTATCGACGGCCTCGATCACCGCGGTGAGGAAAACGATGAACTGCAGGTTGTCGAGCGGGGTGTCGCCCGGATCGAGCAGATTCTCGGACTCGGTGCCAAGCGACCAGTTGTTGTGCTTGCCCGAACCGTTGATGCCCTCAAAGGGCTTCTCGTGCAGCAGGCAGACCAAGTCGTGGCGGGAGGCGATGAGCTTCATCTTCTCCATCATGACCAGATTCTGGTCGATGGCCTCGTTGACCTCGCCATAGACCGGTGCGAGCTCATGCTGGCAGGGAGCAACCTCGTTGTGCTTGGTCTTGGCGGGAATGCCAAGCGCCCACAGTTCATCGTCCAGGTCCTTCATATAGGCCGAGACGGTGGGGCGGATAGCGCCAAAGTAGTGCTCCTCGAGCTCCTGGCCCTTGCAGGGAGCAGCACCAAAGAGGGTGCGGCCGGTGATGACCAGGTCCTTGCGCTTGCGATAGGCGTCCTTCTTGATCAGGAAGTACTCCTGCTCGTCGCCCACGGAAGGAACGACCTTCTTGGGGGTCTTGCCAAACAGCGCCAAAACGCGCTTAGACTCACGCGAGAGCGCGGTCATGGAACGCAGCAGCGGGGTCTTCTTGTCCAGGGCCTCGCCCGTGTAGGAGCAGAAAGCCGTGGGGATGCACAGGACATCGTCCTTGATAAAGGCGGGGCTAGTGGGATCCCAAGCGGTGTAGCCACGGGCCTCGAAGGTAGCGCGCAGGCCGCCGTTGGGGAAGCTCGAGGCATCGGGCTCGCCCTGGATGAGGTTCTTGCCCGTAAACTTGGTAATGGCGGTGCCGTCGTGGTTGGGCTCCAGGAAGCTGTCGTGCTTCTCGGAAGTAATACCCGAAAGCGGCTGGAACCAGTGCGCGTAGTGCGTCGCGCCCTTGGAGATGGCCCAGACCTTCATGGCGTGGGCAACGGCGTTGGCCACATCCAGGTCGAGCGGCTCACCGCCCTCGAGGGTTGCAGCAAGGCGCTTCCAAATGTCCTTGGGGAGGTAGTCCTTCATGACTTCCTCAGAGAACACCATGGTCCCGAAGCGGTCAGTAAGTTCGGCCATACGGAACTCCCTTCGTATCGGCACCGCGTGAGAAGCGGTGTTGATTACTAACGAACGAGTCATAGCTTAGACTCGCCGTGTTTCCGCGACATTACCGTTATGTTGCCGTCGCGAAACCAATCATTGAGGTTACCCTATCGAGGCGGCGTTGCCACCCTCAACAGCCAATCAACTGCATAAATTGCAGACCTCTCCCCATGGTTTAAGGGTAATCAATTTGGGACGGGGCTTTATTAACTGGTATTTCGCATCAGATACCATTCAATATAGCCCCATCCTACATTGACCGCCCTGTTATAGGAAATGCCGATAGCGAAGCATTTTCGATTGGTATCACCAAATCGCGAGAGAAATTCCATCTTGGCGCAGTGGTGCTGTAGAATCCTTGCAACAAAACATCGCACCTAGGCATCTAAAGGAGCACGATATGCGCGTCGACGAGGTTTTTAAGCAGGCAGCATCCCAGGGCACCGCACCCGTTTCGTTTGAGATGTTCCCGCCCAAGGGCGAGCTTACCCTCGACACGGCTCGCGAGGTGGCAGGCAATCTGTGCAAGCTTTCACCGAGCTTTGTCTCGGTCACCTGCTCGGCCGGCGGCTCGGGCAACGGTGCCACCACCGCCCCCATCGCGCATATGATTACGAGCGAATTCGATACACCCTCGGTGGCACACCTTACCTGCGTGGGCCGCTCGCACGCCGATATCGCCGCCAAGATCGACGAGTATCGCACCGCCGGCGTTGAAAACATCCTGGCCCTGCGTGGTGATCTTCCCGCTGGCGCGACTGAGGACGACAAGCCCGCCTCGGACTACGCCTACGCCCGCGACCTCATCCCCGAGCTCGTCGACGCCGGCTTTTGCGTGGGCGCCGCAGCCTACCCCGAGGGCCACATTGCCTGCGAGGACCTCAACGTCTCGGTCGAGCACCTCAAGCAAAAGCAAGATGCCGGCGCAAGCTTCTTTGTGACACAGCTCTTCTTTGATAACGAGTGCTTCTATCGCTTCCGCGAGCTTGCCGACAAGGCCGGCATCACCGTGCCCATTACCGCGGGCATCATGCCGTTTATGGGCAAGTCGCAGATCAGCCGCATGGTCTTTATGTGCGGCGCGTCGCTGCCCTCCCCCGTCATCAAGATCCTCGCCAAGTACGAGAACGACCCCGAGAGCCTGCAGACAGCCGGTGTAGATTATGCTGCTCGTCAGCTTTGCGACCTTAAGGAGCACGGCGCCGACGGTCTGCACCTGTACACTATGAACCGTCCTGCAATCGCCGCGACCATTATGGAGCGCCTGGGGTAATGGAAAAACCGCACGTCGATACAACCGTTGTTGAAGTGCCGGCCGACCTTGCGTCGCCGGCGCTTTACCGTATCGACGCTGCCCACCACCCTCGTGTCGACCGTGCCGAGATGCTGCGGTATCTGGGCTACGGCGGCCAGCAGATTGAGCCCGAGCTGTCACGACGAATTGAGCTTGTGGTCGAGCGCCTAGAGCTGGATATCGAGCCCCGCGGCGTGCGACGCGTGTTTGCCGTCGATGCCACGGGCGTTGACGAGCAGGGCGAGCCCTGCATCCGCTTGGTTGGCACCAATGTTGAGCTGCGGGGTCGTGATATCTATCGACATCTCAAAGACGCCCGCCTGGCGGCGCTCATGGCCTGCACCCTCGGCATGGACGCCGAGCGTCGCCTGCGCACCACTGGAGCCCAGCAACCCCTGGAAGGCGCCGTGCTCGACGCCGCATGCTCTGCCTATGTAGAAGCTGCTGTTGAGCAGATGGACCGACAGGTCAAGACAGACGCCGCTGCACACGGGCTCGCCGGCAACTGGCGCTTCAGTCCCGGCTATGGCGACTGCCCGCTTACGGCCCAGCGCTCAATCGTGGACGCGCTCAACGCCACACGGCTCATCGGGCTTACCGTCACCCCCACCAGCCTGCTCATGCCCACCAAGAGCGTGACCGCGGTGATCGGTCTGTTCGACGGCGAGGTCCACGACGCCCAGAGCCGCCCCACCTGCAATATCTGCCGTATGCACGAGCACTGCCGCTTCCGCGCCGCCCACACCACCTGCTATCCCAGCCATTAGGAGCCATCGATGTTTACTCCGCTTATCACTCATGATCTGGACGGCGCCGCGCTGGCGGCGCCCGTTGATGCCGCACGCCGCAATGGCGCTGCATACAAGACACGCACGATCGACGACCTGTACATTAAGGACGATCGCCTGCGCGCCGCTATCGAGGGCACGGGACACCTGCTGTTCGACGGCGGCATGGGCACCATGTTGCAGGCCGCCGGCATGAAGGCAGGCGCCCTGCCCGAGCTGCTCAACTTTGAGGAGCCCCAGGTCATCACCGATATTCAGCGTCAGTACGTCGAGGCTGGCTGTGACGTGATCACCGCCAACACCTTTGGCGCCAACGCCCACAAGCTCGACGGCGCCGCCACCGTGGCAGACGTCTTTGCCGCGGCAGTCACCTGCGCCCGCGCGGCCGGTGCCCACTACGTCGCCGGCGATATCGGTCCCATCGGCGCGCTGCTGCGCCCCCTGGGCACCCTCAGCTTTGACGAGGCCTACGACCTCTTTGCCGAGGAGGTGCGCGCCGGCGTCGCCGCGGGTGTGGACCTTTTTATTATCGAGACTATGACCGACCTGGCCGAGATCAAGGCGGCGGTCCTCGCCTGCCGCGAGAACTCCGACCTGCCCGTCTTTGCCACCATGACCTTTGAGGAAGACGGTCGCACCTTCTTGGGCACGAGCCCCGAGGTCGCCGCCATCACCCTCGACGCCATCGGCGCCGACGTCCTGGGCATCAACTGCAGTCAGGGACCGGCCGAGCTCCGAGGACTCGCCGCGCGCATGCTCACCGTTACCGACAAGCCCGTTATGGTGCAGGCCAACGCAGGACTGCCCCGCGTGGACGACGACGGCAACACCGTCTTTGATATCCAGGCCCCCGAATACGCCGAGGCCGTCGCCGGCATGATTGAGGACGGCGTGAGCGTCGTGGGCGGTTGCTGCGGCACCACGCCGACGCACATGGCGGCACTTCGCACCCTCATCGACAACCACACGCCCAGCCCGCGCCACCGCAAGCCCAGCATGTCGGTCACGAGCGCCCAGACGGTCGTGGACCTCCCCTGCGACGGCCACAAGATCGCCGTCATCGGCGAGCGCATCAACCCCACCGGCAAAAAGCGCCTGCAGCAGGCCCTGCGCGACGGCGACCTGGACTACGTCGTGAGTCAGGGCATCAGCCAGCAGGAGCAGGGCGCCGACATCCTGGACGTCAACGTGGGCCTGCCCGAGATCGACGAGGTCAAGGTCATCCAGCAGGCCACCGAGCAGCTCCAGGGCTCCACGCTGCTGCCGCTGCAGATCGACTCCACCGACCCCGCAGCCGTCGAGGCCGCCGTGCGCCGCTACGCCGGCAAGCCCATCATCAACTCGGTCAATGGCAAACAACAGATCATGGATGAGATCTTTCCGCTGGTGGCCCACTACGGCACCAACGTCGTCGGCCTTACGCTCGACGAGGGCGGCATCCCCGATACCGCCGAGGCCCGCTTCGCCATCGCCGAGCGCATCGTGGCCGAGGCCGCCCGTTACGGCATCGGCCCGGACCGCATCCTCATCGACTGCCTGGTCATGACCGCCTCGACCAACCAGCGCCAGGCTGAGCAGATTCTACGTGCCATGTCTCTGTGCAAGGAGCGCCTGGGCGTCAAGTGCGCACTCGGCGTATCGAACATCAGCTTTGGCCTGCCCGCGCGGCCGCTGCTGGGCTCGGTCTTTTTGGCCGCCGCCTTTGGTGCAGGTCTGGATGCCCCCATCATGAACCCGGGTTCCAAGCGCTTTATGGACACCGTCTACAGCTATCGCGTGCTGAGCGTCGAGGACGAGGGCTCGACCGGATACATCGAGCGCTACGCCGGCTGGACCGATCCGTACAAGATCGCCGCGAACCCGGCGGCGGCTCAGGCAGTATCGAGCGATGCCGCGCCTGCCGCAAGCACCACCGCAAGCGCCGATGACGACCCCATCCGCCACATGGTCGTCTCGGGCCGCAAAGGCGAAATCGCGGCCGAGACTGAGCGTCTGCTGGCAGATCACGACGCCATGGACCTCATCAACAATCACTTTATCCCCGCCCTCGACGAGGTCGGAGTCCTCTTTGACCAGGGCAAGTTCTTCTTGCCGCAGCTCATGGCCTCGGCCGAGGCCGCACGCGTGGGCTTCGACACCATCAAGCGTCTGATGCCCGCCGGCGAGATTGCCGACAAGGGCAAGATCTGCGTGGCCACCGTCAAGGGCGATATCCACGACATCGGTAAGAACATCGTCAAGATGCTGCTCGATAACTACGGCTATACCGTCTTTGACCTAGGCCGCGACGTCGACCCGCAAGAGGTGCTCAAGACCGTGCAGGAGCGTGACATTAAGCTCGTCGGCCTCTCGGCGCTTATGACTACCACGGTCGTCGCCATGGAGGAGACCATCAAGCTGCTTCATGCCGAGGTCCCAGGCGTCAAGATCATCGTGGGCGGCGCTGTGCTCACCCCCGAATACGCCAAACAGATCGGCGCAGACTACTACGCCAAGGACGCCGCCGAGAGCGCGCGCATCGCCGAAGAGGTCTTTGGGCAGTAACACAACGGAAACAACCGAGCACCAAAACGTGCCGCATGCGCCACTTGGCACGTGCGGCACGTTAAAATAGAGAAGGCTATGCTCGTTTTGGCAGATAGGAGCGCAAGAATGGCGATCACGCCCGCAGAAATCGCGGAAACCCGCGGCATGGTTGAGGAGCAGAACCTCGACATCAGGACCATCACCATGGGCGTTTCGCTCATGGGTTGCGGCGACGAGAACCTCGACCGCATGTGCACGAAGATCTACGACCACGTGACGCACACGGCTGAGCACTTGGTCGAGACCGCCGAGAACCTCGAGCGCGAGTACGGTATCCCTATCGTCAACAAGCGCGTCTCCGTCACCCCGGTGGCGCAGATCGCCGCTTGCTGCAAGGATGAGGACCTCACCCCCATCGCGCATGCCCTCGACCGTGCGGCCGAGACCCTCGGCATCGACTACCTGGGCGGCTTCTCCGCGCTCGTCCAGAAGGGCATCGGCGACGCCGACCGCCGCGTCATCCAGTCCATCCCGCAGGCGCTCGCCACCACGAGTCGCGTCTGCTCCAGCGTCAACGTCGCCAGCCTGCGCGCCGGCATCAACATGGACGCCGTGCTCATGGCTGCGCAGACCATCATCGACGCCGCTAAGCTCACGGCCGACCAGGACTCCGTCGGCGCTTCCAAGTTTGTCTGCTTTGCCAACATGGTCGAGGACTCCCCGTTCATGGCGGGCGCTGTCCACGGCGGTGGCGAGGCCGACGCCGTCATCAACGTAGGCGTCTCGGGCCCCGGCGTTATGGCCGCAGCCCTGGAGACGCTGCCCGATTCCGCATCGATGATGGAGGTCGCCGAGAAGATTAAGCAGACCGCCTTTAAGATCACCCGCGCCGGTGAGCTCATGAGCCGCGAGGCCGCCCATCGCCTGGGTGTCGAGAAGGGCATTGTCGACCTGTCGCTGGCCCCCACGCCTGCCATCGGCGACTCCGTTGCCCGCATCCTCGAGATCATCGGTGTTGGCACCTGCGGTGGCCCCGGCACGACCTGCGCACTCGCCATGCTCAACGATGCCGTCAAGAAGGGCGGCGTCATGGCCAGCTCCAGCGTGGGCGGTCTCTCCGGCGCCTTTATCCCCGTGTCCGAGGACGCCGGCATGATCGCCGCCGTCGAGGCTGGCGCGCTTTCGCTCGAGAAGCTCGAGGCCATGACCTGCGTGTGCTCCGTTGGCCTGGACATGATCGCCATCCCCGGTGACACCCCGGTCGAGACCATCGCCGGCATCATCGCCGACGAGATGGCTATCGGCGTCATCAACAACAAAACCACGGCCGTCCGCGTGATTCCCGCCATTGGCAAGGGCGTGGGCGACTGCGTCGAGTACGGCGGCCTGTTTGGCCGTGCGCCCATCATGCCGGTGAACCCCAACGCCGGCACCGTGCTTGCCCACCGTGGTGGACGCTTCCCGGCACCGCTGAACTCGCTGAAGAACTAGCTGAGGGGTTCGGGCGAGGAGCCCCGCCGCCGGGCGGCAGACATATAAGGTCGCCTGCTCGGACAGTCCTGACTCGCACGGAGAGCACATTAAGTGCTCTCCGGCTCGTGCGGAACTCGCGATCGACCTTATATGTCTGCCGCCCGGCGGCGGGGCTCCCGCATAACGGGACCTCGGTTGAGTTCTATCCCGGTTGCAGTTGCTTCGCTCCTGCACCACTTGGCTGGTGCGACGGTTTGGCGTTGGATCGGTTCTTTCTGATATATGCTGGTTGCGGCTCTTCTTTTGGGAGGAGTCGCTTTTTTGTTGCTAGGAGGTTGGCCCGTGGTTGATGGGGAGAATCGTTCTGAGCTGCTTTCCACAGATTGGAACCAGGAGTGGATGCGTCTGCAAGCTGATCGGCGGCGAGCTGATGACTCTTTTGAGTGGGATAAGCGGGCTCGGCATTTTCGGCCGCTTGAGACTGCTTCGTATGCTCGGGATTTTATGAAGCTGTTAGCGCTTGAGCCTGGTGAGTCGGTGCTTGATATGGGGTGTGGGGCTGGGTCGATTGCTATTCCGCTTGCTCAGGCTGGGCATCCCGTGATTGCTGCTGACTTTTCCCCTGCCATGTTGGGCACGCTTGATGCTGGCATTGAGTACTATGGGCTCGAAGATCGCATTACACCGCTTGAGCTTGCTTGGGATGATGACTGGGATTTGGTTGGACCGGTCGCGAAAGCGGTAGATGTTGCCTTTGCCAGTCGCTCTGTCACCACGACCAACCTAAAAGGCGTGCTTGCCAAGCTTGATCGAACGGCTCGTCGGCGTTGTGCTGTCACGATGGTCGCCAACTCCAGCCCGCGCTATGACCTGCACCTGATGAACGCCATCGGTGCCTCGGTTACCTGCAGTAATGGCTTTGTGTATGCCTTTAATATCCTCATTCAGATGGGTGCCCTGCCGCAGGTTACGTACTTTGAATCGCCTCGTCGCGATACCTTCGATAGCCTTGAGGCGGGCGTAGCGGACTTCTCCCGCATGCTCGAGCACGGTAACGAGGATAAGATCGACCGTCTGCGCGACTACATCGCTCAGCATATGATTGAGAATCCCCATGCCGGCGAGCCAGGGTCCAAGGGCGTGCCGCAGGGGCGCTACACGCTCGACCACGTCCGCAAGGTCCGTTGGGCGTTTATTGCATGGGAGCCGGTCTCTTCGGTTCGTCCATAGACCGCTTTCGGCCGCCGTACACGTCCGCCTGTAACCCGCGCTGTTCTCCCGCTCGGCATCCGCATTCTTTTTGAACTGGGCAAACACGCCCCACACCGCGCCGTTCCTGCGCTATCGTGGGACAGCTCACGTAGATTAAGGCCCCATCGTGGGGCGCCCCATAACATAGAAAGCGAGAACCCATGGCACTGACAGGAGCCCAGGTCAAGCAGCTTCGCAGCATGGCCCATCACCTCAACCCCGCCATCATCATCGGCAAGTCCGACATCAACGAGGGCACCGTCGAGCAGACGGTCGCCTACCTGGAGAAGCACGAGCTCGTTAAGTGCTCCGTACTCGATGGTTCCAGCCTTTCCGCCCGCGAGGCCGCCGAAGAGCTCGCCGACCGCTGTCATGCCGAGGTCGTCCAGGTTATCGGCCGCAAGTTCTCGCTGTATCGCGAGTCCTCGCGCAAGGACATCGAGAAGATTAAGCTCGTCTAAGAGCCAACGATCCGACGAGCCAATATACATCAAGCTTGCGAGCGTCCGAGCAATTCGGACGCTCTTTTTTATCGCTCGACGAGCACGCGGTTAAGCCTGCCCTCCACCAAGCGCTCGTATAGACGCCGCGTCTCGGGCTCGGGCACGCCATTGACCTGCTCCCTCAGGTGATGCATATGCCCACTGTACAGCTCGACGATATCGCGTCGTCGCCCCGCCGCACCGTAGACGCGCATAGCGCAACGCACCATGTCCTCGCGCGCCGTCTCTTGCCGCAGCCCCGACTCCACCAGCCATACCGCCGACTGCAGGTCGTTTTCTTCTAGGGCGGCATTCGCGCCCCGAATCATGCAGTCGATATACTTCGATTCCATAATGCGCCGCATACGCAAAAAGTAGGTGGGATTACAGCCATTGGGAACATACAACGGGCCGGCGTAGAGCTGCTCGATCTTAAGGCACAGCTCAATCAGATGAGGTCCGCGCGCACCCGTGCGATTTCCCAAAACTTCGCGGCTTATCTGATCAAACAACCGCACGTCGGTCTTGACGTAATCGCCGTTAAGCCCAATGCACTCGTTTTGGATCAGCACACACGACTTGCCGTCCGGTGTCGGCCCCAAGGCCGAACGCAGGCGCGATATCGTCGAGTACAGATTGTTACGAGCGCTATTGAACTCGGCATGGGGCCACAGCTCCATGGCCAGCGTCTCGCGGTCGACCAGTGCATCCATGCCCAGCGCAAGCCGCTCGGCAAGCGTCGCCGCTTTCTTGCGGCGCCACATCTTATCCGTGATGGGAAACCCGTCGCGCTCGGCGCGAAACGCCCCAAACATGCGGATCTCGATATGGCCAATCACATCGACGCCCTCGGCATCGCCGGCCTGGAACAGACGCTCGCCTTCGCCCTCAAAGTCGTCACGCAACGAATACCGCGACAGCTCGCGTACCGGGAGCTTCTTTCGAATTCTAGCAGCCGGCTCACCCAGACAATGCATCGCAAGACGCGCAAACAGCCGATACGACGGATCCAAAATCCCTGGGCGGTTCATGGACATCCAGGCTGCAAGGTCGCTATCGCGGCCCGCGGAGGCCAAATGCAGCGCCACCATCCAAGCCTCGGCACCACCGACCTGCGTCCGACTCAAATCGAGCAGCTCTGCCTCTTCGCGCACCGATACCATCGATGTATTGCGTAAGTATGCCGCGCGCTCTAGCAGCAGTGCGTTGTCGCGTATGTATCCAATCGATTCCTCGGCAAGCCTGAGCACCTGCACCGCACGGAATTTGGCATTGACCGGACGCCCCTCAGCCAGCGACTGCCAGCCTTCCAGTATCAAGCCAAACAACTGGACTTGATTGTCACGCACGCGCACGGCAAAACGGTCGAGCTCATTGAATGCCTGCTCGTCGGTCACCGGCATGCCGGCAAGCAGGCGCCGCGCCGATAATACCATGCGCACCCAGATGGCGAGCGCTCGGATGCCACGCGCTTCGAGTGCCTCGAGCGTCAGGGCCATCTCGTCATCACGCTCGTCAGTCCTTGCATACGACCCATCAAATAGCTCCGTCAACATGCGGTCCGCCCGCACAAACGTCCCCGCGATATCGAGCTCACAATCGTAGACCTTATCCGTTTTGAGTCCCGCGAGGATCTCACCACCCTTCGCCCGCTCGGTCAGCCCATGTTTTATCTCGATATGTGCGGACAGCATGTCGAGTGCGGCACAAGACGCCTCACTTTCCAACGCTGTATGGCTTGCCGGAAGCCCCAGACCACTATCTCCATAACAGGCGGCCGTAAACGCGTGCGCCACCTTCCACGACACCGGATCGAGCTCGCAAATCACTTGCTCGCCCGCACGCTCGATAATTGAGGCCATATACCGCGCGAGCTTTGTATTGGAGACGCTCACCGCCGCCAGATAGATGCCGAGCGCCTCGTCAGGCGTCGGCTCCGATACCCGGCCATCTGCTTCGGTCTTTCCCAGTGCCGCGCGGCAGACATCCCCTCCATGCCCCGTCAGGGCCAGATCGACCCCATACTGCCCGGCAAGCTCCAACACCGCACTGCGGTCCAAAAACGCGTCGGCAAGGTCCATCGCGGTATCGCAGCGCCCCGCTTTAATCAATATACGCGCCGCCCGCACAACGAGTTCGGGGCGAATTTCGGCGACCAGCTTGCGCAATCGCAGACGTGCGTTGTCCTCGGTACCCAAGCAGGTAAAGCTCCGGTCTGCCGGATCAACGCCAAAAATGGGATAATCGCGGACAAGATAGGACTGGTCAATCGCCGAAAGCCTAACACCGCAAGCCTCAAGCTCCGAAACATTGCCCTCACCCATTAGGACCATCAAGCATGCCACACTAAACAGGGCGTTGTTCTCGAGCGACGCCAGATCAACAAGTGCCGCACCGTAGATATTGACGATCTCGTTTTCGAGCATCTGGGCAACGTCTCCCTGCCCGTAGAGTCCCGACTGCATAGCCGAGACGAGCTCGGGCACGCCCTGCGTAAGCTGGTAGAAGTCGAGCGATGTGCTGATCGAGAACGCCGATGCCCACGCCGAATACTCATAGGCATGCACCTTGAGCATCTGCGCGTTGACTTTAATCGAATCGCCCAGTCCATGAATCAGCTGGCGATTCGAAGGACGGCAGCTCATAAAGACCCCAACCCCCATAGCACGCAGGCTTCGGATTCGGTCGATCAGCTCCTCGGTCTCGCCCTGGCTGAGGTTAGGCACGTTATCGATTGCAATCAGGGAGTGCGGCTTGTCCTTAAGCTCTTCGGTAACGACCTCGAGCTGCATAAACACCTCGCGCCCAATGGCGCGGTCTGCCTCAATGATCCGCACGGGACCTCGCGTCGGATCGTTTTTAACCTCTTGGGCATACTGCAGCAGCACCGAGGTTTTCCCAAAGCCATCAGGCGCGTAGAGGACTACGATGCCGGCCTTTCGGCCCTTGGCGATAAGTTCGTTCATCAAGCGATCGCGCCGCACCGTATAACTACTGCCCAGCGGCATAAGCTCGAGGTCGTCCATATTGCCCAAATCGTTAACCATGCCCGCTCCTCAACTCGACCACATGGACACCGTAACGCTAGACCATATGTATCGCTAGATGAATAGAGCGATGCTACGGTTTAGGATGTTTGTTGGTACGCAAATGGCAAGTTTTTGTTCAGCGTGGTCCGATTGAAACTTATCCCCCAACCAATCAGTCTTTGCGCAGGTCAATGCGCTTGCCAGCTTGTCCCATCCTTTGGCAGTGTACCTCAAATGAGCGCTGTTCAATTGTGTTGCGCAACTCACCTAACGCCAGCTACCGTCTGCGACCTTTTCATAGCATTTATGCATAGTATCTGCTATGGAATGAATCATGCTGCACCTGACGCACCCGTCAAGTTCGCGGCAAGATTTTCGTCAAGTACACGGCGCGCGCTCAGCAAAAAGGCCCCCGCAAAGCGGAGGCCTTCGGCAAAGCTATGTCGAGGTGATAGGCTATCGCTACTTGCAGAGCGAAAGGGCGGCCTCGTCGGCAACGACAACGCAGTTGGTGTGCAGTTGCAGGATCGAGGCAGGGCACTGGGGGGTAACCGGACCATAGCACATGTCATGCACGGCCTGCGCCTTGGCCTCACCGTTGGCGACGACCAGGATCATGCGGGCATACATGATGGTCTGAGTGCCCATGGTGTAGGCCTGACGGGGCACGTCGTCGATGCTATCGAACAGGCGGCTGTTGGCCTGAATAGTGCTCTCGGTGAGGTCGACACAGTGCGTACCCTTGGAGAAGTGATCATCGGGCTCGTTGAAGCCAATGTGACCGTTGTTACCGATGCCGAGCAGCTGCAGATCAGGGTAACCGGCGGCAGCGACGATCTTGTCGTACTCAGAGCAGGCAGCGGCAGCGTCGGGATTAGAGCCATCGGGCACATGCGTGTTGTTCAGGTCGATGTTAATGTGATCGAAGAAGTTCTCACGCATAAAGTAGTGGTAGCTCTGGGGATCGTCGTGCGAAAGGCCACGATACTCGTCGAGGTTGTAGGTGCTGACCTCGGCAAAGTCGACGTCACCCTTCTCGTACCATGCGGCAAGCTGCTTGTAGGCACCAATCGGGGTAGAGCCGGTGGCAAGACCCAGCACGCAATCGGGCTTGAGGATAACCTGGGCCGAGATGATATTGGCGGCCTTGCGGCTCATATCCTCGTAGTCTTTAGCTTTAATGATCTTCATTACGCGTCCTTTCTCGTACAAGAGAGGCAAGGCTCCCCTTACAAGCACTTGCCCGCGGCCCGCGTCGGCCGCAACCAACGTGTGCGGCCACCAGGGCGAGGTCGCGTAATGTATGTGTCTCGTGTCTAGCCGCGTCGAGGCCCCTGCCCGTCCACGGTGACCCAAAGCTGTTTAGCTTCGGACAAATCCCATCTTGCCACGGAGGGCGTCCTCTTTCAAGGGCGCCCTCCGTAAACGTGTTCGAATTGTAGGCTAAAGGCCGAGTGCGCTCACTAGCGCTCGCGAGCGACGATGAGTTGGTCCATCTCCTCGACATGCTCGCCAACGGAACCCTTGATGCTCGAGAACTCAACGGAGTTGCACACCAAGATGGGAACCGTCACATCGTAGCCCTCGGCAGCAATTGCCTCGCGATCGAACTCGATGAGTACATCGCCCTTATGGACGATGTCACCCACTTGCGCATGTACGGTAAAGTGCTTGCCCTCGAGCTGAACAGTGTCCAAACCAACGTGGATGAGCACGTCCAGACCATCGACTGTGTTAAGCGCAACGGCGTGTCCCGTGGGAAAAATGGCCTCGACCTTGGCGTCTGCCGGCGCAATCACGCGCGTGCCGGTAGGCTGAATCGCCACGCCCTGACCCAAAAGGCCGGTGGCAAACGTCTGATCGTTTACCTCGGAGAGCGGAATGACGTCGCCCGAGATGGGAGCATCCAGCGTAAGGACTCGACCACGCATACCAAAAGACCTCAGGACTTTAGTGAACATGCTCCCCCTCGGACATACCAATCAATCAAAATAACCTTGTCAGTTTACCACTTGGCACCCGTTTTTGGCCATTAGGGAAGTTCGCGCTTGACAACCTCGACGATATCGTCAACAACACGCTGGGTCAGCTCGTGCGTCTCCGCCTCGGCCATAACGCGAACCAGCGGCTCGGTACCGCTCGGGCGCACCAAGATGCGGCCGCGACCGTTGAGCTCCTTCTCGGCGGCAGCGACGGCGTCCCAAATGGGCTGGCAATCGTCCAGGCCGGCCTTGTTGTCCGAATGCACGTTGACGAGCACCTGCGGGTACTTCTTCATGATGCCGGCAAGGTCGGTGAGGGTGCGGCCGGTGCGCTTGAGCACGGCCAGCAACTGCAGGGCCGTCACCAAGCCGTCGCCGGTGGTGTTGTGCTCCAGGAAGATGATGTGGCCGGACTGCTCGCCACCGATGACGGCACCGTCCTCGAGCATACGCTCAAGAACATAACGGTCGCCCACGGCGGTCTGGACCATCTCAAATCCCTGCTCCTTCATGGCGATGGAGAAACCGAGGTTGCACATAACGGTCGAGACGATCTCAGAGTTGGCGAGCTTGCCGCGAGCAGCAAGGTCGGAGCCACAGATGGCAAGAATGTAGTCGCCATCGATCTCGTTGCCCTCGCTGTCCACGAACAGCACACGATCGGCGTCGCCGTCGTGGGCAAGGCCGATATCGGCGTGGGTGCGCAGCACGAGCTCGCGCAGGGGCTCAAGGTGCGTGGAGCCACACTCAACGTTAATGTCGGTGCCGCAGTAATCGGTGTTGATGGCATGGACCGTGGCGCCCAGGCGCTGGAGCGCGGCAGGCGTGGTCTGGCACGAAGCACCGTGGCCGCAGTCGACGGCAACAACCAGTCCGTCGAGCTTAAGGCCGTCGAGCGTGCTGATGGCATGATCGACATAGGCCTTGCGGGCGTCCTTCATCTTGATGATGTGGCCCACGCCGGCACCGGTCGGCAACGTGTCGGCAGCCATGGCCTCCTCGGACATGACCCAGGCGCTGATCTCTTCCTCGACAGCATCGGGAAGCTTCATGCCCTTGCGGCTAAAGAACTTGATGCCGTTGAACTCCGGAGGATTGTGCGAAGCGGAGATGACGATGCCGCCGTCAAGCTCGTTTTGGACGGTGAGCAGCGCCACGGCCGGCGTAGGGATAACGCCGCAGCAGTGCGGACGGCCGCCCTCGGCCATGATACCGGCGGTCAGAGCACTCTCGAGCATGGTGCCCGAAAGACGCGTATCGCGGCCGATGCAGATGTCCGGACCAAGGAACTTGGTCGCCGCACGGCCCAGGCGAAACGCGAGGTCGCACGAGAGGTCGGCATTGGCGACGCCACGGACGCCGTCGGTACCGAAGATGTTCTGGGGCATAGGATCGCTCCTTCCCAAGCAGGCGATATGCAACCGCCCACCCTAGTCGAAAAAGAAAAGCGGGACCCGCCGAGGAATCGGCAGGCCCCGCTTGTACATTGTATCTCGAAAGGAGATAAAACCTTAGCGCTTGGAGAACTGGGGAGCGCGGCGGGCCTTCTTGAGGCCGTACTTCTTGCGCTCGACCACGCGAGCATCGCGCGTAAGGAAACCGGCCTTCTTGAGGTCAGCACGGTAGTCGCCAGCGTTCAGAAGAGCGCGAGCGATGCCCAGGCGCAGAGCGCCGGACTGACCGGAGATGCCGCCGCCATCGCACAGAGCGATAACGTCGAACTGACCGGCGGTGTCGGTCACCTTGAAGGGAGCAAGGGCGTTCTCAACGAGCTGATGACGGCCGAAATACTGCTCGGCGTCACGCTTGTTGATGGTCACCTTGCCGGTGCCGGGGACGAGACGGACGCGGGCGACGGCGTTCTTACGACGGCCGGTACCCTGGTAGACAACGGTGTTCTCAGCCATCTTTAAGCCTCCAGCTCAATCTTCGTGGGGTTCTGGGCAGCGTGCGGATGCTCGGCACCAGCGTAGACCTTAAGCTTGGTCATCTGGGCACGGCCGAGGGTGGTCTTGGGCAGCATGCCGCGAACGGCGCGCTCGATGACCTTCTCCGGGTGCTTCTCCATAGCCTGGCGGAAGCTCTCAGCCTTGAGGCCGCCGTTGTAGCCGCTGTGGCGATAATAGGTCTTCGTGTCGGCCTTGTTACCGGTAAGCTGGACCTTATCGGCGTTGATGACGACAACGAAGTCGCCGCAGTCGCTGTTGGGCGTGAACTGGGGCTTGTTCTTACCGCGCAGGATCATTGCGATCTGGGTGGCAAGACGGCCCAGGACAGCACCATCGGCGTCGACGAGAACCCAGTTGCGCTGGACCTCGCCCTGCTTGGCGTAGTGAGTCGATTTCGAAATCACTTAGACTCCTCCATGTACAGTACGTGTTGTTACAGAGATTCACGGGGCTCTGCAAGTAACCCGTCCATATTACCCCGCTCGCCGTACGAGTCAACAGGTATTTTGTCTCCGACCAGAGTTTCTGCACATGTCATCCACGAGCCGTGATTTTCCAGCTCTTTAGCTGTTGTCATTTTTTGAGGGTTCGCCGTCGCTAGCGCTCAACGAACTCTTGGATTTCCGCGAGCAGGCGCTTTGCCTCCTGACGGCCCTGGATATACAGGTCCAAAAGCTTTGCCGAATCGTGCTCGACATGGCCGACCTCGACCGGCTTTTGCGGAGCAACGACCAGCGCACGGCCCTCGCGCTCATACTTCCACAGATGCATGCGCTGGATGTTATAACGGTCGTGGCGCGTCTCGATAGCCTCGAGCAGATAGGGGTAGTCGGCATAGCGGGCGCGCGCGGCAGGCATAAACTCGTAGGGCTTTTTCTCGTACGAGCGGTCCTGCGTGACAATGACAACCGCGCGATCGAAGCCCGCCTCCTCGAGCACATGCTCGATGGGAACCGAATCGGCTACGCCGCCGTCGACGTATTTGTGCCCGTCAATCTCGACCGGCGGCGTCACCAGCGGCAGCGACGTCGAGGCGCGAACAGCGTCGAGGTCAAGTACGGCGCTTTTGACCGGCAGGTACGTGGCGGTTCCAAAAAGCATGTCCGTCGCGACGGCGTACATCTCGATGGGGCTCGCGTCGAACGTCTCGTTGTCAAAGGGATCCAGGCGGTCCTGGACATCGTTGAAGATAAAGTCGTAACCCACAATGGAACCCGTGGACGCAAACGATGCAGCGCCCATGAAGCGGCTGTCGTTGCAGAAAGCCAGGTTGATGCGGTTGGCACGGCCGATCTGGTGCGACTTGTAGTTCACCTGTC
>CABSKX010000044.1 GCA_902478365.1 uncultured Collinsella sp. | reverse complement strand
CCCAGCGGCAGCTCGACTTTGGGCTCGGGGAGCTCAACGCCAAGCGTATCGAGCAGCTCGGCCAGCGTGTCGGCGGCGGCAAGCGCGGCGGCCTTGTCGGCAGCGTCGCCCGCCTGCTCCAGGTACTGGTTGCACTCGGTCACAAAGCCAAAGACAGCACCCATAGCACCAGCGGTGTTAAAGTCGTCGTCCATGCACTCCTTAAAGGTGGCACGGGTCTCGGCGGCCTTGGCGGCAAACGCCTCAGATGCTGCCTCATCGGCATCGGCCGTCGCATGGTTCGCGGCCCAGCGCAGGTTCTCGACCGTACCGGCGATACGCGTGAGCGAATTCTCGGCACCCTCCAGGCGCTCCCAAGAAAAATCGAGCGGCGAGCGATAGCTCGTCTGCAGCATCAGCAGGCGCAGGGCGGCAGCGGAGTGCTGCTCGAGGACCTCGGCCAGCGTAAAGAAGTTGCCGAGCGACTTGGACATCTTCTCGCCGTCTACCAGCAGCATGCCCGTGTGCATCCAAGTGTTGGAGAAGCCCTGGTGCCAGGCGCAGGTGGCCTGGGCGCACTCGTTCTCGTGATGCGGGAAGGCAAGGTCAGAGCCGCCGCCGTGGATGTCGATCGGAGTGCCCAGGTAGCGATGCACCATGGCGGCGCACTCGGTGTGCCAACCGGGACGGCCCTCGCCCCAGGGGCTCGGCCAGCTGGGCTCGCCGGGCTTAGCGGCCTTCCACAGGGCAAAGTCGAGTGGGTCGTTCTTGTCCTCGTTCTCCTCGATGCGCGCGCCAACCATAAGGTCGTCGATGTTGCGGCCCGAGACCTGACCATAGTTGGGATCGCTGCGCACGGCAAAATACACGTCGCCGTTATCGGCGGCGTAAGCGTGGCCCTGCTCGATAAGCGTCTTGATCATGGCGATCATGGGGCCGATCTCCTTGGTGGCGCGGGGGCGCACATCGGGATCGAGTACGTTGGCGGCGCGCATGACGCCGATGAACTTGTCGGAGAACTCCGTCGCGACCTCGGCAGCCGTACGGCCCTGCTCGTTGGCGCGCTTGATGATCTTGTCATCGACATCGGTGAGGTTCTGGGCGAACGTGACCTCGTAGCCGCTCGCGATGAGCCAGCGACGAATCACATCGAAGCTGATGAACGTGCGGGCATTGCCGATGTGGATGTTGTCGTAGACCGTGGGGCCGCACACGTACATGCGGACCTTGCCGGACTCGATCGGCTGGAACTCTTCCTTTTTATGGGTAGCGCTGTTGTAGATACGCATTCGTTACTCCTTAACGGTTTTCTGTAGCAGGCAGACGGCCCAGGCGCCGATTCCCTCGCCCTGGCCTTCCCAACCGAGCTTTTCGGTCGTAGTGGCGGCGACGCCCACGTTTTCGACGTCAACGCCCAGGGCATGGGCAAGGTTGGCGCGCATGGCATCGCGGTGCGGGGTGATCTTGGGTTGCTGACAGGCAATGGTGCAGTCGGCATCGACAAACTCAAAGCCCAGCTCGCGCGCATAGTCCATCACGCGAGCGAGCAGCACCATCGAATCGGCACCCTCGTAGGCGGGATCGGTGTCGGGAAATAGCTTGCCGATGTCTCCCCCGCGGCAGGCGCCCAGAATGGCGTCGGCTAAGGCGTGCGCGAGCACATCGGCATCCGAGTGACCCAGCAAGCCGCGCTCGTAGGGAATGTCGACCCCGCCGATGATACATCGACGCCCCTCCACCAAACGGTGGACGTCGTAGCCGTGGCCAATGCGCAGGTTACTGAACATGGGGAAGGTCCTCTCCCTCGGCCATGCGACCGAGCAGAATCGCGGTTACAGGACGCAGGTCCTCGGGCACCGTCACCTTAAGGTTGTCGCGCGGGCTCTGGACGCAACGAACGCGTCCGCCCATGCGCTCGACCAGCGATGAATCGTCGGTACCGATAAAGCCCTCGGCGATAGCAGCGGCGTGAGCGCGCTTCATGGCGTCGACGCTAAAGATCTGCGGCGTCTGCGCGGCCCAATAGAGCTCGCGCGGCGGCGTCTCGACGATATTATCGCCGTCGACGATTTTGAGCGTGTCGATCGCGGGCTGACCGCACACGACACCGTCGAGGGCGCGGTCGCCCACAAGCACATCGATAGCGCGATCGATGGCCTCGGTGGTAATGAGCGGACGAGCGCCGTCGTGGATGGCGACATATTCGAAACCCGCCGGAACCTCATGCACGCCGGCGCGGGTGGAATCCTGACGGGTATCGCCGGCATCGGCAAAGCCGATGGGCGTGTCATAGTCAAACGGGTCGATGGCCAGGCGGCGCATCTCGGCACGACGCTCGGCAGGGCAAACCACGACGATGTGGCCGACCTTATCGCTACGGTCAAATGCGCGGATGGACCAGCTCATAAGCGGACGACCCGCTACATTGACGAGCTGCTTGCCACCGGGGTTACCAAAGCGCTGGCCGCTGCCACCGGCAACGACCACGGCGCATACGGGCGCCATTATGCGTTCCCCTGTTTAGTGCCCTTCATGCGGTACAGGGAGTCCGCAAGAATGGCAGGGTTGTTAACGCCAAAGTCGCCCAAGCGCTCCGGATCCTCGCTGATGTCGTCCATGAGCTCCTGCAGCGAGCCGTACTCGTCGACGATCTTCTCGGCCACGCCGTCACGCACGACGGACACGCGGGAAAGCGTACGCAGGCCCAGCGGCGTCATGACGGAATCCTCGTCCAGGTCGTCATAACCCAAAACCGCCGCCACGTGCTGCGGGTCGGACAGGTCCTTGGGCGTCATGCGGCTAAGCTCGGCGCGAATCTTCTCGGCGTTTGCCTCGGAGGAATCGCTCGCATAGTCGCGAATCATCAGGTCGTATTCGGTATCCATACTGGAGCCGGCAAGCTGCTCGAGCTGCATCTGCACGAGCTTGCCCTGGTTACCCAGCTTGACAATGCAATCCTTAAGCTCGGTCTTTGCCTGCTGCATGATCTCGAAACTCGAGAAAATGCCGGTGATGTCGGCGAGCGTAACGTAGTCGTCGAGCTCGAGGGCCGTCAGACGCAGCAGAGAGCGATCGAGCGACTGACGGGTAGTCTGGAGCGTGGCGACGAGCTGGTTGACCGAGCTCATGATGGTGGTGACGGGCTGAATCTCGTAGCTCTTGCCGTGAACGTACACGTTGACGACGGCACGACGGGCCGAGACCGAGATCACGATGGCATCGGTGAGCACCGACATGCGAGCGGCGGTGCGGTGACGCATGCCCGTCTCACTCGTGGCGAGCGAGGGGTCGGGATTGAGGTGGAAGTTGGCGCGCAGGATCTGGGTGAGGTCGCCGTCAATGACGATGGCACCGTCCATCTTGGAGAGCTCGAACAGACGGTTCGAGGTGAACGAAATGTTGAGCGGGAAGCCGTCGTTACCGGCAGCGAGCACGTTTTCGGTGTCGCCGACGCAGATAAGGGCGCCCAGGTGACCGGCGATGATCATGTCGAGGGCGGTGCGGATCGGCTGACCAGGTGCCGTTAGGCGGATGGCCTGTTCCATACGCTTTTGCAGCTCGTTCTTATCCAAGGCATCGCTCCCATCGTATACGCTCCATAAACGCTAAATAGTTTCTCACGGTTTGTCCCTGCGGCGCTTGCGAAATCCGATGCTTACAGAATGAGCGAACACGGCTTAGGTAGCTCATTTGGGACGGGGTTCTTTTGACTGCCCGTGTGGTAGCATCGGGTCTCATATAAATGAGGGAGTAGTCGCGTAATCGGGCTCGCCCGCAGAGAGGGAGCCAGACTATGGGACTCGCAGAGCTCGTGCTGCTCGCCGTTGGCCTTTCGATGGACGCCTTTGCCGTTTCCATCTGCAAGGGTCTCGGCATGAAAAAGATCAACCTTAAGGTCGCCGTAGTGCTCGGCCTGTTCTTTGGCGGCTTCCAGGCCGGCATGCCCGTGATCGGATGGGCGCTTGGCAGCCAGTTTATGGGCATCATCGGCCCCATCGACCACTGGATCGCCTTTGTCCTGCTCGCCTTCATCGGCGGCAATATGCTGTGGGAGGCCTATACCGAGGACGAGGATGAAGGCGACGACAAGGATGCCGAAAAGATTGACCTGGGCGAGTACCTGATCCTCGCCATCGCCACCTCAATTGACGCGCTCGCCGTGGGTATCTCGTTTGCCGCGCTCTCGGTCGACATCGTTCCCGCCGTGTCGCTTATCGGCATCACGACGTTTATCTTCTCCGTTGCCGGCGTAGCGATCGGCCACACCTTTGGCGCGCGCTACGAAAAGCCTGCCACCATCGTGGGCGGCATCGTGCTTATCCTTATCGGCCTCAAGATTCTGCTGGAACACTTGGGGTTTTTGGCGCTGTAAAACACCCTTCAAAACTAAACGTCCGCGCAAGGCCTCATGCAGAGTTTTGCATGAGGCCTTTTCATGCAGACTTTTGCATGTCATACTGATATGCAAAAGTCTGCACGTTAGGAGATCGCCGTGGATACCCTTCCCATCACCACACCGCGCCAAGCTGGCATCTACGTGCGCCAGGCACGCGAGGCGCAGGGAATCACCCGTGCGGCCCTCGCTAAAAAAGCCGGTGTTTCGGAGCGCCTGCTCGCATCGCTCGAGCTAGGAGACGCCACCGGCATTCGACTCGACAAGCTATTGGCAATCTTCAATGCTCTCGGACTGGCGCTCGCCGCTCAAGGGGATATCGCTAAAACGAATAACGAGCAACCAGTCGACGCCCCGCATGCTGATTTGCAACCTCGTAGCACCCCCAGGCGCCATCACGCTCAATGTTTTCACCATCGCAACCGTCGCAGCGCAGCCATTCCGACTCTCGCAGATGTCCCCTTTACGTCCGAGCTCTACGACAAGGCCTTCGCCGATTTCGCCATGTCCAATCTCGGAGTCTCGATTGCCGCAAACCCATCTGCCCAAACCAGGCCTAAAGGGAGGTAGCCAATGGCCACCACATCGCTTCGGACTATTATTTGCGGTGTACCCGCAGGAACGCTCATGCAAGATGAGAGCGGTCTGGTCAGTTTTGTCTACGATCAAGATTATGACGGGCCAGCCCTATCGACCAACATTCCCGTATCAAATCGCACATACGGCCAACAGGTCATGAATCCGTACTTGTTTGGCCTTCTGCCCGACAGCGAGGACCAACGAAAAGCGATTGCTGCCGAATTCGACGTTAGACCCAACAATGCCGTTGCGCTGCTCAGCCATATCGGACTCGACTGTCCGGGCGGAGTGCAGTTTTGCGCCGAAGAAGATATCGACGCCGTCTTGCATCGCACTGGCGAATACCGCCCTACAGACGACCACGAGATTGCCTTGCGCCTCAAGTCGATCAGAGATGACCGCGAGGCATCGTGGATGGGCCTAGATGAAAGTTGGTCACTTGGAGGCAATCAGGGCAAGTTCGCTCTCGCACTCATAGACGGTCGCTGGTGCGAATGCGTGGGCTCCTCGCCCACGACGCATATTTTCAAAAATGGTGTTATCGGATTTAAACTCGAGGCTCTTAATGAGTTTGTCTGCATGAAAAGCGCCCAGCGCGCGGGTATCGCAACGGCGAACGTTGAGTATCGCTTATTTGAGGACGAACCCGCCCTCATTGTTGAGCGATATGACCGCGTGAAAGACAAAGACGGAACAATCATGCGTCTACATCAAGAAGACCTCTGTCAGGCCCTTGGAGTGATGCCCGCTCAAAAGTACACAGCAGACGGCGGCCCGACCGCACGCGATATTCAGGAACTCCTCGTCAATACGAGTCATCATCAACTTAACCTGTATCTGTTTACGCAGATTCTTTTCTTTAACGCCATCATCGGCGCACCGGACGCGCATGCGAAGAACTATTCCCTGCTTCTTGGAAACGGCGACACAGCTATGATGGCCCGTATGTATGACGTTGCATCGGGGCTGGCATACGAACGCATGCGGCGAAAAGCGCGCCTTGTCATGAGCGTTGGCGGCGAAAATCGTGTGGGGCGCATCGGTCCAGGCGCTATCCGCCGATACCACGGTAAGGGCGACCCCGCGCTGGAGGCGGCGCTCACCAATGCCGGGCTATCCGAGAAGTTTTGCTTTGCGACCATGATGGACCTCGCCTACGAGGTACCCATTTGCATGGAAGAGATCATGGACGAATATGCCAACCTGCCCGGCATGGCGGACCTGCGCGAGCATATGCTCGGCCCCGTCCGCGAAAACTGCCAGCGCACCCTCGACCTCATCAAGGCGGATATGGGCTAGACGCCAATCAATCTCCCATTTCCCAAAAGAAGAGAGGGGGCACCCGTCGCAAAAGCTCGGGTGCCCCCTCACGTAATGTCATTTGCAATCCACCAGCACGTGGCTCGGACTGCTGCTAGCGCAACCTTTACGCAGCGAGGCGCTTGAGCACGTCGATGAGCAGCTCGTAGAAGCGCTCAGCAGAAGCGAGTTCCATGCTCTCGTCCGGGGTATGGACATCGGAGAGCGTCGGGCCCACGGCGATGGCGTCCAGGCCGTGCAGGGCCTCGGCAAACAGGCCGCACTCAAGGCCGGCGTGAATGGACTCGATACGCAGCTCGGAGCCAAAGAGCTCGCGATAGCTCTCGACAAAGACGTCGCGGACCGGCGAATGCTCGGCATAGCTCCAGCCGGGATACTCGAACTCAAACTTGGCGTCGAAGCCCAGGACATCGGCCAGCGTCTGCAGGCGGTCCTTGAACTCGTTCTGCAGCGAAGTGATCGAGGAGCGCGGGGACAGCATGATCTTGACCTGGTCGTCAGAGGTGGCAACCACACCGATGTTGGAGGAAACCTCGACGGAGCCGTCGGTGGCGACGTTGCGGCGAATCACGCCGTTAGGGGCAAGACGCAGGGCGCGGATGAGGGCAAGCGCGGACTTCTGGTCCATGGCCTCGACCTCGGCGTCGTCGGCAATCTCGACGGTGCAGGTAAAGCCGGGGTCGAAGACCTCGAGCTCGGCAGTGACGTCGGCGATGATGCCCTTTGCGATCTCGGCCGCTGCCTCGGCGGCAGCGTGGTCGGCGTAAACCAGAACAGCCTTGCACTCACGGTTGATGGCGTTGTCCTTAGTGCCGCCGTTAAAGCTGACGATGGCGGGCTCGCCGGCGACCATCAGGCGGTCGATGATGCGGGCCATGATGAGGTTGCCGTTGCCGCGCTCCAGGTGGATGTCGGCGCCGGAGTGACCACCCAGCAGGCCGGAGATCTCGAGCGTAAGGGTGCTGCCGGTCTTGTGCTCGCGCACGATCGGGCAGGTGTAGGTAACGACGACACCGCCGGCGCAGCTGACGGTGGCCACGCCCTCCTCCTCGGAATCGAGGTTGATCATGGTGCGGGCGCTAATCTGGGACTTGTCGAGCGTCTCGGCGCCAACCAGGCCAGTCTCCTCGTCGGTGGTGAACACGCACTCGAGGGCCGGATGAGCAATCGAATCGTCGTTGAGCACGGTGAGCATCAGAGCGACGGCGATACCGTTGTCGGCGCCCAGCGTGGTACCGTTAGCGGTGAGGACGCCGTCCTTGACGACCAGGTCGATACCGTCGGTCGCAAAGTCGTGCTCAACGGAACCCAACTTGTCGCAAACCATATCGATGTGCCCCTGCAGCATCACGGTCGGGGCATTCTCGGCGCCGGCAGATGCGGGCTTGCGAATGATGACGTTGTAGACCTCGTCCTGATACACGTCGAGGCCGCGCTCCTTGGCAAACGCAACCAGGAAATCGCTGATGCCCTTCTCGTTGCCAGACCCACGGGGGATCGCGCTGATCTCCTCAAAGAAATGGAACAGCTGGGCGGGCTCGTAGCCAGTAATCTTGTAGTCCATGGTGCCTCCTTGGCGCAACTGGTTAGACAGTAAGACATGCGACTTGTATATTCCCAGACTTTGCGTGCATAAACCAGTCGAAAACGCCGAGCGCCCTCGCATCATCGGCTAACGGCGGACCGCATAGCGTAACGGTCACAACTTCGCAGCTCTACAAATCGAGGCGCCCTTGCCAGAGCGCCTCGATTGCACAGATCAAATTGTCACCACACCCTACAGCGCGCCGGAACCGGCTTGCATCATGCCGCCGGGGCCCGAGGTCACGCCGCCGCTCACGGGCGCGGCGTTGCCGGTGTGCGGTGCCGCCGGGGCGGTATCGCCACCGAGCGTGCCCGCCGGACGCGGTGCCGGGATCTCGCCCGTGCCGTGGCTAAAGACAAACTTGCCATCGGCCACGTCGCACAGGACGGTATCGCCCTCGCCCCACTCGCCGGCCAGAAGCTCCTCGGACAGCGGGTCCTCGATGAGCTTTTGGATGGCACGGCGCAGCGGACGCGCACCGTTGGTGAGGTCGGTGCCCTCGGCCACGATCTTGTCATAGGCCGCATCGGTGAGCTTGATGTTCATGCCGTTGGCAATCAAACGCTGACGCAGGTCGTCCACCAGCAGGTGCGCGATCTTGGTGAGATTCTCACCCGAGAGCTTCTGGAACACCACGATGTCATCGATACGGTTGAGCAGCTCGGGGCGGAACAGGCGCTTGAGTTCGCCCATCGCGCGGCCGCGGATCTCGCTCGAGGTGAGACCCTGCTCGCCGGTGGTGCCAAAGCCCACGCTCGCATCCTGCGCAATCTCGCGGGCGCCCACGTTGGACGTCATGATGATCACGGTGTTGCGGAAGTCGACCGTCTTGCCCTGGCTATCGGTCAGGCGGCCCTCCTCCAGCACCTGCAGCAAGATGTTGAAGATATCGGGGTGCGCCTTCTCGATCTCGTCGAACAGCACGACCGAGTACGGGTGGCGACGAACGGCCTTGGTGAGCTGGCCGCCCTCGTCGTGACCGACGTAACCCGGAGGGCTACCGATGAGCTTGGAGACCTCGAACTCGCTACCGAACTCGGACATGTCGAAGCTGATGAGTGCATCCTTGCTGCCAAAGAGGTACTCGGCGAGCGTCTTGGCGAGCTCGGTCTTGCCCGTGCCGGTGGGACCCAGGAAGATAAAGCTGCCGCCGGGGCGACGCGGGTCCTTGAGCGGCGAACGGCTGCGGCGCACGGCCTTGGCAACTGCCTCGACAGCCTCATCCTGACCGATGATGCGCGTCTTGAGCACGCTTTCGGCTTGCAGCAGGCGACGGCTCTCGCTCTCGGTAAGCGAGGACACCGGCACGCCCGAAGTCACGGACACGATATCGGCGATCTGACTCACATCGATGGTGAGCGGGCTGGCGTCGAGCTCGGCGGTCCAGGCGGCCTTGGCCTCGGCGAGTTCAATCTCGGCGGCCTTCTGCTGCTCGGTGATCTCGGCGGCCTTGTTCATGTCGTCGCTCTCGGTGGCCTCCTGCGCGGCGGCCTTGAGCTCCTCGATGCGATGCTCGGCCTCGCGCACCGGCTCGGGCGCGCGATTCGCAGCGATGCGAGCGCGGGCACCGGCCTCGTCGATGAGGTCGATGGCCTTATCGGGCAGGAAGCGATCCTGGATGTAGCGGTTGGAAAGGTTCGCGGCGGCCTCGATAGCACCCTGCGTATAGCGCACATGGTGGTGCTCCTCGTAGCGCGGCTTGAGCGCAGTCAGGATCTTGACCGTGTCCTCGACGCTCGGCTCCTCGACATCGATGGTCTGGAAGCGACGCTCAAAGGCCGGGTCCTTGGTGAGGTACTTGCGGAATTCCTCGGCCGTGGTGGCGCCGATAATCTGGAAGGCACCGCGCGCGAGCACGGGCTTGAGCATGGAGCTCGCGTCGATGGAACCCTCGGCAGAACCGGCACCGATGATGGTGTGCATCTCGTCGATAAACAGGATGACGTCGTCGGCTTCGGTGGCCTCCTGGATCACGTTCTTGAGACGCTCCTCAAACTCACCGCGATACTTGGCGCCCGCCACGAGGCCCGGCAGGTCGAGCGTCCAGATGTTCTGGTTCATGAGGTTCTCGGGCACGTTGCCGGCAGCGATCTGCTGCGCCAGGCCCTCGACGATGGCCGTCTTGCCCACGCCGGGGTCGCCCAAGATAAGCGGGTTGTTCTTGGTGCGGCGCGAAAGGATCTCCATCATGCGCTGGACTTCCTTTTCGCGACCGATCACGGGGTCGAGCTCGCCGTCGCGGGCCTTCTGCGTAAGGTTGGTGGCGAACTGCTTAAGCGTGTCGGTGCCACTCCCCTTTTGCTGAGAGGCATCCGAGCCGCTAAAGAACGGCAGGCCCGCACCGGGACGACCAGCACCGGCGCCGGCGAGCGGACGCTTCTTGTCCTGGTCCTTGGCGGTGAGCTTCTCGATAGCCTTTTTGATGGAGGCGGACGACACACCCAGGCGCATGAGGATGTCCATGGCCATGCCGTTGCCCTCTTCGACGATACCGATGAGCAGGTGCTCGGTCGACACGTAGGTCTGGTTGTTCTCACGCGCCACACGGAATGAACGCTCCATCACGCTAATGACGAGCGGTGTAAAGGCGAGCTTGGCTGCCTCGGTCTCCTCGCTGGGCTCGGGAACGGTGGTCTGGACCTCTTTGAGAGTATCCATGATGTCGTCGTAGGAGATGTCGAGCGAACGCAGTGCTTCAGCGGCAATGCCCTCGTCCTCCTTGGCAAGCGCGAGCAGCAGGTGCTCGGTACCCACCTTATTTGAATGAAGATCGAGCGCCTCTTGCTTGGCCATGGACATGACCTTGCGCGCACGATCGGTAAATCTATCTAACATGCTCGTTTCCTTACATGAGTTCATCGAAATCAAAACGCCCGCCCGTCGGCGGCGCTTTTGTCTCTTTACCCACAGGTTGTCTATGTTAACAGCTGGAGGAATATCTATAAACCCGGCTCACATGAATGCAGGTTATGACCGCATCGCGGGACTCACCGCGCGATGCGCGACAGGCGCCCCGCAAGAGAAACCCTAGGCGTCTTTCACCACGTCGGGACTCGTCGCACGCGATGCGCGATAGGCATCGGCCTCCTTGGAGACGCGTTCGAGCAGCTCGGATGTATCGACGCCCTCGACTTGCGCGACCGTTTCCACCGTCTGCATGGCGACCGCCCTCAGGTACGCGCACGCGCTGTCCCCCAGCTGCTCGAGGTCTATCTCCTCGCCGCCCTCCCGGGCAAAGCCGACCGCCATCACAAAGCCCATGATGCCCGAGACCAGAAAGCCCACCGCAAAGCTCGAATCCGCCTTGAGCTCTTCTCCGTCGGGGTGGACGATCTCTCTCACGCGGTCGATGATGATCGTATGGATGCCCTGCACGACCTGCTCGGCGGCACCCGCCCTCATGGTGATGACGATGCGCCGCAGCAGGCAGCGGACGTCGCGCCGGTCGAACGCCGAAAGGTCGCCCTCGCTCGAAAAATGCCAGAGGGCATCGGTGATGAGCTCGTTATCCTGCAGCAGCTGGGCTATGGCGATGGCGACGAGTTCATCGAAATCGTGAAAATAGTAGTAAAACGTTCCGCGATTGCACTGGGCGGCGCGGGTCACCTCGCCAACCGACAGCTCGAAGATGCTGTTGTTCTCGATGAGCTCCCAAAACGCCTCGATGATACGGGTGCGTGCATCGGGCGCATCGGCGTCCTTACGCGGTCTCGCCATGCGCCTCACCGCACCCCTGCGCCTTGGCGTTCATGATGAGCATCTGAAGACGGTTCTCCACGTTGGCGAAGCTCACGTCGGGATCGTAGTCGAGCGGCAGGAACTGCGCCGTGGGATACTGCTCCTTGAGCGCATGGATGAGCCCGCGCCCCACGACATGGTTGGGCAGACACCCGAACGGCTGCAGGATCACGAAGTTGCGGCAGCCGCGCTTGGCGTGCTCGAGGATCTCCGCCGGAATCAGCACGCCCTCGCCCGCATCGAACGTATGGTGCAGGATCTTATCGCTCGCGCGCACGAGCTCGGGCATGCGCGTCGGCGGCTCGTAGAGCGGGCTCGCCGCGCCCAGGCGGTCGCAACGGTCGTGCGCGAGCTCGAACAGGTTGTCCGCCGTGGCGTACCAGGCCTTTTCGGGCAGCGACAGGTCGACGTGGAACTCGCGCGACTGCGCATGCTTGTAGAAATAGGTCTTGCGGATCACGTCGGTCATGCGCGCCTCGATGACCTCGAGCCCGTTGTCCTCGAGGTAGCGCTCGATCTCGTGGTTGGCGCCGAGATGGAAATTGAGCAGGTACTCGCCCACGATGAGAACGGTCGGATGCGGGTTCGAGCGGTCGTACGGAACGGCGTCCATGATCGCAAGCGCGCGTTTGAAGCCCGTCGCCTGGCCTCTCAGCCCGGAGCGCTCCATGGCCTCGATAACCTCATCGAGCGCGCGGTCGAACGCAGCGTCCGCCGCGCCCTTCTCGAGCTCGTAGGGACGGATGCGCCTAAGCATGGCCTCGAGGGCATCGATCATGGGAAGACCGTAGGCGATCTGGATGCTCGGGCCAAGGCCGAGCTTGAAGCCCGGATGCGCATTGTGGGCATCGACGTCGTCGTTGGTGAGCACCGGGACATAGTCGTATCCCGCGTCGTCGAGCGCGCGGCGCAGCAGGGGCATGTAGTGCGTCAGGCGGCAGTCGCCGATATACTTGCCAGTCACCACAGCGACGTCGTGCGGGTCGTACTTACCGCTCTCGAGTGCCGCGAGCGCCTCGCCGATCACGATTTGCGCGGGGAAGCAGATGTCGTTGTGCACATAGCGTTTGCCCAGGCGGATGGCATCCTCGCGCCCGATATCAAGGGCCTCGGCGCGCACGCCCTGATTGCGCATCGCCGCGGTCATGAGCCTGCAGAACGCATGGGAGGTGTTGGGGACCAGCGCGATCTTATCGTGCCGGTCGCGCTTGGTGTACTTGACCTTATACGGGTCGTCGAGCGGATGGACCGCGTGCACCCGGGCGCCCTCGGCACGCTCCTCCGCGCGACGACGGTTGACCGACTCGATAAACGAACGCACGCGAATGCCCATGGGACCGGCGACGTCGCTCTCATCGAGCTTGATCATCATCGGAACCTTGGAGCCCATCTCGCCCATCATGCGCGCGATCTCGTCGGTGAGATACGCATCGTGGCCGCAGCCGAAGCTGCCCATCTGCACGAGCTCGAGCTCGGGCGTCGATGCGACGATGACCGCGCACGACAGCATGCGCGCATGGTAGTTGTTCACGATGTCGATGCGGCTGTTGGAAAGATCGACGTTGCAGACCCCCGGCACCGCACCGGGCGTCAGCACGGGGATGCCGCGCTCAGAGAAGAGCTTGGGCAGCCCGTGGTTGACCAGCGGGTCGTTGTGGTACGGGCGCGAAGCGATCACCACCGCGTAGCCGCCGTCCTCGCGCACGTTCTCGAGCACCTGCCTGCCGCGCAGCTGCAGCTGGTTCTCAAACGTCTGCTGCGCGCGGTCCGCCTGCTCGGTCGCCTTGGCAACCAGGTCGGCATCGATATCGAAGGTCTCCTTGCACCACGCCTTGAGCTGGCGGTTTCGGTCGCCCTCGTCGTACCAGTGGAACAGCGGCGTATCGAACGGAACGCCGAAACGCTCCTCCGGGTTATCGGAATTGCGCATCACGTAGGGGTATCCCTTTACGACGGCGCACATCCACTCGCTGGTAGAGGCGGTGTTTTCGGTGGGCACCGTCGTGATGATGGGCATGAAGATGCGGTCGACGCCGGCGTCGACGAGATTGCGGATGTGCCCGTGGACGAGCTTGGCCGGGAAGCACACGGTGTCGGATGTGACGTGCGCCAGACCGCGCTCGTACATCGCCTTGGTGCTGCGTCCCGAGACGCGCACCTTAAAGCCGAGCGTGCTGAAGAACGTCGACCAGAACGGCATGGCGTCCCAGAACTCGAGCACACGGGGAATGCCGATCGTGACATCGCGCCCCCCGCAGACGGGAACCGTGGGGCACGACTCGAACAGCAGCTTCTCGCGGTCGACAAAGAGATTGGGGGCAGCCGCGGTCCGGTCGCGCCCCGTGCCGGGTGCCTGTGCCTCGCAAGCACCCTGCGGACGCAGCTCCTCCGCCGCGGGAACCTCGCGCACGAGCTCATCCCATGAGATGGCGCCGCCGCGCGGGCAGCGATTGCCCGTGACGTAAAGCGAGCCGTCGCCAAATGCCACGACCGCGCGCTGGCAGCGGTTGTTGCACCGACGGCAGGTAACGCCGCCGAACTCGCGATGCTCGAAGCGCTCCACGGCATCGAGCCCGATAAACGACGTGCCGGCGTCGCCCTTGCGGCATTCCTCGCGCGCGAGCAGGGCGATACCGATAGCGCCCATCAGCCCCGGGTGGGGCGCACGCGTGACGGGTTTGCCCATATACTGCTCGAATGCGCGCAGCACCGCGTCGTTTCGGAACGTGCCGCCCTGGACGACGACTTTGTCGCCCAGACGGTTGAGATTTGAAACGCGAATGACCTTGGTGAACACGTTCTCGATAATCGAACGGCAGAGACCGGCCATGATGTCGCCCGGACCCTTACCGCGCCGCTGCTCGGAAACGACGCTGCTGTTCATGAACACCGTGCAGCGGCTGCCGAGAACGGCGGGGGCTTTGGACGAAAATGCCTCGGTCGCGATATCCTCACCGGCTATTCCGAGGTTTTTGGCAAACCCCTCGAGGAACGAGCCGCAGCCCGCAGAGCACGCCTCGTTGACGACGATATCGGTCAGCACGCCGTGGTTGAGCCAGATGGCCTTCATATCCTGTCCGCCGATGTCGAGCACGAAGGTCGCATCGGGAACGCATGCGCACGCGGCGCGGGCGTGCGCGACCGTCTCGACCGTATGGTAGTCGGCGTGGAACGCGCGCGCGAAAAGCTCCTCGCCGTATCCCGTGGTGCCCACGGCATCGATCGCAAGCGTGACTCCCGCTGTCTCCCAGCGGTTCTTCAAGCTGACAAGACCCTGTTGGGCGACGTCGAGCGGTCTGCCGTTATTAGACGCGTAGAACGAATCGACAAGCTCACCCGCCTCATCGACCAGGGCGAACTTGGTCGTCGTGCTCCCCGAATCGATACCGAGCGCCACACGCACCGTCTCTCCGGGCGCATACGCATCCGGACCCTTTGCCGGCGTCTCTTTGCCATGGCGTGCCGTAAAATCCGCCTGCTCGGCAGGTGTGGCAAAAAAGGGCTGGGCAAGACGTCCCTCCCCGCTTGCGGGCGCGACCGTCTCGAGCTTATCCAGCCGGACAAAAGCGTCGGGAAGGTCGATCGGTTGGGACGATGCGAACATGTCGGTCAGCGACAGGGCGGCACCGCGCGCGACCATGATCTGCGGATCGCGCGGGACGATAACCTGATCGTCCGATAGATTCAGTTGCTCCCGGAACACGCGGACCAGCGTGGGGTTGTAGGCGAGCGTACCGCCCTCGAAGATTACCGGCGGCTCGATGTCGATACCCTGGGCCAGACCGCCGATCGTTTGGCGGGCGACCGCGTGAAGCGCCGAAAGCGCCAGGTCGGTGGTAGGAATGCCCTCGTTGAGCAGCGGCTGGATATCGGTCTTTGCGTACACGCCGCAGCGGCCCGAGACCTCGTGGACGGTCGTTCCCCGGCTTGCGAGCTGCTCGAACTCGCCCGATTCGGTGCCGACCCCCATGAGCTTTGCCATCTCGTCGATAAATGCACCGGTACCGCCTGCGCACGAGCCGTTCATGCGCATGTCGGCAACCTCGATGTCTCCCTTATCGTTGGTGCGGAAGAAGATCATCTTGGCGTCTTGGCCGCCCAGCTCGATGGCGCAGCGCGTCTGCGGATAGAACCTGCTGATCGCGAGCGCGTTGGCGACCACCTCCTGAACGTACGAGGCGCCCAGCGCGGTCGCGATATCGCGCGCACCCGAGCCGGTCACCGCAACGCGCAGCGACTCATGGGGAAAGCGCTCGGCGAGCTCGCCGAGCATGGCGCGCACGCTCGCTGCCTGACACGCCCCGTGGCGGCGATATCCCCACCACGCCTCGGTCATATCCTCGTGCATCGCGTAAACTTTGGTCGTCGTCGACCCTACGTCCAGTCCTACTAGCAACGCCATAATGCTCCGTCTCTCGCATTTTTCCTGCTAGAGATATACCACTCTACGTAATACAACAGACTGTTGTATTTAAACTCCGTATAAAAAGCGGCTGCCGAAACGCTTCAGCAGCCGCCGAATGCACCAACAGATTGTCTGCGCGCTAGCACGTCGGGCAACGGAGCAGCACGGGCCCTCCGGTCATGTGCACCGCTCGCGCCCGCGATGTCGCCGAGCGAGCTATCCACGCTTAGGGCTCCAACCAAGCAAGTCGCCCGCGCTCAGCAGGTCCCTAAGCGAGCTACTCGCACTCAGAAGCCATAGCCTGCTCCAAGAGCTCGGCATGCTCCTCCTCGAAAACCGTCCCCACAGGGAAGGCGTGACGGAAGACGAAGTGGGAAATCGGACCGGCTACCAAAAGGTTCCACGGCAGCGCCATCACAAAATTATGCGGGATGTTGATCATCCAGATCGCGGGCACGGAATACAGGTTCGCAAGGATGCCGCCGGGCATGTGCGTCAGACCCTCGCAGGCACCGTACAGCGACATGATGATGACCATGGGAACGACCATGCAGGAGCTGACGGCGAGCGTCATGGCAAGTGGCGAGCTCTTGCCCGGCGTGACCAAGTACTTAAAGGCGAAACCCTTGGCGAGCGGGCTGGCGACGAACCAGTCACAGCACATGGCAAAAATGTAGGCAACGGGGAAGCCGAGCCACGCAGCGGCAACGACCTCGCCGTTGATGGCCCCGTGCTGCAGGGCAACGTTGTAGATGCTCATCCAGAGCACCATGCAAAAGCACATGATAAAGGTGAACAGCAGGCTCTCTCGTTTGTTGATAGGCATAAAGGGCAGATTCCTCTCTGTGTTGTACCGCGGCGCCACGCAACAAAAACGGGCGGGCAAGATGGAGCTGTTGGAACTTCATCTCGCCCGCCCGTGGTACGCGCGTCTGCGACTACTTATGTGGTGGAACCAGCCTAGCACGAAACGCATGCGCTTCGTAAGCGTTGAGTTTATGAAGATGCAGGGCACCGATAATCCCCCGACCCCATAAGTTGCGGTGGAATACGGACTGTTTTGACCCTTTAAGCAGCAATTCAGTCCCTATTTCACCGCAACTCATTTGGTGCAAAGTAACCTGTCCCCCTTGTACCAATTAGCTGGTGTGGCGCCAGCGAGGGTCGGTGAGCGTACGCGCCACACCCAGTCCAACGGGTAGAAACGCTACGATGAGCACTGCGCGCACAAACCAGCCGAGCATATTGACCGTGTCGAAGGTGCACATGTAATACATCGAGCGATACAGATACAAGCCCGGCACCATAATGACAATCGAAGGCACCGTGAGGGCGATGCGCGGGTAGGTGAGCTTGACTTCAGCCAAGCTTGCGAGCAGCCCCGATACCAGCGCGCCGATAAACGCTGCTGCCTCGGGAGGCATTCCCGTGCTGAGGCCCAGGAAGGGAATCATCGTCGGCGCATCGACAAGGGTCAGACGCAGGGTATTGGACACGGCGCCGATCAGCCCAGCTGCCGCGGCCATCTTTACCGGGCTGTTGAACATCACCGAGAAGCCGAATACGCCAACGAAGCTCATCACCACGCGCAGGAGCGTAAGGGCAAGCGGCGAAAGGCCCAGTGGGGCAAAGTCGTCCGGCGCCAGGCCAACACACTCGGCAACCATCCAACCTACGAGGGTCGCCATCACAATAATCGATACGGCATATGAAAGGCGCTCGATACCGCTTCGCATGTCGAGCTTAGCGATGTCGAGGCCTGCCGTAATAAGCGGAAAGCCGGGAATCACAAAGAGCATGGCGCCAATATAGCCTTCTTGGTGCGACATTGCCCCCGGTATGACCTGGCCAAGGCCGAGCAATGCCAGCAGATACGAAACGCAAGCGAGCGCAACACCGGTCGTCAGCGCGCTGAACTGACCAAGGCCTTGCTTGAGAATATGGGAGCGGGCAAAGTTGCCGACACCCGCGCCCACGAACGCGCATGCCATCTCAATAGGACCGCCACCAAGTAAAAAGACAAAGGCGCCACAGGCGCAGGCCGCCGCAAGGCCCTGTTGCCAAGGCGCGTAATCAGGTTTTGAACTCTCAACGGTCTTGAGCATCTCGTGATACTCGTGCACCGTGAAGCGACGACCATAGGTCTCGATTTCCTTGAGGAAACTCTCCATCATCCAAATGCGATGAGTATTGACGCCGGTTGTCGGCAGGCTGACGACCTCGTTAAAGCAGTGACCATCTTCGATGCAGGTACACTCAAACGATAGAAGACTCAAGTCGACGTGGATGGTGACACCGAGTACGGCGGCAACTCGATTCATGGTATCGCGTACACGCCAGGCACCCGTTCCGCTCGCGAGCATAAGCATACCGGTGCGGCAGATGATGGATGATTTATCGGTGAGCGGCGCATCGACGGCAAGTTCATCGCCTGCCGTCACGATCTGGTGCCAGTCAGTTTTCATATGGAGCGCGCCGGCACGAACGCCGTGGTGCATGGGGGCTCTCGAAAGCAGCGAGTTAAGGCGCGAAGACTGTGGGGACTCCGTTGATTCGTCCTCAACCTCATCAGTCTCTTCATCGACCAGATCAAAGGAATCAAGCGGCGCTGGCTCGCGACGGTCGATCAGCTCCTCGTCCTCATCATCAAAGTAGTTGAACTGATCGAGCATGTCCTCTTCAATCGCGCGCTCGCTCGCATCGTCCATCCCGGTGCTCCCTTCCTATCGACTAACCCCCATCCTAGACAGCGACGGCTAAAGGAAACATAAAAGAGACGGCTGTCATGCGAGCCATGTGCGCAATAGCCAATGACTACATCTGGACCAAGGTAACGCCGATGTTTTGGCAACGCCAGCGAAAGCCCGCCAGAGCGAGCAAGGTGCCTTCGGAACTAGATGCCACCATAGGTTGAGCATAAGCCAGCGAGCGGGTCGCATTTGAGACAAGGTGACGTGAAACGAAAGGGCGCTGACCTTCTGGTCGCGCCCTTGAAGTTGAACGTCAGATTGTCCAAATGCGGCCCGCGCAGCGTCG
>CABSKX010000043.1 GCA_902478365.1 uncultured Collinsella sp. | reverse complement strand
CTACCTGAACTCCGTCGAAAGATACAAAAATCTGTACCTTTTTGCACAACAAAAAAGCCGCTCTAACCAGCGGCTTTTCTTCTATAGACAACAAAAAAGGCGACCGCCCTATAGGACGGTCGCCTTTGTTAATTCTTGTATTGTTTGTGCTAGGCGCGAGTCTTGATCTCCTCGAGCACCTTTGCCACAAACTCGTCAACGCTCATCTGAACGGTCTCGTTGGAGCGATCGCGGACGGAAATGTTGCCGGCCTCGACCTCCTTCTCGCCCAGGATGAGCATGTAGGGCACACGGTCAATGGAGCGAGCCTCGCGGATCTTGTAGCCGATCTTCTCGTCGCGGTCGTCGCAGACCACGCGAATGCCGGCCTCCTCCAGCTTGGCGCACACCTCGTGGGCGTAGTCGCGGCTCTTCTCGGAAACGGGAAGCGCCTTGACCTGCACGGGAGCCAGCCAGGTGGGGAACTTGCCTGCAAAGTGCTCAATCAGAATACCGATGAAACGCTCGATGGAGCCAAAGCACACGCGATGCAGCATGATGGGGCGCTTCTTGGTGCCGTCGGCGTCCACGTACTCCAGGTCAAAGTTGAGCGGCATCTGGAAGTCGAGCTGGACGGTACCGCACTGCCAGGTACGGCCGAGCGAGTCCTCCAGGTGGAAGTCGATCTTGGGGCCGTAGAAGGCGCCGTCGCCCTCGTTGACCTCGTAGTCCATGTGCAGCTGCTCCAGAGCGGTGCGCAGGCCCTCCTCGGCGCGCGCCCAGTCCTCGTCCGAACCCATGGAGTCCTCGGGGCGGGTGGAAAGCTCAACGTGGTACTTAAAGCCAAACTTTTGGTACACGGAGTCAATGAGGTTGACTACGCCCACGATCTCGTCGGTCAGCTGGTCGGGACGCACAAACAGGTGGGCGTCGTCCTGGTTAAAGCAGCGCACGCGGAACAGGCCGTGCAGGGCGCCGCGCAGCTCGTGGCGGTGCACCAGGCCAATCTCGCCGGCGCGAATGGGCAGCTCGCGATAGGAGTGCGGCTTGGACGCGTACACCAGCACGCCGCCCGGGCAGTTCATGGGCTTAATGCAGTACTCTTCGTCGTCGATGACGGTGGAGTACATGTTGTCCTTGTAGTGGTCCCAGTGGCCCGAGGTCTTCCACAGCTGCTTGTTCATGATGAGCGGCGTGGAGATCTCCACGTAGCCGGCCTTGTGGTGAATCTCGCGCCAGTAGTCCAGCAGCGTGTTCTTAAGGATCATGCCGTTGGGCAGGAAGAACGGGAAGCCGGGGGCCTCGTCGCGCATCATAAAGAGGTCCATCTCGCGGCCGATCTTGCGGTGGTCGCGCTTCTTGGCCTCCTCCAGCATGTGCATGTGCTCGTCGAGCTCTTCCTTGGTGGCAAAGGCGACGCCGTTGATGCGGGTAAGCATCTTGTTGTCCTTGTCGCCCTTCCAGTAGGCGCCCGAGACGCCGGTGAGCTTAAAGGCCTTGAGGGCCTTGGTGTAGCAGATGTGGGGGCCGACGCACATGTCGATGTAGTCGCCCTGCTGGTAGAAGGTGATGCGGGCGTCGTCGTCCAGGTCGCCGATGTGCTCGACCTTGTACTTCTCGCCGCGCTCCTCCATAAGGGCGATGGCCTCGGCGCGGGGCTTCTCGTACACGGAAAACTTGAGGTTCTCCTTGACGATCTTTTTCATCTCGGCCTCGATCGCGGGGAAGTCGTCCTCGCTGATCTTGACACCCTCGGGAAGGTCGACATCGTAATAGAAGCCGTTGTCGGTTGCGGGGCCGTAGGCAAAGTCGGCCTCGGGATAGAGACGTTTGATGGCCTGCGCCATGATGTGCGCAGCGGAGTGGCGGATGACGTGCGTGACCTCGTCCTGCGGGAGCTCGGCCACCGAACCGTCATTGTAGAGTGCCTTCATGGGTATGTTTTCTCCTCTCGGATGCCTGATGCAAGTGCGTGCGATGCGCTCGGCGTTTTAACTTGCATCATTATAGGCAGGTTGCCTTGGTATACAAGCGCCCGCCGCACCTTAATGGCACGGCGGGCGATTTTCTACGCATGCTTCATCGTGTGGGGGCGGGGTGCGCGTGCTTGCGGCACGCCCGTGGCGCGGGGGCGGGTTGCGCGGGATGTCCGCGGTGCGCCCGTAGCTTGCGGCCGGCCCGGCGATGGATGCGTTACTGGATTCGAGTTCGGCAGTAGGGGCAGACCTTCCAGTGCGCGTCGAGCGGGCGATGGCAGCTGGGGCACACGTTACGAACCTGAGTGTCGCACACGGGGCACACGACAAAGTCCTTCTCGATGGGCGCGCCGCACTGCGGGCAGGTGCCGTACTGGGCAAGCTGGCGCTCGCGCAGGGCCATGTCCAGCTCCTGCTCCTCGCGGTCGGCCGCGTAGGAGTGCGGACGCAGGACCAGGTAGGCGATGAGGCCCACAAACGGGATCAGGGCGATGATGCCCCATGCCACGTATGCGCTGGCGCCGCGGCGGCGAGCGTCGATGAACACATAGACGACCGACAGCACGTACAGGGCGATGATAAAGCCCACGAAGGCATAGATGACGCCCATAAGCTGCGGCGACATGAGCTCGTTGATGTATTTGGACATTGAGGTGTACCTTTCGGAATATTTACAGTCCGGTCAAGTTTACCACGGGGTTTGTTTATATGGGACCACGGCAGGGTACGGGGCTGGCGCGGACACAAACATCTCAATCTGTAACAGGTGGGAGCGGAATCCGGGTCTAGATGTTACGGATCGAGACACAGGGGTCCCTTCCCGACTTCAATCTCGATCTGTAACATCTTGGGCCCCAAAACCCCTCTTACTGTTACAGATCGAGACATTCAAAATCCACCGGAAGGTTTGTCTTGATCTGTAACATCTAGAACCCAAATCCTCAGCTTACTGTTACAGATTGAGACAAAGGAAAACGTCTAGGCCAAACGTCTCAATCTGTAACAGATACTCGGCAAAAACAGTCCCAGATGTTACAGATTTAGACAAGCCATTCTCTCCCAGACGTAAATCTCGATCTGTAACGACTAGAACCCAAAAACAGTTCTTACTGTTACAGATCGAGATGAACGGCGAACCCTCCGATTAAATGTCTCAATCTGTAACAACAACTCGGCAAAATCAGGTCTAACTGTTACAGATTTAGACATTCGAAACCGACTGATAGGTTCATCTAAATCTGTAACATCTAGACCCCAAAACGGTCCCTAGATGTTACAGATCGAGACAGAAAAATCTCTCCCCGACTTTCAATCTCAATCTGTAACACATAGGACCGATTTTCCCCTCTTACTGTTACAGATCGAGACAAAGAAAACCGTCCAAACCAAATGCCTCAATCTGTAACAGTTACTCGGCAAAAACAGTCCCAGATGTTACAGAACGAGACAAACCTCTGACACCAGGGGCGGCAGACGAGGTCAACGATGGTCCTGAGTCTCCCCTCGCCTGCCGTTGGCGGGTGTTGCGGGGCTGTTCGCCGCATTGCCGCCGCACTGGGGGCGTGCGGACCGTAGGATAGTCTTATTGACGGCCTGTCAACTCGTCTGGGAGGCACTGTGGCAGAAACGTTTGATATCGCGATTGTGGGCGCGGGCATTACCGGGTGCGCCATCGCGCGGCAGCTCGCGCGGTTTGACCTGTCCATTTGCGTGGTCGAGGCGGCAAACGATATCGCGCTGGGCGCATCGAAGGCCAACGGCGGCCTGGTGCACGCCGGCTACGATCCGGCACCGGGCACCGTAAAGGCGCAGGTCAACGCCCGTGGTTGCGAGCTATATGGCACGTGGGCCCAGGAGCTAGGCTTTTTGTTCCGCCGCACCGGCTCGATGGTGCTGGGATTTAGCGACGAGGACCGTACGCACCTGGAGAAGCTGCGCCAGAATGGCCTGGCCAACGGCGTGCCCGAGCTGTCGATTATCGGCCCCGAGCGCATCCACGAGCTGGAGCCGCGCGCGAGTGCCCAGGCAACGTGCGCGCTGTGGTGCCCTTCGACCGGTTACGTCGACCCGTTTGAAGTGGCCATCACCGCGCTGGAGAATGCCGTCGCCAACGGGGTGACGTTTATGCGGTCTGCGCCAGTGGAGACAATTGAAGTTGCCGACTCGGATGACGAAGCCGCGCGCTTCACGCTGGTGACGCCTGCCGGCGATGTTCGCTGCCGCTATCTGATCAACGCCGCGGGCAACGGTGCCGCGGACATCTCGCATATGGCCGGCGCCGAGGAGTTCCAGATGGTCTGGCGCCAAGGGAACATCGTGGTGCTTGACAAGGAGCCGCGTGCGCTCATGCCGCTCTATCCGGTGCCGACGCCGATATCGAAGGGCGTTATCGTCACGGGTACTGTACACGGCAACACCGTGATTACCGCGACGGCCGCCGAGCGCGAGCCCGGCGATACACAGACCTATGCGACCGATGTCAACGCGCTGCTGACCGGCGCGCGGAAGCTGGTTCCCGATCTGAACACGCGCCGTGTGGTGCGCGCATTTGCCGGCGGACGTCCGGTCATTCAGGGAACGAACGACTTTTTTATTGGGCAGTCGGCCGTGGTGCCAGGCCTGTTCCAGGCGGCGGGCATTCAGTCGCCAGGCGTGGCGAGCGCGCCGGCCATTGCCGAGCGCATGGAGCAGGTGCTGCGCAATGCGGGCGTGGCCCTGCGCGAACGGACCGATTGGGATCCGATTCGCCGCGCGCCGGACGACTTCGACCGTGCGCCGCTTGCGCGTAAGGAGGAGCTCATTAAGTCCGACCCCGCATGGGGACAGATCGTCTGCCGCTGCGAGACGGTGCCCGAGGCCGAGATCGTGGCCGCGATTCGACGCCGCCCGGGTGCGATTTCGGTCGAGGGCGTCAAACGCCGCTGCCGCGCCGGCATGGGTCGGTGCCAGAGCGGTTTTTGCCAGAGCCGCGTGGTAGCGGTCCTGGCGCGCGAGCTGGGCTGCGACCCCAGCGAAGTGCTGTTGGAGGACACTGGCTCTTGGCTGGTTGAGGGACCGCTGAAGGTGGTGCACTAGGATGACGACGTTTGATATGCGCGATGGACGCGCGGAAGCAGAAGCTACCGAGGCGGTGCAGACGCAGGCGTTCGACGTAGTCGTTATCGGCGGCGGACCCGCCGGCATGGCTGCCGCACTTACCGCGCATAAGGCCGGCGGGTGCGTGGCTATCGTGGAGCGCGAGCAGCACTTGGGCGGCATCCTGCGTCAGTGCATTCACCCCGGCTTTGGCCTTTCGCACTTTAAACAGGAACTCACCGGTCCCGAGTACGCCCAGCGCTTTATTGACCAGGTGCGGGCGACTAATATTGCGCTGTTCTTGGACAGCATGGTACTTGGGATAGATTCGGGCGAGGGCGCGGGCGCGTCGAGCGTGGGCGAGTCCACGGAAGACGCCGCACTCCACACCGTCACGCTCATGAGCCCCGCCGGCATGCTGCAGCTCACCGGGCGAGCGGTCGTCCTTGCCATGGGATGCCGTGAGCGCACACGCAGCGAGATCAAAATTCCCGGCAGCCGACCCGCCGGCGTATTTACAGCCGGCCTGGCGCAGCGATACATCAATATCGAAAACCTCAAGCCTGGCTCGCGCGCCGTCATTTTGGGCTCGGGCGACATCGGGCTTATCATGGCGCGCCGCTGCACGCTCGAGGGAATTTCGGTCGAGGGCGTGTACGAGCTCATGCCGTACGCCAACGGCCTGCGCCGCAACGTCAAGAACTGTCTGGGCGACTTTGGCATTCCGTTGCACCTGTCCACCACGGTCACGCGCGTGATTGGGCACGACCGCGTGGAGGCCGTCGAAGTGAGCCAGGTCGACGAGCATCTTGCACCCATTCCGGGGACCGAGCGCGTTGTTCCGTGCGACACGTTGCTGCTTTCGGTGGGATTGATTCCCGAGAACGAGCTTTCGGTTGCCGCGGGCGTGGAGCTGGACCCACGCACGCGCGGCGCCGTGGTGGACCAGAGTCTGCAGACGGGCGTGCCGGGCATCTTTGCCTGCGGCAACGTGCTGCACGTGCACGACCTGGCCGACAACGTGACGACCGAGTCCGAGCGTGCCGGTGCGGCTGCGGCGGCGTGGGCGTTGGGCGGCGACGCCGGGGAGAGCGCTGCGGGCACGGGTTGCGAGCTCACGGTCTCCCCCGCCGGTATCGCAAGCTACGCGCTACCAGGACGCATTACGGCCGTCGGGCTCACTAAGCTCAACTTCCGCGTACGCCGACCTGTCGACGCCGCTCGCGTACGTATTCTGGCAGGCGACGAGGAACTTTTTGCAGGCAAGGTCCGCCCGTTTAAACCGAGCGTCATGGAAAGCTTCCCGCTGCCCGCAAAGGTGATTCAGCGCGCACTTGACCTAGGCGCCAGCGAGATTGTCCTGTCCGTCGACCCCGTTGAGGAGGCGTAAGGCCATGAGCACAAACACGATCGAGACACTGCGTTTCAACTGCACCACCTGCCCATCCGAGTGCCTCCTGACTGTAAAGGTGGAGCGCGACGCAGACGGCGCCGTGGTAGAGGTGCGCTCCGTGACCGGCAACAGCTGCCTGCGCGGCGATACGTTCGCGCACCAGGAACTCACCTGCCCCATGTGCGTGCTCACCACTACCGTGGCCGTATCCGGCGGCGACGAGGCACTGCTGCCCGTGCGCACGGCCGAAGCCATCCCACTGTCACTTCACGCCCAAGCCATGGACCTCATCCGCGGCATGGTCGTCGAGGCTCCCATCCGCATGAGCGATGTCGTGCTGGAGGACCTCCTCAACACCAACATCGACCTCATCGCCAGCATGGACATCGACTCTGCATAGGTAGCTAATTTAGGACGAGGCTCTTTTAGCTACTCCGCCATCCATCCGCCGCCCCTCCTCAATTGCGGTGAAATAGTTCCTGATTTCCGCCAAACCCCGGCATCCAGGAACTATTCCACCGCAACTATCCTTGGAATTGGTATTTAGCTTGTGCCTACTTTAGTGCCATTTTAAAACTATGCCGGATTACGGGGCTGATTCGGAAACCCCCATCCATACCGGCGATTTTCGATTTTTGATAAGCCCTTTACCTGCGCTTTTTATTTCGCGATTTTTCCCATGGTCAAGTAATACAGGTCCAGTCCCGTAATCCGCCATACTTTTGAAACCAGCCCATTTGGGACGGGCCTCTTATGACTACTTTTGCCCGAACGTTCGCCAGGCTGGCCATGCCAAGGAGTGTCCCGAAGTGCCGGCATAAAAGGAACGTCCCTAGCTGCCGGGCTTGGGATACCATGGTGGCAACCTAGCGAAAGGACGATGTATGGCACATGTCGATGACCAGCGTGTGGCGCGCGTGCTCGATGCGCTCGAGGCTCAGCACCCCGGCGCACAGCTGCTTGTAAACGACCCGTGGTCGATTTATTACCTGACCGGCTTTTATGCCGATATGTTCGAGCGTTTTTGCGGTGTGCTGCTCGCGCGCGATGCCAAGCCGGTGATCTTGGTCAACGCGCTGCATCAGCTGCCCGAATACGACAATGCCCGCGTCGCCTACCACACCGATACCGACGTCGTGACCGACGCCATCGCACGCGAGGTCAATCCTGCCAAGCCCCTCGGCATCGATGCCGTTATGCGCTCCGGCTTTTTGATGCCCCTTATGGATCGTCACGCCGCGAGCGAGTTCTTCCTAGGCGACTTTGCCGTCACCGCCGCACGCACCCACAAGGACGCCGCCGAGCAGGAGCTCATGCGTGTGTCCTCGGCCGCCAACGACGCCGTGATGGCCGATGCCATCAAGCTCGTTCACGAGGGCGTGACGGAGCACGAAATTGCCGACCAGATGCTCGGCCTATACCGCAAGCACGACTGCGAGGGCTTTAGCTTTCCGCCCATCGTGAGCTTTGGCGCCAACGCCGGTGACCCGCATCACGAGCCCGACGACACCGTACTCAAGCGCGGCGACGTGGTGCTGTTTGACATTGGCGGACGTCATCGCAACTACTGCTCGGACATGACGCGCACGTTCTTTTGGGGCGAGCCGGACAAGGAGACCGCACGCATCTACGATATCGTACGCCGCGCCAACGAGGCCGCCGAGACGCTTATCGCCCCGGGCGTGCGCATGTGCGACCTGGACCGAGCCGCGCGCGACGTGATTGAGGACGCTGGCTACGGCAAGTACTTCACGCATCGTCTGGGTCACTCGATCGGCCTGCAGGACCACGAGCCAGGTGACGTTTCGCTTGTCAACGAGCAGGTCGTAGAACCGGGCATGACGTTCTCTATCGAGCCGGGCATCTACCTCCCCGGCCACACCGGCGTCCGCATCGAAGACCTGGCCCTGGTCACCGAGTCCGGCGTCGAGATCCTCAACGCCTACCCCCACGACCCAGTCCGCCTAGACTAGCCCCTTCCCAATAGCCCCTCAATAAGTTGCGGTGGAATAGTTCCCAGATTGGCCCGCAGAGGCATAATCCAGGAACCATTTCACCGCAACTACCATGGGGCCAAGTCGACCAATTTGAAAGTCTAGAGCTGCGCCACGAAAACGGCCTATCTACTACGTTTAACCCGCATGGGTCGACCATGCGGGTCTTTTTTGAAAAATGGCAAGCCATCTACCTGCGGTTTTGATTTTGCATTTTTCGGTCTGATCGAGGGTATCCGGTCGAACGTAGTAGATAGGCCCATTTCGTGGCGAGCACGCCAACTAACTACCCTGCGGAAGGGCTCTAGCGGAGCAAGCCTGCCACTTCGCCGGCTAGGGTGATGGTGCCGGCGGCTACAAAGGACTCGCCCGCGGCATCGAAGGCGGCGAGCGCCTCGGATACGCTGGGGTACACGCCCGCAAGCTTGCCCGCGTCCACAAGAGCAGCGAGCTCCTCTGCCGGTAGGGCGCGGTCGGAATCGGTCTGCGTCACAACCACGCGCGGGAAGGCCGGAATCAGCACGTCAACGATACCCGCCACATCCTTGTCGGCCAGCGCGGCACACAGCAGCGTGGGGCGATTCTCCACGCACGAATCGATCTCGTCCAGCGCATTCACAAAGTTCTCGCAGCTCTGGGGGTTATGACAGGCGTCGATCAACTTGAGCGGATAGGTCCCCAGCACATCAAAACGACCCGGCGTGGGGCAGCCCATAAGCGAAGCATCAAGCGCCTCATGGTCGAGCTCGCGACCCAGATAGCCCTCGCACAGCATAATCGCGCACGCGGCATTCTGCGGCTGATAGGCCGGCTTGACCATGCTCGACGTATAAATCGCACGCGGCGTGGTGCAACTGAACTCCACCGTATCGCCCACATGCGCCGGCACCTTGGTCGTGGCGTGGCTCACCACCAGTGGCACGACGCCGCACTCACGGCAACGGGCATCCATCACGCGCTGAACACTCGGCTCGTGCGTGCCCTCGCCCAGCACAACCAGACGTCCGGACTTGATGACCGCAGCCTTCTCCCCCGCAATGGCCTCGAGCGTGTCGCCCAGGATGCGCGTGTGGTCGAGCCCGATGCCGGTGATGGCAACGGCGACGGGATCGGTCGCACTCGTGGCGTCCCAACGCCCGCCCATGCCAACCTCGAGCACTGCAACGTCCACTGCAGCCTCAGCAAACACCACCAGTGCGGCAGCCGTCAGCAGGTCAAACGGCGTAATGGTATAGGCGCGCTCCCCCGCCGCCACACGACGAGCATTCACGCGATGCCCCGCCTCGACGGCGGCAGAAACGCCACGGGCAAACGCCTCATCACTCACAACGCGCCCATCGACCTCCATGCGCTCGGAATAGCGCACCAACTGTGGAGACGTATACAGTGCGGTCTTGAGCCCCTCACCGCGAAGGATGGCAGCCGAAAAACGCGTGGTCGAAGTCTTGCCATTGGTACCGGCAACCTGAATGCAATCGAAATACTCATCCGGACGCCCCAGCTCATCGAGCATATCGACAACCGTCTCAAGCAGAGGACCAGCATCCCCAGAAATCCGCCCGGTATCAGCAGCAAGTCCCACAGCCTCACCAAACGAAAGCAACTCAAACGAGAACGGCACAGAATACGACCCAGAACGCTTAGGCATAAACCAAAGTCCCCCATAACAGAAAAAGAGGCCCGCAATAAACAACGAGCCCCTCCCATTCAAAATATCAGCCAAACACCGCTTTGCAGTGAGATCAAGGCCACAACCCAGTGGCCCTAACACACCAGATGCATACAACCACGTAAACGACCTGGGAGCGGTTTGGGGCTTTGCTCGATACAAGTTCCGCACGAGCCGAAGGCCACTTAATGTGGCCTTCGTGCGAGCAGGACTGTCCGCAGTAGCGAGCAAAGCCCCAAACCGCATCCCCCAGTAAACCTTACGAGAAGTCAGCAACCTGAGCAGTCAGCGCCGCCAGGATCTCCTTGAGCTCAGCTGCACGGTCCCTCTTCTTCTGGACCACCGCGGGCGCGGCCTTGGCCACAAAGCCCTCATTGGCGAGCGTCTTCTCGCAGCCGGCGAGCTCCTTCTGGGCCGCGGCGATCTCCTTCTCCAGGCGCGCCTTCTCAGCCGAAAGGTCAACCTTGCCCTCGAGCACCACAAAGACCTCGACGCCGCTGTCGACCACGGCGATGCTCGCAGCCGGCTTCTCAACGTCGGTGCCCATGACCAGCGAGGCAGTGTTTGCCAGCGGCTCGATGGTCGAGCGTAGGCTCTCGAGCTTCTCGATGTCCTCGGCGCCGGCGCGCACGACCACGTCGAGCTCGGCCTTGGGGCTCAAGCGATAACGCGAACGGGTGGCGCGGGCGGCAGACACGACGGCACGGCACAGCTCAAACGCGCGCTCGGCGTCCTCGTCAACATACTTGGCGTAGTCGGCGGGCTCGGGCCACTTGGCGATCATGAGTGCCTCGGCGCGATCCACATTGCCCTCGGCATCCAGGTCGAGCACGCTCGCCGGCATGTTGTCCCAGATCTCCTCAGTGACAAACGGCATAAGCGGGTGCATCAGGCGAATGGAGGTATCGAGCACAAAGATCAGGTTGCGCTGAGCCTGCAGACGGCCCTCGCCCTTCAGGCGGGCCTTGGTGACCTCGACGTACCAGTCGCAGACCTCGTTCCAGAAGAACTGCTGTACGCCGCGGGCCATGTCGCCAAAGGTGTAGTTCTCAATGCCCTCGGTGACCATCTTCACGGCCTTGGCCAGGCGGCTGAACATCCAAGCGTCGGCCGGCGTCTCCACGACGGGCTCGCCGGGCGTGTAGCCCTCCATGTTCATGAGCAGGAAGCGACTGGCGTTCCAGATCTTGGTCACAAAGCTCTTGGCCTGTTCGGTACGCGGGCTGTCGATGAGCTTCTTGGTCTTCTTGTCGATGTTCGCGTCGAACTTAACATCCTGGTTGTTGGTGCACAGCGTAAGCAGGTTGAAGCGCATGGCGTCTGCGCCGTACATGCCAATGAGGTCCATGGGGTCAACGCCGTTGCCCTTGGACTTGGACATGCGGCTGCCGTCCTTGGCCAGGATCGTCGGATAGATGACGACGTCCTTAAACGGCACCTCGTCCAGGAAGTACAGCGAGCTCATGACCATGCGGGCGACCCACAGCGCGATGATGTCGCGTGCGGTGACGAGCGCCGTCGTGGGGTGATGGCCCTCGAGCAGCTCCGGCTTTTGCGGCCAGCCCTGCGTGGCAAAGGTCCACAACTGCGAGCTAAACCAGGTATCCAGCACGTTCTCGTCCTGGTGCACGTGATGGCCGCCGCACTTGGGGCACACGTCGGTGTCCTCGGTGAGGGCGTCCTCCCAACCGCAGTCCTCGCAGTAGAACACGGGAATGCGGTGGCCCCACCACAGCTGACGGCTGATGCACCAGTCCTTAAGATTCTCCATCCAGGTGGTGTAGGTCTGCGTCCAACGCGCGGGGTGGAAGGTGACCTTGCCGGAGTTGACAGCGTCGAGCGCCGGCCCTTTGAGCTTGTCGACGGCGACGAACCACTGCTCGGACAGCCACGGCTCAAGCGCGGCGTCGCAGCGGTAGCAGTGCATGACGGAGTGATCGAGGTCCTCGACGTGATCGAGCAGGTCGTGCTCCTCGAACCACTTGATGACGGCCTCGCGGCACTCGTCGCGGTTCATGCCGGTGAACTCGCCATAGCCCTCGACGACCACCGCATGCTCATCGAAGATATTGATCTGCGGCAGGTCGTGGGCCTGACCCATGGCGTAATCGTTGGGGTCATGGGCCGGGGTGACCTTGACAAAGCCGGAGCCAAAGTTGGCATCGACGTGCCAATCCTCAAAGATGGGGATCTCACGGTTGACGATCGGCAGCATGACGGTCTTACCCACAAAGGCTGCCTTCTCGGGATCCTTCGGGGAGACGGCGACGCCCGTGTCGCCGAGCATGGTCTCGGGACGCGTGGTGGCGACGACGATGTAGTCCTGGCCGTTGACCGGCCCGGTCAGCGGGTAGCGCAGGTGCCACAGGTGGCCCTTCTCGTCCTTGTACTCGGCCTCGTCGTCCGAGATAGCGGTGGTGCAGTTGGGGCACCAGTTGACGATGCGCTTGCCACGATAGATCAGGCCGTCGTGGTACCAGTCGCAGAAGACCTTACGCACGGCCTGGGCGTAGTCCTCGTCCATGGTGAAGCGCTCGTTATCGAAGTCGACGGAGCAGCCCATGCGCTTGATCTGCTCGACGATGATGCCACCGTACTCGTGGGTCCAGTCCCAGCAGGCGTCGACAAACTTGTCGCGACCGATCTCCAGGCGGCTAATGCCCTCGCTCTTGAGCTTCTTGTCGACCTTGGTCTGCGTGGCGATACCGGCGTGGTCGGTGCCGAGCACCCAGCGCGTGGACTTGCCGCGCATGCGGGCCATACGGATGATGGCGTCCTGGATGGAGTCGTCGGTGGCGTGGCCCATGTGGAGCTTGCCAGTCACGTTGGGAGGCGGAATGGTGACGGTGCAGTCGCCCACGCCCTCGCGGCGCTTGTAGTAGCCGCCGTCGAGCCACTTCTGCAGGATCGCCGGCTCGTTGGTCGACGGATCGTAGTTCTTGGGCATTTCTTCCATATATCTCTCCCTGTCCCGCCGGGGAGGAATGTAGGCCCGATTTTCGCTCGGTCAAGTCCTGGGCTCGCTCGAAGACCACATTATGTGGTCTTCGGCTCGTGCGGAATCTACGAAAATCGGGCCTACATTCCTCCCCTTAGGTATCGATTACTTCAGTCTGAATGACTTCGCTGAGGCTTAAACAAACACACAGAATAACACAGGTAGTTGGGGTTATTGCGCATATATAAAATAGCCTCCGACCGCGGGTGGTCAGAGGCTATTAGCAAGCATGTGTTTGGCTGGTTTAGCGGTAGATGCGCTGGGGCTGTTCTTCGCCCTTGACGGCCGCTTCGGTTACGACGACCTTGGCAACGCCCTCCTCGCTGGGGAGGTCGAACATCGTCTGTTGCAGCACGTCCTCGCAAATGGCGCGCAGACCACGGGCGCCGGTCTTGCGGGCAAGCGCCATGCGGGCGATCTCGTGCAGCGCCGCGTCCTCAAACTCAAGATCGACGTCCTCGAGCTGGAACATCTTGCGGTACTGGCGCACCACGGCGTTCTTGGGCTCGGTCAGAATCGACACCAGGTCGTCCTCATCGAGCGCCTGCGTCTGAGTAACGACAGGCGTACGGCCCACGAACTCGGGGATCATGCCAAAGGCGTTGAGGTCCTGCGGGAGCACCTGACGCAGCAGGTCGTTCTCGTCGACCGAGGTGGGACCGGCGATCTCGGAGTTAAAGCCCACGCCCTTGTTGCCCACGCGATCGGCGATGATCTTGTCCAGACCCACAAAGGCTCCGCCGCAGATGAACAGGATGTTGGTCGTATCGATCTGCAGCAGCTCCTGCTGGGGATGCTTGCGGCCGCCGGTGGGCGGAACGCTGGCCACCGTGCCCTCAAGGATCTTAAGCAGTGCCTGCTGAACGCCCTCGCCCGAGACATCGCGGGTAATGGAGAGGTTCTCGGCCTTGCGGGCGATCTTGTCGATCTCGTCCACGTAGATGATGCCCACCTGCGCGCGCTCAATGTCGCCATCGGCAGCGTTGATGAGCTTGAGCAGGATGTTCTCCACGTCCTCGCCAACGTAGCCAGCCTCGGTGAGCGCGGTGGCGTCGGCGATGGCAAACGGCACCTCGAGGATGCGCGCGAGCGTCTGGGCAAGCAACGTCTTACCGGTACCGGTGGGACCGAGCAGCAAAATGTTGGACTTGGCGAGTTCTACCTCGTCCATGTCATCGTTAAACTGGGCGCCCATGCCCGATGCCTCGTCAAAGGCGGACACCGCAGCGCCGCCCTCAATCACGCGGCGATAGTGGTTGTACACGGCCACCGACATGGCGCGCTTGGCGTCCTCCTGACCCATAACATAGGCCGAAAGCTCGTCATAGATCTCGTGCGGCGTCGGCACGTGCGTGATGACCTGGCGATCGTCCTCGAGCTCAAAACCCTCGGTCTCGGGGTCCGCGGCGGGCTGGGATGCAGCCTGGCCGTGGTCGTTGAGGAAGCCCGGCAGCTTGCCGTTGCGGGCGGCGTCCATAAAGTCCGAAGCCAGCGACTCCTCCAAAATCTCGGAGCAGGCGGCAACGCACTCGTCGCAGATAAAGATGTTGGTCGGACCCTTTACAAGGCGGCGAACCTGCCCCTGCTCTTTTCCGCAGAAGGAGCAGCGGATGGGGTTGCCGTTCTCGTCAAAGTTGTCCTGCATGTTACCGGCCATCCTAGGCGTCCTTCGCGGCGAGGTCGCGCGAGGTGACGATACGGTCGATCAGGCCGTAGTCGAGGGCCTCGGCAGCGGTCAGGTAGTTGTCGCGCTCGGTGTCGGCCTGGACCTTCTCGATGGGCTGGCCCGAGGCGTCGGACAGGATCTGGTTGAGCTCGCGGCGAGTCTTCTTGATCTCCTCGGCCACGATCTCGATCTCGGTCTGCTGACCCTGGGCACCGCCGCTGGGCTGGTGAATCATGACCTTGGAGTGCGGCAGGCAGAAACGCTTGCCCTTGGCGCCGGCCGAAAGCAGCACGGCGGCCATGGACGCGGCCATACCGACGCAGATGGTGGAGACCTGCGGCTTAATGAAGTTCATGGTGTCAAGAATCGCCAGGCCGGAGTAGACCTCGCCACCGGGCGAATTGATGTAGAGCGAGATATCCTTCTCGGCATCCTGGCTCTCAAGATGCAGCAGCTGGGCAACGACCAGGTTGGCGCTGACGGAGTTGATCTCCTCGCCTAAGAAGATGATGCGGTCGTTGAGCAGGCGCGAATAGATATCGTAGCTGCGCTCGCCGCGCGGCGTCTGCTCGATAACGTATGGCACGAGGGCGGAATCGAACTTGGCGATCATACGCATCTCCATTTCTCTCTTGCGGACCAAATTGGTTCTAGATAAACGTACGGTGCCCGCATGCTATGCATTGGCTGGCACCGTACGAAGCAACCGGATAACCGGTGTATAACTTTACCCCATCACGGGCGCACGCATGCGCTCGCGGGCAAGGTGGCGAGAATTACTCGGCGTCCTTGGCGGTCTCGTCGACCTCGGTCACCTTGGCGTTCTCGACCAGGTGGTCGACGGCCTTGGAGCGACGGATGGACTCGCGGACGGCAGGCATGCGGCCATCGGCGATGAACTCGGCCTTGGAAGCCTCGACGTCCTTGACGCCGGCCTTCTCGAACTCGGCGTTGACGTCGTCCTCGGTGACCTCAATCTTGAGCTCACGGGCGAGGGCGTCGAGCGCCAGGGACTCGCGGGCAACGTCGTTGGCCTGCTTGTGCAGGTCGCCGATGAACTGCTCCATGGTCAGGCCGGAAGCGGGCAGCCAGGTGTCCAGGGTCATGCCGCGGGCAGCGAGGTTGGACAGGAAGTTCTGGCCAAGCTCCTCAAAGACGGACTGCTCGTAGTCGGCGTCCATCTCGTCGAGCTGCAGACGCTCGGCGAGAGCGGAGACGCAACGGTTCTCCTTCTCGGCCGGCAGGCGGGAAGCCTTGTCCTGCTCGATCTCGATCTTGATGGCGTCGCGCATGGCCTCGATGTTGTCAAAGCCAAAGTCGGACTTGACGAGCTCGTCGGTGAGCTCGGGGGTGTTGCGGACCTTGATGCCCTTGACGGTGACCTCGACGGTGTGGGTCTCGGCCTCCTCGCCCTCCTCGACATCGTCGGTCCAGGTGACGGTCTTGACGTCGTCAACGTTAGCGCCGATCAGGGTCTCGTTGAACTCCTTGGGGTTGCTGTCGCTACCGGCGATGAGCATGCGGCCCTCGGCGGCAAAGTTGTCAGCGTTCTCGACGGCCTTGAGGTCGACGGTGACATAGTCGTCAGACTCGACGGCGCGACCCTCGACGTCCTCGAAGGTGGCACGGTAGTTGAGGAGCATCTCGACCTGGTTGTTGATCTCGGACTCGGTGACCTCCGCGGGAGGCATCTCAATCTCGACAGCGTCGAAGGAGGAGAGCTCAGCGGCAGGACGCAGGGAGAACTCGACGGTGTAGGTGTAGTCCTCGTGATCCTTGGCGAGGTCGAGCTCCTTGTAGTCACCATTCTTGGTGGGGACGATGTCCAGCTCGTTGAGGACGGCGGGCTCGTTGGCGGCGATCAGGTCGTTGGTGGCCTGAGCGAGGGTAGCCTCGGCGCCAAGAGCGGAGTCGATGACCGGACGGGGAGCCTTACCGGCGCGGAAGCCCGGGAAGCGGTACTTCTTGGCGGTGTCCTTGTAGGCCTTCTTGATCGCGGCGTCGACGTCGGCGGCCGGGATGGTGACCGTAGCGGTGAGCTTGGCGTCCCTGACGTCAGAAGCGGTGATGTTCAACACGTTCCTCCTCATACTGCCCAGCTTATCTGAGGTGCTGGTACCTTTATGCAACAAAGAGTCGCGACGGCCGAAGCCGACGCAGATGCGTTGGTGCGGGCGAAAGGACTCGAACCTTCACGGGAATCCCACCAGAACCTAAATCTGGCGCGTCTACCAATTCCGCCACGCCCGCATGAGCGCACAGACTAGGAATGATAGCAGATACGAGCGGCAAGCGCACGCACACCTTTTACAAGCTCACGACCTCACCACGAGTACGCATCGAATCCCCCGCCGCCCCATCGAAGTTGCGGTGAAATAGGGACTGTTTGGGGCTCCAGTCCTCCAAAACAGTCCCTATTCCACCGCAACTTCGGTGGGACTCGGCAGTCAGGCGGTGCTGGCCATGCGCCGGAAAGCGCGTCCCGGCTTGGGGCCTCGGAATGGGATGCGGCTTCCGCTATAGCCATCAACCGGAAACTGCAACCCGTTTTGAGCCCCTATTCCGGGATGCACTTTCCGCCAGGGGCCTCAAACGGAAACCGCATCCCGCAATTCGGACGAAAAGCGGGATGCGGTTTCCCCGGGCTTGCCAAAGGGCGGCGGCGCCTCGTCTACTCCCCCAGCAGGGCCTTCTCGGGCGTGATCGGAAGCGAGCGAACCTGATGGCCGGTGGCGTGCGCCACGGCCGAGGCAACGGCGGCGAGCGGCGTGTTGATGACGACCTCGCCGATCGACTTGGCGCCAAACGGGCCCGTCGGCTCGTAGCTCGGCTCAAAGGCCACGCGGATGCTGCCGATATCCAGGCGCGTGGGCAGCTTGTAGCTCATAAAGTTGCCGGTGCGCAGGCGGCCGCGGTCGTCGTGCTCGACAATCTCGTAGAGCGCGTGACCGATGCCCTGGGCAATGCCGCCCTCGGCCTGGACGCGCGCGAGCGCCTCGTTGATCACAGTGCCGCAGTCGACGGCCGCCGCGTAGTCCACCACAGTCACCTTGCCGGTGGCCTTGTCGACCTCGACCTCGGCAATACCGGCCATAAACGGCGGAGGCGAAACGGGCAGGCAGGCAGAGGCGTGCAAGGTCAGCGCGTCGCCGCCGGCGATGTTCTTGACACACAGGTTGGCAAAGTCGCGCAGCGTGAGGTAACGGTTCTGCTCGCGCGCGGCACGCTCGTCGGACAGGCGCACGTACTGGCCATCAAAGACCACATCGACGGCGTCAACGTCCCACATCCGGGCGGCCTTGGCGCAGATCTTCTCGCGCAGCTCAGTCGCGGCGTTCTTGGCGGCAAGGCCCGTCACATACGTGCCCGAGCTCGCGTACGAGCCGGCGTCGAACGGCGACACGTCGGTGTCCACGCCGCGCACCACGATCAGCGAGCTCTCCACGCCCAGCTCCTCGGCGGCAATCTGCGCCAGGATCGTGTCGACACCCATGCCGTTATCGGTGGCGCCGGTGCCGATGGTAATGAAGCCGTCCTCTTCCAGGCGCATGTCGATGCCGGCGATGTCCACGTTGGAGATGCCCGAGCCCTGCATGGTGAGCGCGCAGCCCAGGGCGCGCACGCGATCGCCCAGATCCACAGCCAGCGGCTTGTCGCGCCAGCCGATCATGTCCATCGCGCGCAGCAGGCAGCGGTCGAGTGCGCAGGCGTTGAGCTTCTCGTTGTAGTACTGCGGCATGATCTCGCCCTCGCGCACGATGTTCTTAAGGCGCAGGTCGGCGGGGTCCATGTGCAGCATGTCGGCGAGCTCGTTGACGGCGCTCTCCACGGCAAACTGGCCCTGGGTGGCACCGTAGCCGCGATACGCGCCGCCGCGGTTGGTGTTGGTGTAGACGGCGTCCCAGCTAAAGCGGCTCGCCTTCACATGGTTGTAAATAGGCAGGCTCTTGTGGCCCGAAAGGCCGATCGTCGTGGTGGCATGCTCGCCATACGCGCCGGCGTTGGACAGCGTATGCAAGTCGATGGCCGTGATGGTGCCGTCGTTCATGGCGCCCAGCTTGACGGTCATCTGCATCTGATGGCGCGAGTTGCCCGCGGTGATGGTCTCCTCGCGGGAGTAGCAGCAGTAGCTCGGACGGCCGGTCTGCTGGGTGACGAACGCAACGAAGATCTCGCAGCAGCCCGTCTGCTTGGAGCCAAAGCCACCGCCGATGCGAGGCTTAATGACTTGCACCTGCGACTGGGGAATGTCGAGCGACTGCGCGACCATGCGGCGCACGTGGAAAGGCACCTGTGTGGAGGTGGTCACCGAGATGCGGCCAAACGCGTCGGTCGTCGCGAAGGCGCGGAAGGTCTCCATGGGCGCGGTCTGCGTGGCCTGGCTGGTGTAGGTGCGGGTGAAGA
>CABSKX010000042.1 GCA_902478365.1 uncultured Collinsella sp. | reverse complement strand
GGGTGGAGGGGTGTAAAAAGGGTGAAATAGAAAACTAATCAAGAAGAGCAAAAACGGCAGAATAGCTAAATTACCTGCGGAAATAGAGATATTGATGAAAATGAAAAACCGCAGGTAGGGTAATAGCTCATGACCTCCTAAAGCGGGTGTCGACGGTTCGAATCCGCCCGGGGGCACCAGAGATTTGCCGAGCCCGGTACCACCACGGTGCCGGGCTCTTCTGGTCTAAGGGCCGGATTCGGGCCGTTGACACCCGCGTCACCAATTTCCCCGCGGGGGGAGTTTTCGAATCCGCCCGGGGGCACCAGAGATTTGCCGATCCCGGTACCGCAACGGCGATACGCCTTGCTAGTTTTTGAAAGCTCGTCGTCGGTGCCCTAACGCACTGCCGTTTAGTGCCGATTCTGCCATGCCCGCACTCTTCGCGAGGGTGAGGAGCGTGAATTGATCGGAGAGGGCCACCCACTCTGATAAAATCATCCTCGCTGTCGGCAGTCCTCGTGCCGGGCAGAGCCCTCCATTCGATGGGAGGTGATGCCCATGACCGATTTCACCGAGCTCGTGAAGCTCCTGACCGCTATGGTCTCGCTCCTCACGGCCCTTGTCGGCCTTTCCAAGGCACTCAAGCAGGGTTCGAAGCCCAAAAAGAAAGGCCACCGTCGCTAAGACGATGACCCAACTTCATTAAGCAACGGCTCTGCCCAGCTCTCTACAACTTGGGCTGCCGTCGGCACCATTTTACCCTCCTGACGAGGAATTCGTCCATATTTCAAAAATCAAATTGTGCCTGCGTTGTCATCCTGCTATCGAAGCCTTGATTCTCATTTTCATTGCAACAGCCTCAGGACTCAGCGCAACGCGTTGCGCTCGGTGTCCCTATTTTCATGAAAGGCCCAGCAGTAGGACGCAAGCAAAGTGGGCCTTTTATCTGCAGTTATATGGTGTTCAATGATGCTTGATGAATAGTAGGGGGTAGCATTAAATCATATCTCCTAAAGCGGGTGCCGACGGTTCGAATCCGCCCGGGGGCACCAGAGATTTATTGAGCCCGGTACCGCCATGGTGCCGGGCTCTTCTGGTTTAAAGCCGCGTTCATCCATGGGCGGCAATCCCACATCAAAAGAAAAGCGCCCGCTTGCTGGGGGAGCAAGCGGGCGCTTCTGAGCGAATGTGTTTGCGGTCTAAACCGCTCGGAGCAACAAGCGATCGACGTTAGTTGCTAGCCTCGGAGTCGTCGCCGGAGCCGGAGATAGAAACCGTCAGCGTAATCGTGCTGTCGGTGGACTGCTTACCGGTGGGGGAGACGCCCGTAACGGTGGCATTCTCGTTGCCGCTCACGGGGTTGCCGTTCTGATCGCAGAATGCGATGTTGTAGAAACCGGCGTTGTTGAGCGCGGTGACGGCGGCGGAGATGCTCTTGCCGTACAGGTTGCCCGGGACGCTGGCCTTGCCGGACTTCTTGGCGATGACGACGGTGATCGTGGCACCGGGCTTCTGCTTGCCGCTGGGGTTCCAGCTAATTACGGTGCCCTCGGTAACCGAGTCGTTTTCCTGGTAGCTCACGTCGACGCCAAAGCCAGCCATGTCGAGAGCGTTGCGCGCCTGGGCCTCGGTCATGTCGGTCAGATCGGGCACCGAGGTGGTGTCCGGGCCGCCAGAGACCTTGTACGAGATGGTCGTGCCCTTCTCGACCTCCTTGCCGGCAGCAGTGCCCTGCTCAAAGACCTGGCCCTCTTCGGCCTCATTGGCTTCCTCCGAAGCGCTGCCCTTCAGGCCCACGCTTGCCAGTGCGGCCTCGGCCTGGTCCTTGGTCAGGCCGACGAGCTGCGGAACCTCAACCTTCTCGGAGGGCTTGGGGCCCTTGGAGATTACCAGGTTCACCCTCGTGCCCTTGGCCTTCTTGGTGTTGCCGTTGGGGGTCTGCTCGGCGACCTTTCCCTCGTCGACATCGTCGTTGTAGCTCTGGTCGACGGTGCCAACCTCAAGGCCGGCTTCCTTGATCAGCTCAATAGCGGTTTCCTGGTCCTTGCCCAGCACGTCGGGCACCGTGACCTGTTCGCCACTGAACATGCCCGTGGCAAAGGCCACTACAACGCCAATCACGGCGACGGCGGCAATCACGGCGGCGATGATCTTGTTCTTGTTGGACTTGGGCTTCTCGACCTCGTAGGAGCCCGTGGAGCCCGAGACAGCGCTACGGGCGGTATTCTGACCGCTCACGCCCGAGACGGGACGAACCATAGCGCGCGTTGAGTCGGAAAGCTCGCGGGTCTTGGTGGCACCCAGGTCGCCGGCGGCACCGATGATGCGCGTGGGCTCCGAGACATTGACGGCACGGCCGGACAGGTAGCTGTTGAGTACCTGGCGCAGCTCGTCGGCCGTCTGGAAGCGGTTTGCCGGGTCCTTCTCCATGCACTTGAGGATAATGCGCTCCAGGTCGGCATCGACGCCGGAGTTGATCTGGCTCGGAGGGATGGGGAGCTCATTGACCTGCTTGAGCGCGACCGAGATGGCGTCGTCGCCGTCAAAGGGTACGCGGCCGGTGGCACACTCGTACATGACGACACCCAGCGAGTAGATATCCGAGGTGGGGCCGAGGTCCTGGCCGCGGGTCTGCTCGGGGCTTACATAGTGGGCGGTGCCCAGCACGTTGTTATCCTGCGTGAGGTGGCTGTTCTTGGCGCGTGCGATGCCAAAATCCATTACCTTGATGTTGCCGTCGGGCAGCACCATGATGTTTTGCGGCTTAATGTCGCGGTGGATGATCTCGTGCTTGTGTGCGACTGAAAGCGCGGAGCTGATCTGCGAGCCGATCTGCGCGACCTTCTTGGGATCGAGGGCGCCGTGGCTCTTGATGCCGCTCTTAAGGTCGGTACCGCGCAGGTACTCCATGACGATGTAATAGGTGTCGCCGTCCTTGCCCCAGTCGTAGACGCCCACGATATAGGGGGAGGACAGGCCGGCAGCTGCCTGGGCCTCCTGCTTAAAGCGGGCGGCGAAGGTGGCGTCGCCGGCATACTGCGGCAGCATGATCTTGACGGCAACCGTGCGGTCGAGGACCTGATCCTGTGCACGGAAGACGGTCGCCATGCCGCCCGTTCCCACCTTATCCTTAAGGAGGTATCTTCCCCCGAGGACCCTCTGTTCCATTCCTGCTCCTAACATAACTATTCGCTCAACGATGTGTGTAGTACCAAATGTGTGGCCGCTGGGGCCGTGTGGCGCGTTGCCGCTAGCTCATCGGCCGCGGCGTGCCCCAAGTATCCGCTTTAATCACGGGCATCACGCTCCCTGTGCGGCGAGCGCCGCGGTCAGGACGATGCCGGCAATCTTGGCCGCCTTGACGTCGTGCTTGTCGTAATCCTCCAGGGCCACCGAGATGGCAACCGTGGGTGAATCGTAAGGTGCAAAGCCAACAAACATAGAGTTGACGTTGGTGCCGCCGGTCTCGGCCGAACCGGTCTTGCCGGCAACCTTGACGCCCGGAATCTGGGCATCGGTGCCGCTACCGGACTGGACGACGGCGAGCATGGCCTGCTTGACCTGATCGGCGGTGGTAGAGCTGACAGCCTGGCCCAGCGAGCGGGACTGCGTGGTCTTAATCACGGTCCCGTCCGGGGCGAGTATCTGTGACACAAAGAACGGGTCCATGACCACGCCGCTGTTGGCGATAGCGGCAGCGATCACGCAATTCTGCATGACGGTGGTCTGCGGGCCAGGCGTGTGGTCCATGCCGACGGGCTGGCCGGCGCCTGCCCAAGCGGTCTCCCACTCGGTCATAAGCGACGGGTCGGCCATGATGGAGGCCGCGGCGGTAAGGTCCTGACCGAGCTTTTGACCGTAGCCAAAGGCGTTGGCAAACTGGACGAGCGAGCTGGCGCCGACCTCGTTTGCCACCTGGCCAAAGACGACGTTGGACGACACGGCGAAGGCCTGCTGCAGGCTGATGGTGCCGTAGCTCTCGTTGGCATAGTTGGTGACCGGCGCGTTGCCGATGTCCATGGAGCCGGGTGCCTGGTACGTGCTGGTAAGGCTGGCGGTGCCGGTTTCGAGCGCCGCGGAGAGTGTGACGACCTTAAAGGTCGAGCCCGGGGTGTACAGCGCGTCCATGGCACGGTCGTACATGGAGCCGTCCTCGCCGCCGCCCGACTGGAGCAGCGCATCGATGTTGGTGTTGTCGTAGGTGGGCGAGCTCGCACACGCAAGGACCGCACCGGTGCGCGGATCCATGACCACCACAGCGCCCTTAAAGCCCTTGAGCGCCTGCTCGGCAGCCGTCTGGATGCGCGAGTCGATAGTGAGCTTGGCGGTATTGCCCGGCTGGGTCTGTCCCGCGAGCGACGCGATGGCGTTGTTCCAGCTGGAGTAATCCTTGGAGCCGGTGAGCGTATCGTTCATGACGCTCTCGATGCCGGCGGTGCCGTATTGCTGGCTCACGTAGCCCACCACGTGCGCGGCCATGTTGCCGTTGGGGTAGGAGCGGGCGTAGGCGCCGTCCTCCTGCTGCAGCGACTCGGCTAGTGTCACGCCGTCGGACGTGATGATGGAGCCACGCTGGATGTACTTGGAGCGGGCGATGGTGTGGTTGTTGGTCGGCATGTCCTGATAGTCCTTCGCCTTGATGACCTGGACATAGGTGAGGTTGCCGATAAGGATGGCGAACAGCGCCGTGAAGGCAAACACGGCACGAGTCAGACGGTTGGCAAGCGCCACGCGGCCGAGCACGCCGGACTCAGGCGTGTCGAGCAGGCGACGACGCATGCGAGAACCCGCGGAGTGGTTGCCGTGGCTGTAGGAAGGCGCGTTGGCAAAACGCGTCCCGGTCGGGGCAGCGGCGGATGCGACCTGGTCATCGGTGATGGCGGCCATGGTGCCGGTGCCGGTGAGCTCGGCTTCGCGTCCGGTTGCCTCGTCGCCGGCGCGCAGCAGCAGCGCGACGATGATAAAGCTCGCCAGCAGCGAGGAGCCGCCCTGGCTCATAAAGGGCAGGGTGACGCCGGTCAGCGGGATTAGGCGGGTTACGCCGCCAACGATTAAGAATGCCTGGAAACTGATGGCCGCCGTAAGGCCGGTCGCGCTAAAGGCGGCAAGGTCGGACTTGGCGCGGGCTGCCGTGGTGAGGCCACGCACGGCAAAAAGCATAAACAGGATGAGCACGGCGCCGCCGCCCAAAAGGCCCATTTCCTCACCGATGGCCGAGAAGATAAAGTCGGACTCGACGACGGGGATGTTGTTTGCCATGCCGTTGCCGATGCCGACGCCAACCAGGCCGCCGTCAGCCAGCGAGTAAAGTGACTGTACGATCTGGTAGCCCTGGCCCTGGGCATCCTTAAACGGATCGACCCAGACCTGAAAGCGCACCTGCACGTGAGACAGGAACTTGTAGGCGCCCACGGCTCCAACGGCCAGCAGCGCAAGGCCGATGATGACGTACGAAAAGCGTCCCGTGGCAACATAGAGCATCAGCAAAAAGATGGTGTAGAACAGGACGGCCGAGCCCAGGTCGCGTTCGAAGACGACGATGAGCAGGCACACGCCCCACACGGCAAACAGCGGCAGCAGCAGGCGGAAGCGCGGAATCTTGAGGCCCAAGATCTTGCGGTTGGAGATGGAGAGCAGCTCGCGGTTCTCGGCCAGATAGCCTGCCAGGAACAAGACGATGAAGACCTTGGCGAACTCGCCGGGCTGGATGGTGAAGCCCGCGATGCGAATCCACAGCTTGGAGCCCGAGATCGTGGTGCCGATAAAGATCGGCAGCATCAGCAGGATGATGCCGATAATGCCAAAGGTGTACTTGTAACGCATGACCACGTCGAGGTTCTTGACCAGTGCGAGCGTTCCCACCATGAGCGCTACCGAGACAAACAAGATGATGAGCTGCGAGATGGCGAGGTCGGGGGCCAGGCGCGTCACGAATGTGATGCCGATGCCCGAGAGCACAAAGACGATGGGCAGGATGGCGGGGTCGGCGCCGGGCGCCAGGATGCGCACGGCGATATGCGCCGCGGCGAAGGCGGCGAACAGGCCGATCGGCACGGCGAGCGTCTCAAAGGAAATCGTGGCACCCGCGGTGAGCACGTACATCGCATAGAGCAGGATGACGGGGAACGCCGAGGCGATGAGCAAGAGCAGTTCGGTGTTGCGGCGACTCATAAGCGGCACTCCCTTTCTAATTCTTATCGGAGGCTTCGGCCTCGGCTGACTGTTCGGCGGTTTTCTCGGAATCTGACTCGGAGGTGGATTCCTGATTGGTGTTGTCGCGAATCGTTTGCGCGTCAATCACCTGACGGGTCTGCTCTTCGTCAATCTGATGGCGGTACTTGGAAATGGTGTCCTGCGCATCGTCGACACTCGTTTGCGGAATGCCTGCCTTTAGGCGGTTTTGCGTGTCTTCGGGCAGGTCGGACAGCTTGATGCTGGTTTCGCTCTCGAGCCAGTGGAGCTCGACCCCGAGCGTCTTGCCGGGCAGGCCGCGCCAGACGGCGACATTGCCGTGGTAGGTTCCCAAGTAATAGGAGCCGGTGACGCCCGTGTATGCCCAGATGCCTGCTACCAGCACAAAGACAAGGGCCAAGACGGTGGCGATGGTGACATTGCGGCGTCGGACGCGTTTTGCCTCGCGCATGACGCCGTCGTCGACCAGGTCGACGACCACCACGGTCACATTGTCGTGGCCGCCGGCGGCGAGCGCCGCGTCCACCAAGTTGTCGACACAGATCTGCGCGCTCGAGGACTGCGTAGCGATGTTCTCGATATCGCTATCGGGAATCATGCTCGAAAGACCGTCGGAGCACAGAATCAGGCGGTCGCCTTCCTCGATGTGCAGGGTAAAGTGGTCGGCATACATGGCGGGATCCGAGCCCAGCGCGCGGGTGATGACCGAGCGGTTGGGGTGGACGCGGGCCTCGTCGGCCGTGATCTCGCCGGCATCCACGAGCTCCTCCACGTAGGAGTGGTCGCGGGTCACGCGGATGAGCGTACCCTCGTGGAGCAGGTAGGCGCGCGAGTCGCCCACGTGGGCGATGGCGAGCGTGTCGTTTTCGATGTAGGCGCAGGTGGCCGTGCATCCCATGCCGGGTTTGCCCAGGCCGTTGAGGGCGGCCTCGATCACGGCGGCGTTGGCGGCCTCGACGGCTGCGGCCAGGCGCGCGGCGTCGGCGGACTGCGGCGCCGTCTTGGCGATGGTCTCGACGGCGATGGAGGATGCCACCTCGCCGGCGGCGTGTCCTCCCATGCCGTCGCACACGCAAAAGAGCGGCGACTGCACCAGATAGGAGTCCTCGTTGTGCGGGCGAACACATCCGACGTCGGAGCGGGCGCCCCACATAAGCTGCGTGGTGGTGCCGGCGTCGTAGGTCGAGTCGGTCTCGATGCGCTCGTCGGTCAGCGGCTCAAAGCTCATGGTCGAGCCGGGATCTTTGAGCTTTGCCTCCACGGCGGCGACATCGATTTCGGCGGTGTCGGCGGGGGAGACGGTGTCGGCATCGTCTCCCGACTCGGCGTCGGAGACGTCCGGAAGGTTGAGATCTTCGGTTACGCGGTCGGCGGGATCGCCGTCCTGCTGCGGCTCGACAGCCGTCGGCTCGGGCGTCGCAAAGTGCGACGGCGCGGGCGTGCTCTGGGGTTGAGCGGAGGGCTCGGGAGCTGCGGCGGGCGCGGCAACGGGCTGCTCGACTTCGGCAGGCGTTGCAGATGCGGGTGCCGCCTCGCTTGCCGGGGCGACGGGGAATACCGGCGCGTCAGGCTCGGGCGCTGCAAACACGGCAGCGCTCTCGTTAATCGCCTCGGCGACGGGCTCGGCAAAGTGAGCCGGTGCGGGCGTTGCCTCCGGTTCCGCGGGCTGCTCGGCAGCGTGCGCGCCGATAGGGGCGTCGAGCTGCTCGGTGTCGGCGTCCTCGTCATCGACGAGTGCCGGATATTCTTGAGTTACATGCGAAAGAGGCAGGGAGAACACGGTGTCCTCGGGCTCCACGGTCGCAGGGCGCGCCGGAGCGGCATGGGCCGGCGCAGCTGCGGGGGCAGTCGGCGTCTCGGGCATGGTTGCGGACTTGTTCTCCTCGTCGATCATCGACGGTTCACCTTCATGACCACGTCGCCAATCTGGACCTCATCACCCTCGCGCAGCGTTGCGGGCTCCACCAGCTGACGGCCGTTAACGAGCGTGCCGTTCAGCGAGTTGAGGTCTTCGATGATGAGTGCCGGGCCCTGCAGCGAAAAGCGTGCGTGCGAGGCCGAGACAAACGGTTCGTTGATGCAGATGTCGGAGGACGGCGAGCGGCCCACGATGACGGGTCCGAGCATGTCTACATGGATGCCACGGATGCCGCGCGGACCCTTGTCCACATCGATCGTCCAGATAGCGGAGTCGCGGCGCTGGCCGCGTACGAGTCCCACGCCGGTTTTCATGACGGCGAACAGGAAGATGTAGAGCAGGGCGACCAGGACGATGCGGCCTGCAAAAAGGACGATATCGATGTTCATAAGCGACTATCCCCTAAATTCAAAGGTGCTTAGGCCAAACGTCAGCAGATCGCCGTTGCGCAGCGGGCAGCGCGTGATGCGGCGGTTGTTGACGAGCGTGCCGTTGGTGGAATTGAGGTCCTCGATCGACCAGTCCGAACCGGTAAAGGTGAGCTGGGCGTGACGGCGCGACACGTTGGGGTCGCGCAGGGCGATGTCCGAAACCGAACGCTCGCGACCGATGGTCACCTGCGCGGAAGTGATGCTGTGGCTCTCGCCGCTCACTACGTCGACGAGCTGGGCGAGCGGGCGCTGCGGGGCGCGGGTGCTCGCCATGTTGGAGGCAATACCGGCCGCGGCGCCAAGGCCCACGGCGGCGCCGGTCGCGGCGGCTCCGCCCATACCGGCGAGGGCGTCACGAGAGACGGTCTGCGGCACGGGGATGGGCGCGGCGGCGGGGTCGGGGACGTTGGGCGCAAAGGGATCGGCCACGGCGAGCGGGTCGGGAGCGACGGCGCGGGGCGTCGGCTGCTGCGGCATGGCGGCGGGGTGCTGTTGCTGCGGAGCGGCGAATTGCTGCTTGCCGGCGCGGGGAGCGCTGGCGGCGCGGCTTGCGGCCGAGTTGTTCTGGCCCAGGCCATTCTGGTAGGCGCGCTCTTCCTCGTACAGACGACCGAGCGTGGGGGCATCGACGTTCTCGGCAAAGACCGAGAACTTACCGGCACGCAGCTGCGGGTCGATCATAAAGCGAACGAGGGGTTCGCCGACAAACACATAGCGGCGCTTTTCGGCCTGTGCTTTCACAAACTCGCGGACTTCGCGCGAAAGCTCGGGGTAGAACGGGGCGAGCATGGGATCGTCGTCGGCGGCGATCAGGATGGTATAGAGTGCCGGCGCGGTGTTGACGCCGTTGATCACCAGAGTCTGATCCTCCATGTCGCGAGCGGCCTGCTTGGCAAGCTTCTTAAAGGAGAACGGGGCACGGGTGGCACCGAAGATGCCGGCCACGTGGTCCTCGAAGATGTTCAGGAAGTTCACGAAAGATCACTCTCCGTATAGGTTCTTTGGTATCCGAGCAAATATAGGCATATCCCAACAATTATAGAGGATAGGGTTCCCGCAACCGCCGCCTTGACGACGACCGCGGCCGCAAGGCTGGCAATTTCCATATGGTGTGCAAGACAGAGCGACGCCGCGGAGCCTATTCCGCAGCCGGCGATGGCAGCGATTGCAGTCAGGTTCGAGCCCTGCTCGGCACGCTTGGCATGGACGTTGAGCAGCAGAGATGTCAGTGCAGCTGTCGCCGCGACAAGCACGACGGCAGCCCAGAAGAGCATGTCTCCCAGCGCTGCGGCAACATCGCCGAGCCCCAGCACGCCTCCGGCGGAAAACGCAACCGTAGCCAGGCGGCCAAAAAGCGCGCCCATCCCCGTGGCGGCCGCGGCGCTTGCCGGGCCGAGCCAAAAGGCCGCGATGCCGGTGGCGACCCCGGCGGCAAGGAGGACGTCGCCCGTTAGACAGCCAAGTGCCACCGCGCAGGTGAGCGCAGCGCTCGCGGCGGCCTCGGTGCGGCCCCAGGCGATCCACCAACCGGACATGGTGGCGGCAAAGAGCACCGCGACGGGCAGCATCGACAGGATGCCCTGCGCCTGCATGGTGGCGTTGGCCATAAGTACCAAAAAGCCCACGGCCGAGATAGCCGAGCCAATCTGCGGGGCCAGGCCGGCGGCCGCCCCAATCGCGATGGCCGCGGCAATAAGTCCGGGAAGCGCCGCGACGCCAGCCGTCTGCATGATCAAAAAGCTAAAGGCGCCGCACGTTAGCGCCGAGATGGCGCGCATGGTGTAATCGCGCGCGTGGCCCCAGCGCGTGCCGGCCCAGCCGAGTGCGGGGTCGACCTCGATGGTGTCGTCCTCATAGGGCAGCGATTCGATATCGTCTGCCGTGCGCTCGTCATCCGACAGCTCGCCCACCATCTGCTCTAGGCTGCGACGGCCCTCGCGCACGCTGCCCAAGCCGGCGAGCAGCTGGTCGCAAAATGCCTCGATGCTGCTGGGGCGGTCTTGCGGCATGGGGGAGAGGGCGCTCATGAGCGCAGCCTCGGCTCCCGGGGGAAAGTGCGGGATGAGCTCGCTGGGGTAGGTGGCACCGCCGATGATGCGGCCGAGCGAGTCGGCGGGCGTGGCGGCCATAAAGGGGGCGCTGCCGCACAGTCCCTCGTAGATCACGCAGGCGAGGGCAAAGACATCGGCGCGCTCGTCAACCGTGCCAGTCTCGATGTCGAGCTGCTCGGGTGGCATGTAGCCGATGGTGCCGCCGCGCGAGCCGCCAAAGCCGCCGGCAGACGACAGCCGCGCCATGCCAAAGTCGGTGAGCTTTACATTGCCCGAGTGGTCGATGAGCACGTTGGCGGGCTTGATATCCAGGTGGAGCACGCCGTTGCTATGGGCGAAGGTGAGCGCCTGGCCCAGCGCGTCGGCAATTGCCGCGGCCTCGTCAAAGGTGAGCGAATGGCCGTCCACGCGATGCAAAAAGTCGGCGAGCGACATGCCGTCGACATATTCCATGACGAGGTAGGCATAGGCGGTATCGTGCGTAAAGTCGATAACCTGCACGATATTGGGATGTTGAAGCATGGCAGCGGTGTGTGCCTCGCGCAGGACATCCATGATGTCGCTGGCGGGCATGCCGGCACCGCCTGTGAGGGGGATGCGCTTAATGGCGACGCGACGGCGCAGGTGCGTGTCGCGGCAAATCTCGATGGAGCCAAAACCGCCGGTCGCGAGCGTCTCGAGCGGCTGAAACCGCTTGAGCAGCTCGCGAGAGCTGGTGCCCTCCAAGGGAACGTCCGGCGAGAACCGGGCGGTATGTTGCGAGAAAAGCGGCATGGCCAACCCTCGTGCGTTTAAAGTTCGTTTGCGAGCGGCGGGCCGGGGTCAAGCCGTTCGCGGTGGCATAGATGCTGCTAGTTTAGCACGCTCGCGCGCATGGTGAAGGTAGCGGGGCGAGGTGGCCTATCTGACTTGGCCTTAGCGCTTCCTCTTGTTCTTCTTCTGCTTGCGCTGTTTGGCCTTTGCATTCTTGGGCTCGCTTTCCTGCTTGGCCTTGGCAGCGGCCTTTTCGGCCTTCATCTTCTTGCGTTTGGTCTCGATGTGCAGCTTTTTGTTGATGCGCGCCTTGAGGAAGGAGCCAAACTGCTCGGCATCGCCACGCACAAAGGTGTCCTTAGGGATCGTCACGCCCTGGTCGGCGAACATGGCCACAAAGATGCGCTCGCCGTCGAGTACGTGGTCGAGCTTCTCAAACGGGAAGAACTGCGACTTGCCGCTCTTGCCCCAGACCATCAGGCCGTCCTCGTTGGCGGCGACGCGGCGGTAGCGGCCGCCCATGGACTCGTCTGCCTCGACGGCTTCGATAAAGTCGCGCGCGAGCGTATGGTGCAGATTTTTGCTCCACCAGGCCAAAAAGGCGCCGAATACAATCAGGACGACGCCGAACTTGATCCAGTTGCCGCCGGCCACCAGCATGCCGATGCCGATGAGCGCGGCAATCGCAGCGGCGACGTACAGGGAGCCGCGGCGCCTGGGCGAGGCAACCAAGCGGGCGAAATCGGTGACGAGGTCGTTTTCGTACTGATACTCGTTGAGGTACAGGATGCCGTCATCGGCTGCTGCCTGCGTCTCGAGCGCGACCTCGACCTGGTCGGCTGCTTCGGAGGGAACGAGGTTGCTCTCTGCGTCTGCCATGCTCTTTGGACTCCTATCGCGGCGGGCTCGCCGTACGGGTTATTATGAATGCAGTATGCCGTGCGACCGCATGGCCGCCGCGGCAACAAGACTCAGTATACCCGGGGGAGCACCCATGGAATCGTTGTACCGAAAGTATCGCCCGCTCACCTTCGACTCCGTGGTGGGCCAGCAGCATATCGTCTCGACGCTCGAGCACGCCATCACCGAGGGGCGCCTGTCCCACGCCTACCTGTTCTGCGGACCGCGCGGCACGGGCAAGACCACTATGGCGCGCATTTTGGCCAAGGCGCTGCTGTGCCGCAATGCCGAGGCGGCGCGCGCCGAGGGTGCAAGCGGCTGCATGCCCGACGGCACCTGTGAGGAATGCGAGCTCATCGCCGAGGGCAACCACCCAGACGTCTACGAGCTCGATGCCGCAAGCCGTACCGGCGTAGACAACGTGCGCGAGGAGATCATCAACTCCGTCAACTTTGCCCCGGTGCGCGGCAAGTACAAGATCTATATCATCGACGAGGTCCACATGCTCACGACGGCGGCGTTTAACGCGCTGCTCAAGACGCTCGAGGAGCCGCCGGCGCACGTGATCTTTGTGCTGTGCACCACCGACCCGCAAAAGATTCTGGAGACCATCCTCTCGCGCTGCCAGCGCTTCGATTTCCACCGCATCGGTAACGAGGATATCGAGCGCCGCCTGGCATACGTGTGCGAGCAGGAGGGCTTCGACTACGACGATGAGGCGCTTGCCATCGTGGCACGCCATGCCAAGGGCGGCATGCGCGACGCGCTCTCCACGCTGGAGCAGCTGAGCGTCTTCGGCAACGGCACCGTGCATGCGGACGATGCCCGCTCACTTTTGGGCGAAGTTTCGGACCAGATTCTGGGAGAGTTTACGCGCGCCATTGCCGATCGCGATGTCGCCGAGCTCTATGGGCTTATTCGCGCGCAGGTCGAGGAAGGTAACGATCTGCTGGAACTGACGCGCGACCTGGTGGCGCACATGCGCGACGTGTATGTTGCCTGCGTTGCCGGTGCCCGTGCCGAGTTGTTTGAGGGCGGTGCCGAGCAGGCCGAGGCGCTTGCAGCCGAGGCCGCTGCCTTTGGCGAGCATCCTGCCGACCGCCTGGCCCGTGTGCTGACGGTGCTCGACGATGCCGCACTGGAGATGAGGGGCGCGAGCGACGTGCGCCTGGTGCTCGAGATCGCCTGCACCCGCCTGGCGCGTCCCGAGGCCGATTTAACGATTGAGGCTTTGGCTGAGCGCGTGGCTCGCTTGGAGGCCATGGTTGCCAACGCCGCCGTTCCGGCGAGCGTGGCTGCTGCTCAAGCGAGTGCGCTTGCTGCCTCCGCGCCCTCTGTCCAGCAGCCGACGCTGATCTCGGGCGCCCGAGCTGCTGCTCCTGCGGCGACCGCCGCCCCCGCTGCTACGTCTGCGCATCAGGGTGGCATGCCTTGGGACCGCGGCGCTGCTGCTCCGGCGGCCCAGTCTGCGCTCAAGTCCGCGGCTCCGGCTCCCGCGCCCAAACCTGTAACGCCTGCGCCTCAACCCGTTGCGGCTCCGGCTCCCGCGCCTGCTGCATCGACCGTGCCGGTGTCCAGGCCCAACAACGCCGCCCAGGTTGCCGCCGCCGGTGCCGCCGAGACCCCCGCGGTCGAGGACGCCGGCGAGCTCCAGCGCAAATGGGCCGAGGTCGTCGAGCGCGTCAAGGCTCGTCAGGCTTCCTATGCAGGCCTTTTGCTCAACGCCCGCGCCACGGCCGACGACGGCTCCAAGCTCACGGTCTCGTTCCCCGCTGGCTCGACCTTTGCCATCAAGATGCTCGGTCGCGTCGACACGCAGTCGGTGGTCCTGCCGACGGTCTGCGCGGTCTTCGGTCGTCGCACCGTCGACTACGTCCTGGATGGAGGTGGCACGCCGGCTCCTCAACATGAGGAGCATTCTCCATCTGCACGGGTTGCGGCATCTGCGGACCCGCAACCCGTGTCCTCGGCGGCCCCTGCATCATCGAGCGCCAGCGCTCCGCAGCAGCAAGCGACGCCGGTGATGGCACCGACCCCGTCGGCGCCTAAGCCCGCCACGCCCAAATCTGCTGCTCCGGCTCCCGCGCCCAAGCCCGCCGCCGCGCCTGCGTCTAAGTCATCCGACCTGGCTAAGGCCCCCTGGCTGCGCTCCGACAACCCTGCCGGCGCCCCTGCCACGGGCAAGCTCCCGACCGAGCCAGCGCCCCGTGCGCCCGAGCGCTCTGCCGCTCCCAAGGCTCAGCCGTCTGCGCAGTCCGCTCCGTGGGAATCCGAGCAGGTTCCCTACGACGATGCCATGGTCGGCGGTTTTGCTGCCGATGCCGGCGGGGACGATCTGCCGCCGTTCGACGTGCCGGGTGCGGCGTCCGCGCCCAAGCCCGCTGCAGCTGCCCCCAAAGAGGAGGACGCCCCCGCTGCCCCTTGGGAGTCCAACCCAGGCGCGGGCAGCCCCTTCGGCCATCAGGGCGCAGCCCCGAGCATCCCGCAGACCGAGGACGAGGCCAAAGCCCTCATCCGCAGCGTCTTCGGCCAGGCCACCATCTTCAAGCCGGTGGAGTAGCTGCGCGGGCGGGCATACTGCTCAAGAAGAGAACTCTTTGTCCGGGCGCATCTGTATTTCGGACATGTGTAATGTGGTGCCGCGTATATCGCATTCGAGTAGACAGGTACGTGACGGTCGGCCTAGGATGCTGAGGTCGATACGATACGTTGCATGGCTGTCCGTGTACTCGACTTGCTCGGCGCTGACGGTTGCTCCGATTGTCGAGAAAACGCCTAGTTCGGCATCGACAATCTTGGAGTTCTTTATCTTGACCTTGAACTCTTGGTAGAGGGATGGGCTGTTGTAGTAAACGGTTCGGGTTCCGTCGGTGCACTCATCGGTCGCTTCCCATTTGACGACGGGCTGGCCCGAGCTGGCTATTAGCAGTTCTGCTCCAAAGGATATAGCATGGGTGATGGCAACCAACAATGCCCAGCCGACAAAGAGATAGAGAACAAAATATGCAGCGGGGTGTTTTGAGCGGATGTTTTGGAGCGCGTCGGGGGCATTCATGGGGTACCTCCAAATTGCTATCTATGGCAATCAAATTATACCCCACCGTCATGAGCGCCACCTCGAGTGGTGGCTCGGCATTTAGCCATTTAGTGGTACGCATTAAATGTCGGATTCCGGCTCTACAAGATTTAGCTTTCAATCTTATGCAGATGCGAATTATGCAACTTTGCATAATCATTGGGTGCGGTCTGCACTCAGGACATGTATATCGACTGAGGTAGCGTGACCGCCCCGCTTGCTGGCCTCGCGCCGTGGTACGATTTTTGAGTTTGAAAGTCCCGCCGCGCCCGGCTGCCCTTGCAGCTCGTTGCGCGGCCGCACGTAAAGGAGCCATTATGGCCGGTATGAACATGCAGCAGATGATGAAGCAGGCTCGCAAGATGCAGGAGCAGCTTGCCGCCGCGCAGGAGAACCTCAAGTCCCAGACCGTCGACGCCTCTGCCGGCGGCGGCATGGTCAAGGTGACCGTTAACGGCGAGATGGAGCTCGTCAACCTCACCATCGATCCCGATGCGCTCGACCCCGAGGACGTCGATATGCTGCAGGACATGATCATGGCTGCTGTCAACGAGGCCGTCCGCGGCGTCAACGAGCTCGCCAACAAGCAGATGGGCGCCATCACCGGCGGCCTCAACATCCCGGGCATGCCGTTCTAAGACACGCATATATATGAGTGCGAATCACAGTCTGCAAAAACTGCTCGATGAGCTGGGTCGTCTGCCGGGCATTGGTCCCAAGTCGGCCCAGCGCATCGCCTATTACCTGCTCGAGGCTGATGCCGAGGAGGCCCGCCGCCTGGCAGAGGCCATCCTGGAGGTCAAGCAGGAGGTCCACTTTTGCAGCCGTTGCTTTAACTACGCCACGGCCGACGAGTGCTCCATCTGCCAGGACCCGATGCGCGATACCACTCGCATTTGCGTGGTGGGCGAGCCGCGCGACGTCCAGGCAATCGAGCGCACGGGCAGCTACCATGGCCTGTACCATGTGCTGGGCGGCGTGATCAGCCCCATGGACAAGATCGGTCCCGAGCAGCTGCATATCCGCGAGCTGTTGGCGCGCCTGGGCCACGAGGACATCCACGAGGTCATTATCGCCACCAACCCCAACATTGAGGGCGAGACCACGGCGAGCTACCTTGCTCGCACCATCAAGCCATTGGGCGTTGAGGTATCGCGTCTTGCGAGCGGCCTTCCCGTGGGCGGCGACTTGGAGTATGCCGACGAGCTTACGCTTGGCCGCGCTATCGAGGCCCGCCGCGCGATCTAGGCGGCGTCAGCTCCGTGGCATGTCCCGTCGGCCTGCCGCACGGGGCGCTCATAATTGGGCACGCGTTCATGCATTTGTTGTGCAACAAACCTGCTTTTCATCCGCTTATCGCGTGGATGGGTCCGTCTGCACCTCGTATTTGCCCATTCGTTGCGCAACTTTTTGGGTTCGCTGATACACTCAAATGTGAATATGAAAGAATGCGCCGCTTTTAAGCGGCGTGTTTTTGTTGGAGGAGAACGCATGCGGCCCGGGGGCACTCAGACAAAGCATGGCGCCGCGGTGCGCATGCGACGCCGGCTGGGCCTGGCGCCTCGGGCGTGTGTGCTGCTGTCTTGTTCGCTGGTGCTGGTCGTGGCGGGTGTTTCTGCTTACGGCATGACGGTGCCGTCCATGGTACAGGCGCATGCTGCGCGTGAACTGCATATAGGGCGCAAGGCCAAGAGCGATCTGGGAACGACAACCGGATATACGTGGGCGAGCGTGGTCTCGCACGTTGTGTTTGGTGGCGACGATGCGGACGGTCCCGAAACAGCGGACAACGAGGTTACGCTGGCAAACGGCAAGACCATCGTGCTCACCAACACCAAGGTCATTACGAAGCTTTCCAATAACAGCGTGGCTTCTGTCGTTAACAAGGCGGAGCAGCAGAAAGAGCAGGATACGCAGCAGACGGGTAAGCCCGGCGGCTCGGACGGGTCCGGTTCTGGCACCGGTTCGTCGAGCTCGGGCGGCGGTTCCGGTTCGGGCTCCGCCTCTGGCGGTGGATCTTCGAGTGGTGGCTCGACGGACGGCGGTACCGGCGGGGGCGCGGGCTCGGGTGGCCTCTCGGCTGCCGAGGAGGAGAGTATTCACAGTTGGCTCGTGACCAAATACAACATGCTCGATGGCTATGTCGCCCGCGCCAACAGCGTGGTTTCGACCTATAACGCTACGGGCGATACCGGACCGTGCGACACCCTGGCCAATGATATGTTTGTCATCCGTGCCGAGTTCGGTCGACAAAGGTTCTCGACCAAATCTAAGTGGTATCGGCAGTATGCCAATCTGTGGGGCTGCTATACCAACCTGTGTCAATGGGTTGGGCACTATGGCGACGACGACGTCGCGCTCAACAACTTCAACACCAATGTGGCGGCGATCGCCCTATGACGAACGATCTCGCTTCTGCGGCACCCCAGTCGCTCAACCGCGATCCCATGGTGGGCCTGCGCCTGGCGCGCGTCGACGGGTTTGAGCCGGCCGTCGCCCTGGGCACGGACGAGCTTCCCGCCTACCTGCGCCGTTTTACGATGCTGTTTGCCGATGACGCCACCATGCGCCGCGGCGGTATCGGCCGTGTGACGCGTGCCGTCAACGCGCAGGGCGAGGCCGTGGCGCTCAAGCAGCTCATCTTGCCAACGCGCGACGAATTTGATGACGATGTCGCCCACGAGGCGCTGGTCACCAAGTTCAAGGCGGCGTTTCGCGAGGAATATGAATGCCATCGTGCCCTTTCGGGCCTTAAGGGCTTTCCCCGCTTATATGGGTGGGGCGAGGTCGACGGCGTGCCCGTGATCGTTATGGAGTGGGTCGAGGGCGAGACGCTCGCTCGCCTGCGCTCGCGCCTTGCCGTGGACGATGCCGGGCGTCTGTCGCCGCTCGTGGCGGCGCGCCTGGGTCGCGACCTGTTCGATCTGCTCTGCCGCATGAGCTTGGTAGGCGAGGGGTTCGTCCATCGCGATATCTCGCCCGCTAATATTATGGTGCGCACGGCGCGCCTGCCGCTCGACCGACAGCTTGCCGAAGGCACCTTCGACCTGTGCTTGATCGACTTTGGCTCGTCGCTGGCGCTCGAGCCCGCCTCTGCGGTGGTCGGTACCGGCGGCAAGGCATCGTTTACCGAGCGCTATGCCACGTTGCGCCGTGCGACGGTTGCCTACGCCCCGCCCGAGATGCTCACCGATGACATTCCCAACTTACGCACGCTCCGCATGTCGCCGGCGATTGATGTCTATGCAGCGGCGAGCACGGTCTACGAGCTCATCGCCGGTGTCGCGCCGTACGAAGTAGCGCCGGGTGCGTCGGGTACTTCGGGCTCGCGCAAAAAGACGCGCGATATCGCCAGCCCTTATCGCCTCAAGATGGATACGCTGCCCGACTATCCCGTCGGCGCCCACGCGCCCGGCTGCGACTTGACGCAACTGCTGCGACGCGAGCCCGATGTGGCACTTGCCGCGGCCGAACAGGCTCAGCAGCTGGGGCTCGATCCAAATTCCGAGGATCTGCGCGATGCGCTGGAGTTTGTCGACGCTCAGCTGTTCGATGTGGTGATGACCTGCCTGTCCTGCCATCAGGAAGATCGTCCCGAGCCGGCTGCGGTGGAGGCGGCGCTCTCGGCATTTTGCGACCACTATGCGCAAAATGTCGCCCGCTCGCTTCGCGCCGAGCCGCTCATGCCGTGCCCGATGGAGGTATCGGGGCACACAGTCCGGCGTGCGGCGATGGTTGGTGCGACGGCGGTATGCGGCGTGCTTTGGACCGTGGTCGTGGTGTCAGCGGCACTGTTGGCGTCGGGCGCCCATGTGACGCTCGTCGTGAGACCGCTTATGTGGTCCGGGAAGCTCCCGGCCATTATCGCCGCGCTGGCGTTGGCGCTGCCGGGCATGGTGGGCATCGCTGCCGGGGCCTTGGCGCGCGACCGCCGTGCGGGATTCCTGCAGGGCGTGTTGGCCCTTTCCGCCTGCGAGGTTCCGGCTCTGGCCGCAATCGCATGTGCCGTGTTTTCCCAGCATGCCGTGGCGGGTGGCCTGGTGGCCGCCGGAATTGCAACCTATGCGCTCACGTGGTTTTT
>CABSKX010000041.1 GCA_902478365.1 uncultured Collinsella sp. | reverse complement strand
GATTCAGATTCGACAAGGGGCGACCATTGTGCAATCGCAAGAAGATGACGGGGCGAAATGTCAATCCTGGTCTAACAGAGCCAAAAATAATAGCAAACAAAACCACACGAGTGCCCAATGGCTACAGACGTTTTACCATGTGGGGCCTTCCAGCCGACTTGGCAGAAGGCCCCGCATGCAGTGCTCACTTACCGTGCATTAAAAACGTAGCGGTCCAGGCGGTCGCACGCTTCCTTTACGCGCGAAAGCGGCAGCGCCAGATTCACGCGAATGTGGCAGGGCCCGTGGAACGGGCGGCCGTCCTGATATCCCACGCCCACGCGCGCCCCCTCGTCGAGCAGCCACTGAATATCGCGGCCATGCTCGCGACACCACTCGGTGCAGTCCAGAAACACCATGTACGTGCCCTGCGGACGCGAATAGAACACGCCCTCAAAATGCCCGTCCACGTAATCGCAGAAGTACTCGATATTGCCGGCAAGCACCTGGTTGAGCTCGTCCACCCACTCGTAGCCCTGCGGCCGGTAGGCACCGATAAGCGCATGCATGGAGAGGACATTCATCTCGTTGTAGTGGGTCTTGTTGGACACGGCGCAGATGCGGTCACGCAGCGTCTCGTTGTAGACAATGTGGTAGCTGCCGACAAGGCCCGCCAGGTTAAACGTCTTGCTCGGCGCATAGAGGGCAACCGTGCGCATGCGGGCATCCTCGCTCACCGACTGCGTCGGGATGTGCTTGTGCCCCGGCAGGATGATATCGGACCAAATCTCGTCCGAAATCACCACGCAATCGTGCTGGCGATAGATGTCCATGGCGCGCTCGATTTCGTCGCGCTCCCATACGCGGCCGCAGGGATTGTGCGGCGAGCAGAACACCGCGGCATGGATGTGGTTTTGGGCGAGTTTGCACTCCATGTCCTCAAAGTCCATACGCCACACGCCCCGGTCGTCGAGCTTAAGCGGGCTATGGACAATACGATAGCCCGCGGCCTCAATGGACTTGGTAAAGCCGATGTAGGTGGGGCTGTGGACCAGCACCGCATCGCCCGGCTGGACATACGCGCGCAGCGTCGACACGACACCGCCCAGCACGCCGTTTTCGTAACCGATATGTTCAGGGCGCAGGCCCTCGACGCCATTGCGGCGGCTCTGCCATTCGATGATGCGGTCGAAATACTCGGAGCGCGGATTGAAATAGCCAAACATGGGGTGCTGGGCGCGCTGAATGATGTGTTCCTGGACCGTGGGCACCGTGGCAAAGTTCATGTCGGCCACCCACATGGGAATGCGGTCGAAGCCCTCGTCGGGTGCGTTCGGGGCCATACCGGGGATCTCACCCCAAGAGTCAACGGCGATGGCGTCCATGCCGTGGCGGTCGATGATTGAAGTGAAGTCGTATTTCATGCTGGACTCCCGTGCAAAGTTGATTGTTTTGGTAGGCGTTATTGTCCACCAGCGTGGGCGGTTTTGGCGCGGGGTTTGGCGCTTAATTTGACGGGTGCGGACGAATGGCTGGTTAGTCTTGCGCGTCGTTGACGGCAACTACGGTTAGCTGGGTTTCATCGACCGTAAACGATATGTCGAGCCCGGCGTAAGCCAGATGATAGACGCGGTGTGGCTCGTGCTTGCTGCCCGCGCGGCGCGGGTCTTGGCGAAGGACCTCGACCAAGCCGAGGAGCTTTGCGGGCGGGACCATATCCTGCAGTGCTTGCGGAAACTCAACATCGAGCTCTTGCCACGGAGCATCCTCGATCCAGCCTCCGGTCGCATCCGGGTGGCAGTCCGCAAACGGAATGTAGGGCTTGATGTCGTAGATGGGCGTACCGTCGCGCAGGTCGGCCCCCAACACATGGATGATGGGGCCATCGTCGGTGAGCTCGACACGATCAAGCTTGACGCAGGTGAGCCCGATGGGATTAGGGCGAAACGGACTGCGCGTGGCAAACACTCCCACACGTTCGGCTCCGCCCAGACGCGGCGGGCGCACGGTTTTCGACCATTTTGCGTTGGTGCCGGACCTGTCCTGCGTTTTAGCGTCGACGGCAATATCCTTAGCCGTGCCGCCGGGCGTTCCGTTTTCGAAGCGCCACAGCAGCCACAGGTGAGAGAAGGAGTCCAGGCCCTCAACCGCTGCATTGGAGGCAAATTCCGGCTCAAAAAAGATTCGTCCCTGCAGATGGGGCGCCAAAAAGCTGTTGCGCGGAATGCCGAACTTCTGCGGCAGGTCGGTATGTATGCGTGCGATAGGTTCCATGCCGGTCATTGTACGGCATGGAGGCGTGGGGCGTTGCGCGCAATTCTTCGCCGCGGTCCCCCGTCGTGCAACCAACGGTTGCTTGGAAGGGCGCCTGCCGCCGCGTATGCTTAAGCCATCAACCAGCAGAAAGGAGCCGCTATGGCCTTTGCAGAAAAGCTCATTGCCATCCGTCGCGCCCATCACCTTACCCAAGAGCAGCTTGCCGCTAAGCTCTTCGTCACACGCCAGGCCATCAGCCGGTGGGAGCGCGGCGAGGTCACACCGGGCATCGACATGATGAAGCTCATCGCCGCCGTAACCGGAGAACCGCTGTCCCACCTGCTCGAAATGCCTGAGCACTATTGCCAGAGCTGCGGCATGATACTCACGCCCGACGACTGCGGCACCGATGCCACGGGCACCGCGACCGATCATTACTGCAAGTGGTGCTACGACCACGGCAAGTACACCTATGACACCACCATGGAGGCAATGATTGAGGATTGTGCCCCGCGCCTGGCACAAAACACCGGCATGTCGCTCGACGAAGCAGTCTCGCTCATGGGCGCCGTCCTGCCGCAACTGGAGCGCTGGCGCACCGTGCAGGAAAACAAGGCGCGCTACGGTGCCGAGGCGCGGGCGCGCTACGGCGATGAGGCTATCGATGCAGCAAACGAAGCGTTGCTGGACATGGACCCCGAGACATGGAACGACATGAAGGAACTTGAACGCGCTATTCTGGGCCAGCTCTCAATTGCCATGGGCATTGGCGACCCAGAGAGCAACGAGGCTCGTAAGCTTGTCGCGATGCATCGTCGCTGGATTGCTCTCAACTGGGGATGCGAGCCCCAAGACGAGGCGTACCTGGGCCTCGCCCACGGTTATCTTGCCGACCAGCGCTTTGTTGACTACTACGACAAGCCCTGCGCCACCGGAGCCATGGCGTTTCTGGTCCAGGCCATCGAGTCTTCGTTGACGCGCGCATAGACCGCGGCGGCTTTGGGTATTTCAATCAAAACCTCAACCGATTGGAGACCTATGGCTACTAATCACGAGCTCGCGCTGTACGTTATGACCGGCTGCCCGTATTGCTTAAAGGTCAAGCACTTTTTGGCCGATAACGGCGTGACCATTCCCGAGCGCAATATCTCGACCGATTCCGATGCCGAACAGACACTCATCGCCGTCGGCGGAAAACGCCAGGTTCCCTGCCTGTTCATCGACGGCAAACCACTCTACGAATCGAGCGACATCATCGCGTGGGTGCAGGAAAACCTGCTCTAGTACGCACGCTCTGTCCGTCCAGGGCCCCAACCCATACGACCCAAACATGTACACCAGCATCCAAAGTCGACATTTTTCGACATCTTTGGATGCTGGCGTACAGCTTTTTGGTAGTCATGGACGCTCTTGGCCGGCAAATTGTTTGAGGAGACCTTTGGATTATGGCTGTTTGACGCCTCTGGAAAGGTTTCCGAGAGGGCTGTGGTCAAAAAAGGGCAAATATGAGTACTGCTACCTGTTTAGTAGCAGCGATTTTGATCACTTCAGGAACTATTCAACGTTCCACTCGTCCGCAGACGACGTTATTTCTCCTCATATGTTCAATAAAAGTAGCTCTTAATGGGAACAAATCTCATCAGGAGCTACAATTTATAGCAAATAAATGCAACCATAATGGCAACAGTACTCATATTTGCCCTTTTTTGACCACGACCCTCCAGAATAGTCGCTGAGAGCGACACTAAATGACAAAATCCGACACTTGAACGTTCTTATATGAGTAGCCATTGAAGGACACCTAACGACTACTCCCATTCGCGACACACTGTGTCGCGAATTAAGCTGGCCCCATTACCGAAGACCAGTGAGAGCTCCTGCCCAGAATCTCAATAGCTTAATAAAGGGCTCCGCTCCGGAAGTTCAATGAGCATCCAAATTCCAAGCTGAAAAGCAAAGGAGTATCGAAGCCGTCAATGCTCATTTCCTATCGAACAGGCAGGTCAAAACAAGCTAATTAGCCCGATGAACTGCTTGTATTTTTGTCTACAAAATTGTATACAAAAAGAGAATCCGAGAACCGGCGCTCGACATTATGTCGATCGATAGGAGGCGCCATGGATGCTAAGCAGCTCGAAAAGATGATGGGGTTTGCTCCCGGAGAGTTGAAGAAAGCCGCGGAAGCCTACGAAAAAGATGAGTGGCCGAAAGGTCACACCATCAAGTTGGGAAGGCCACCAATCTCCGATGAGCCGAGCGTCGTTATATCAGCACGTGTGGGCGAATCGATTCTTGAGGCGTTTGACGAAAAAGCCAAACGCCATGGGCAAACACGCACGGAGCGGCTCAGAGAGCTCATTACACTTGATGCACTGATTGCCTAGGCCCGCTCCCCCGTCGGACCCAAACATGTACACCAGCATCCAAAGTCGACATTTTTCGACATCTTTGGATGCTGGTGTACATGTTTTTGCTACATAGTCGTTGGGGACGTCCTTAAATGACCAGTCGTTAAAGAACGCCCCCGATGACTAGTTAGCCGTGGAAGCGAGCTGTGGGTGCAAGCGGCTGTTCACGAAAGACGCGCTCGACGGCAGCGCGGTATTCGTCGACCTTTTTGGTCTTGCGTACGATCTTGTGGACGGTAGCGGGATCAGCGAAAGCGCACTTGGCGTAGAACCACCACTCCTTCATGCGGAAGACCGCATTGCCGCCAATCTCTTCTGCATATGCCGCAAACAGCGTGTTGTGGAAGCGCTGCAGCTCAGCAGCCGTTGCAGCAGGGCCGCCCTTGACCATGCGAGCCAGAGCGGGGTTCGCGAGCAGGCCACGCCCCAACATCACATGGCGCGTGCCGGGATAGGCCTCCACCAGCGCGTCCATATCCTCAAGATCAAAAATGTCACCGTTATAGGCCACGGGGAACGGCGCACGCTCCAGCGTCTCGCCATAAAACTCTTTGCGCGGCAAGCCCGTATAGCGGTCCTTCTGTACGCGCGGATGCACGATCAGCTCTGCCAACGGCATGCGGCAATACAGATCGAGCACGCGCTCGTATTCGTCGTCATTCTCCAGCCCCAGCCTGGTCTTTACCGACACCGGCAACGGCGACCGCTCGCACACATCGCTTAAGAACGCCTCGAGCTCGTCGAGATTGCGCAAGAAACCCGAGCCCTTGCCCTTGGCGACAACCGTTCCCGAAGGGCAACCCAGGTTGAGATTGACCTCGCGGTAGCCCATGTCGGCGAGCACCTGTGCCGCCCACACAAACTCGTCTGCGTTCTTGGACATCAGCTGAGGCACCACGTTGAGCCCCTGGTTATTGGCAGGATCGATCTCCTTAAACGCCTTGCCGCCAAAGCGGTTTCCCACCCGCGGCGGCGGCAAAAACGGCGTGTAATAGCAATCGAGCGCACCGAAGCACTCCGCATGCACGCGACGGAACACATGCCCGGTAATCCCCTCCATAGGGGCCAGCGAAAGGATCATCTACTCTTCTCTCATATCAACACAACAAAGGGGCCGTCCCTTTGTCACATGCATTATGCCTTGCGCTTCAGGCGATTCACAAGGAAGAGGTAGCTACTGAACGATGACCACCCTCCAGCCGCACCCCATACAACGAGGTTTAATACTTTTCCCGAGAAGTGAACGAGTGAAAACGGGCCCCCCGAAGCATCGGCACTTTCGAGATGCAATTTCCTGCGGTTTTGCCAGCCAAATCCTGCGGGTTTGACGTCTAAAAATGTCGATGCTTCGGAGGTCCAAGTATGGCCGTTCACTTCTCGGAAAAGTATTAGACCTCGATTTACATGCCACTCAATGTGACAAAGTGGCTGCTCCTTTGTCACATTCGATGAAAAAGGGCACCGATGTTAGTCGATGCCCCAAAGCGGCTGCAGGTTAAGCCCTACAGCGTATGTCTAAGACGAATCGAACTATTCGTCCCAGGAGAGGTTCTTACCAGTCTTTTTTGCCAGCAGCAAGAACAGGCCGATAATAACGTTGCATGCGATGCAGAAGATGAAGACGCCCTGGAAGGAGCCGACAAGCTCATAGACCTTCATCATAACGGGCATGCCAAAGGCGCCGACGATATAGCCCACGGAGCAGATCAGCGCGAAGATGCGACCGAAATCGCGGGAGCCAAAGACATCCATAACCAAAACGGTCAGGGCAGTGCCAGCGATGACGTACATTACGTCGTTCACGCCTGCTGCGAGGATGCTGAGCGTCGAGTTGCCGCTGCTCATCATGAGCATGACAAAGGAGAGGATGGAGACAGCGAGCCAGCCCAGAATGGCCTTCGTGCTGCCGAACCTATCGCAAGTGGTGCCGACGATCGGATTGAGGAACAGATCGAAGAGCGATGCAGCGGATACCATGAAGCCGCCCACCATGGGGCTAAAACCAACCTCGGAAGCATACGTCGGGAAGAGCTGGTTCATGCAGCAAGTGAGCTGAACGAGACAGAGGAAGCCGATGCAGAAGAAGAAGGCAGGCGACTTAATGGCGCGCGCATAGCTAACGCCACGCGTGCTATCCTCGGTCGTCTCCTCGGTCTCGGTGACCGTCTCGCCCTCGACGTAGCCATAGGGCAGCATGCCCTTGTCCTGAGGCTTATAGCGAATAATCAGGACGGAAGCGGGGAGAATGAGCACGGCGGAGACGCCAGCGAGCACCAGATAGCCAGTCCTCCAGCCAGCGGCCTCGATGACAGAGGTGATGACGGGGCTCATGATGAGCATGTAAATCGAGTTCACTGCCCAAGCGAGACCGATTGCCAGGCCACCAGATTTTTTGAACCACTGGTCAATAACGTCGGACATGGCGACGCCGGTGGTGAAGGCGAAGCAAACGCCAATCAGGGCGCCAGCGGCGATGAACATCCAGACTTCGGTGTAGAAGGCCATGCCTGCGCCGGCAGCAAGCAAAATAAGCTCGACAACGGGGAGCCAAACCTTGCCAACGACCTTGGGAATGAGTTTTCCGACAAACGGAAGAGCTGCCGCAAGACCAATGAGCGTTGCGGTGAAGTAATACGAGAAGATGGAATAGTCAAACCCGAACTCCTCGCACACGGGTGCGACGAAGGAGCCCGCGATGACGCTATAGGATCCGGTCGTGCCGGCAGACATAAGGCCGAGCGCGATTACGAGAACCCATGCGTAAACCTTGCTGCTCTTTAACTTTGCATTTTCCATTGATACAGCTCCTAGAGACCCAGAAGGGCACACATAACGGCCTTGATGGTGTGCTGACGGTTCTCTGCCTCACGGAAGATGACCGAAGCGTTGGCCTCAAAGCACTCGTCGGCAATCTCAAAGCCCTCGGTGATGATTTCGCGATGGAGGTCGTTCTTGCACTGGTCGAGGAGCATTTTGCCGACACGGTGATCTGCGTTATGGACAGAGGGAAGCTCATGCATGCAGAAGATGTCGGGATTGTTGGTGCGCTTGCACAGCTCGCTGGTGACGCGATAGGGGTACAAAGACTCGGCATCGCCCAGCCAGGAGTTGTAGTCGTCGGGATCCAGAACCTCTTCGCCGCACTCGGGGTTGATGTAGCGCCACTCCTCGGTAACGATAACGTCAACGCCATCCAGGGCATCGAGGTCAGAGGTGATGGTAAAGGTCCTATTGGGAGCGTACTTGGCGTAGCAGGCCTCCACCTCTTCGATCATTTCCTTGCACATCTGATGACGGAGGTCGTCGGGGCCGATGGCGAGGAAGTCCATGTCGAGCATAGCGCACAGACGGCCATACCACACCGGGGCGCCGGCGCAGTTGCCAACGAAAGCCATCTTCTTGCCGCGGCTCGTACGCAAACCGCCCCATTGCTCTTCCATCGTAAGAGCGTCAGCGAGCATCTGAGTCGGGTGATCGCCGAGAGTAAGGGCATTGATGACCGGGATGTCAACCAGGTCGGCGACGTCATAGAGGAACTGCTCGTCCTTCTGTGCGCGATAGACGATGAGATCATACATGCCGTTAAAGACGCGCATGGCGTCCTTGACGGTCTCGCAGTCACCCATGTGGGAGTTGGTCAGATAAGTGAAGCCCATGCCCAAATCGTTGCAGGAGGTCTCGAATGCGCAACGAGTACGGGTCGAGCCCCACTCAAAGTTGGCGAGGACGTTTTTGCCGGGGAAGTAGCGCTGGTCGACACCAGACTTCTTCTGAGCCTTAAGGTTCCAGGCAAGATCGATGAGATAGCGGAAATCCTCGGAGGAGAGATCATGGATGTTGATGTAGTCGCGACCGCGGAGGCTGTTGTTCATGCCTATTTCCTTTCGAATTATTATCAAAATTATTGTTGAATGTGTCCCCGAGGAAAACACGGATATCCCTCGGGGAGCGGTACATGTGGCGCCTAAGCCAAAGAGCGCAGGCTCTAAGGCTCACTAACGACTGGCCGCCACGTCCTTAGTCCAGCAGTGCACGCCGCCGCCGGACAGGTTAAGCGCGAGGGAATCAATCATGATGACCTTGCGATCGGGGAAGCAGCTCTCAAGAACTGCCTTGGCCTGCTCATCCTTCTCTTTCACGACCTCGCTCATGCCCTCGTGGTAATAACGCTGGCCAAGAACGACGCCGTTGCAAATCAGGAAGTTGCAGTAGCTCGCTGCGGCGTAGAAGTGGACGGGGCCCTCGGGCCAGGGGGTGCCATCCATAAACTTGCCGCCCATTTCGTCGATGAAGCCCTTATAGAGCTCGTAATCTTCATCGCCAGGGGCGATAACGACTTCAATAGGCTCGGCGGTGGGCATACGAACGATCTCGAAGGGCTTGCCCTCCCAGTCCGTTTCGTTGCTCAGGATCTCGTAGGCTGCCTCAATGCGGCGACGAGACTCTGCTCCAGCCTTGCTCGAGGCTGCCTCTTCATCGGACACCTCGGCAAGAAGAATCTTGTTCGGAGTGATAAAGCGACACATCTCATCAATGTGAGCTGCAAAGCTCATGCCAAAGACGGGAGTTCCGTCTTCCTTCTCGTCGAGGATGCCCAGTCGATAGTCGTCGTCCTCGAGCATAGGCTGCGGAAGCCAGATAACCTTGTTGAGGTTGTAGATGCGCTTATACTCGGCCTCTACTTCCTCTTTCGTGAACTCGGGATTACGCTTGCGGCATTCCGTGTCCTCGATTGCGATCAGAGTGCCGTGACCGTCAAACTCGCGGTCGCCGCCCTCCGAAACCATTTCGGAATTGACGATATCGAAGCAACCGAGCGCAACCGCCATGTGAACGGCTGCCTTACGTGCGGACTGGCACTCCGGGGAGTTCTTGTCCCACACGCCGTAATAGGTCCAAGCGGGGTTGACCATATAAGAATGGCCCTTGTCGTCGACCATGATGCTGGGACCGTTGTCGCGGACATAGAAGTTGGAGTCTTCGAACTGCGTGATCTCGATGCGATCGAGATCAACCCCCTCCTCCTTCAGGCGCGAGCAAGCCTCCTCATAGGAGCCGGGGGTGCCGCAATTGAGGTTGACCGTAACGTCGCCATACTCGAGCAGAGCCTTGATCACGTCAGCGCAGGGCTGGCGGTTATCGTAGCCCTCTGCACGGATGTAATCGGGAAGCCATGTCACATAGACGTTGGAGCGCTTCTCGAACTCGCCCGGCATACGATAGTTCTCGTACATGGTTGGTCCTTCCGTCGGGTTTCCCGCGATGCTGTCCGGCCGCGACAATAGCGGGGTTTCACCTGCTATAGTACTACTATACCTACCGTTCGGTAGATAATTTTGAATAATTGCCGCTCGCCTACTGATACATACCGTTCGCCGTATATAGTGGTCATGTTTGGACACGAATTGATGTTCCGTTGCCATCCTTAATAATGTTGGTAGTGCGGAAGTGATTTGCAATGGAGAAATGCAGCGTGAGCACAAGAAAAAAAATATTGGACGCAATGTACGATCTTGTGGCAGAAGTCGGTTATGACAAAGCGTCTATCGGAAAGATTTGCGACTTTGTCGGTATATCCAAGCCGTCGGTGTACTACTACTTTCCCTCAAAAGAGGAGATTTTCACTACGCTCTTGGACAGCATGTTTCCGACCATTGACTATCAGCGCGACTACTCGCTAATAGTCGATAGGGACGGGTTCAAGGCCGCGCTTATCGAGCTCGGCAATTCAGTTATAGGTGGCTATCGAAGCGATGAAAAGCGCCGGCGCGTGCTGGCCGAGGTTAGCGTTCAAGCAAATCGAATTCCTGCAGTTCAGGAACGTCAAGCGACGGCGACCAAACGAACCATGGATGCGCTTAAAGACATCCTTCTTCATGGTGTAGAGATTGGCGCGTTTTCCGATAGCGCCGACGTAATGCTCTACGTACAAATTCTTTATACCGTTCTGGAGGGAGCAAGCAATACGGTCGCTCAAGGTGAGGATATTGATGAAAAAGCGGTTTGGGCGGGAATAGTCGAGCTTATGTTCAAATAGACCAGCCAAGCTGAAGCGCATGTTGGCGCCCATGGTGCCTGCGGGCAACCTTTAAAACGAAAACAGGGGTCGACTCCAATCTGGCTTGGAGTCGACCCCTGTTGCGTGGCAATCTATGCCGGTGCAATCGGCGCTTATTACTTTTCAGCAGCCTTATTGAGAAAGCCGGAAACGATAGCAAACGCAGCAATCATAAGGTTGCAGGCAATGCAGAAGATAAATACTCCCTGGAATGACCCTGCCATGCCGTAAACCTTCATCATGACCGGCATTCCAAAAGCACCGACGACATAGCCCGCTGAGCAAACGATCGAATAGATCCTTCCAAAATCGCGTGATCCAAAGAGCGAGAGGAGAAGCATCGGCATTGCGGTTCCAACGATGGCGAACATGACATCGTTTACACCAGCTGCAATGATGGAAACGGTCTCATTGCTTCCGCCAATGATAAGAAGCAGGAATGAAAGAATGCTGACACCTGTCCATGCGACCGTTGCTTTAATAGCGCCAAGCTTGTCGCATGTTTTGCCCACGAAGGGATTTAGGAAGATATCGGAGAGTGAAGCTGCCGAGACCATTAAGCTTCCTACGATAGGATTGAAACCGACCTCGCTTGCATAGGTTGGAAACAGCTGGTTCATGCAGCAGGTGAGCTGCGCCACGCAAAGCAAGAGGACACAGAGAATAAAAGACGGCGTTTTCGCGGCATCGCGGAGTGCCATGCCCGAAAGGACATCTTCCCGCTCATCGGCGCTGCAGCTCTCATGGGTTTCGGAGGCGGTCTCTCCGTACGGAAGCATATTGCGATCAGAGGGGTTAAGGCGAATGATAAATGCGCTTGCAGGCAAAATCATAGCTGCAGAAACGGCCGCAAGCACGATGTATCCCGTACGCCAGCCTTGCTGCTCGATGACCAGCGTAATGACAGGACTCAATAACAGCGTGCAGAGAGAATTAACGCCCCAAGCGAGGCCGATGGCGAGACCGGACGATTTGCTGAACCATTGGTCAATGACATCGGACATGCAGACGCTCGTTGTAAACGAAAAGCAGATGCCGATCACTGCGGCGGAGACGGTGAACATCCAGACCTCGGTGTAGAACGCCATTGCGGCGCCGGCGGCAATAAGGACGAGTTCAATGCAAATATGCCATGGTTTGCCGATTACTTTTGGAATGAAGCGACTCAAAAGCGGAAGCCCAAGCGCAAGGCCAAGAAGAATCGCGGTGAAATAGAAAGAAAAAGAAGTGTAGTCAAAGCCCAGATCTTCACATACTGGAGCAACGAATGAGCCGGCAATAATGCTATATGTGCCAGTTGTTCCGGCGGACATTAAGCCGAGCGCAATAACGACGACCCAAGCAAATGCGCCGCTTTCACGGAGACAATCTTTTTTGGCTGGTGTGGTGAGAGTCATGGTTGCTCCATTTCTATCGGCAATACATCCTATATGCCTACCGATAGGTATATAAACCAGAGGACTCTTCGTCAAGCATTAAGCGGGGAGAGGGAGTTCTTAACCTGCCGAACGGTAATTAGACCCCGTTTTCGCAAGGGTCTCAATGTGACAAAGGGACTGTCCCTTTGTCGCATTATTCGGAGCGCAGGGCTTCGACGGGGTCCTTCTTGGATGCGCTGCGGGCAGGCAGCAGGCCGGCAACGACCGTTAGCAGCACCGAAATTGCAATGAGTACCAGCGCATCCTGCACGGGCAGGCTCATCAGGTTGGGAACCTGTTTGACCGCAAGTGCCCAGGCATTGACCGGGAAACTCACGAGCACCACGACGACAATGGCAAAGACGCCGGCAATGAGGCCCTCGATAAAGGTCTCGGCGTTGAACACGTTTGCCACGTTACGCTTCGACGCGCCAATCGCGCGCAGGATGCCAATCTCCTTTTTGCGCTCCAGCACGCTGATGTACGTGATGATGCCGATCATGATGGAGCTCACCACCAGGCTGATACTCACGAATGCGATGAGCACCAAGCTGATGGTATTCACGATATCAGTCACCGAGCCCATGATGATGCCCATGTAGTCGGTGTACGAGATTGCCTGCTCGTCGTGGCCGGCGGCTTTGACCTGCTTGTTGTACGCATCGATATGGTCGAGTACGCGCTCCTTGGCCTCAAAGTCACGCGGGAAAATCTTGACCGAGATGGGGTCCGCCTCGTCCGCATAACCCAGTGTGGTCAGGTTGTTGTCATAGGTAAGCTGCGATGCCTTGGCATAACTCATCATGAGCGAACTCAGATCCTCGGCGTCCATGTTGAAATGGATGGCACGAGCAAAGGCGCTCGCATCCACGTGCATGGCGCTCGCCAAGTTGGCAAAACTCGAAGACATCTGCGTCGCCATCTGGTCCATAAGCCCCGCTGCGCCCGCCTTGAGCTGGGACGATACCGTCGACGCTATCTGCTCGCTAATTGTCTTCATCATCTGATCCATAGCCCGCTGCAGATACGGAGCCAGCTGCTTTTGCACATAGTCGGTCATCACCTGCTGCAGGCGCTCGGCCAGGGCATCGCCGCCGAGCGCTTTTAGCTGGGCAAGGATTTGCTGGGCCGTGGCATCATTCTCAAGATACGTCGAGAATGCGGCGGCGAGCTTTGACGCGTCCTTAAGATTATCGGGCGACAGCGCCTTAAACTGATCAGACTGCAAAAAGCCCTCAAACAGCTGGTTGGCTAGTGTTCCCACCTGCTGCATTTGCTCGGGCGTGAGTTCCAGACCGTCAAAGATACCCGAGAAATCTGGGGTTGGCGCTTTTGCCATGATGTCGCTGAAGTCGATGTCCTTGCCAACGCCCGAAAGGTCAATGTCCAGCCCGGACAAGTCAAGACCCGACAGGTCCATACCGCCGGCAACACCCGAGAGCGCGGAGGTATCGAACGAGAACGCGCTCTTGAGCGCCGCCTCGTCCACACTGAACATGCTGCCCAGATCAACGCCCTGCTTGGCCTCGCCTTGCAGTTCGTCGAAGGTTTTGCCCGTAAAGACATCCGTCTCGGGGTGGGCAAGCTGCTCCTGCACAATCTGCGAATTTGCGGCGCGCTCCATAAGCTGGCGAGTCAGCGCATGCGTGTAGGCAATGCCCGGGGACAACGCGCTCGCGTTGGCGGTCTCGTTGGGTCGCACCACGCCCACAATGTGCACGTCGATACCGTCGGCAACCTTGGCGGCCATAAAGTCGGTGTCGCCAGACATATCGGTCCATATGCCGGTCTCTTCGTTTTTGCGATACGCATCGGCCGGCGACAGCACCTTAAACGTCGTGGACAGCGCATCGTCGTAGGTAAATTCGGTGCCGGTCTCGGGCGTTTCGACCCCACCGTCAGCCGTCATAGCGCTGTTTACCAGATCGTTGAGCTCATTGATATCCAGCGCGCCGATGCTGTAGAGCGTGTAGTCGCCCACCGTGCCACGACTCGAGAGCACCATCACGGCTTCGTTGGCAGACGTGGGCCAATGACCGGCGACGACATCGTACTGGCTGTCGAGCAGGCTCTGGTCGTCAATCATCTCGTTAAAGACCGAGGTTCCCATGGATTCCATGCTCACCGTTGCCGCCGAGCTCGCGCCTCCGCTCATGGCCTCGGTCATAGCGTTGGGAACAAGCCGGACGGGCTTCTCGTCGCCCTTGCCGGCACGATAGACAACCGGCGATACACCGTAGCCGTACTGAATGGCGTTGACTTCTTTATCGATGCCGTCGCCACCGGCATCGAGCCATGCCTTAAAGCTCGTCATGTCGTTGGACTTAACACTTGCAAACATATCCTTTACGGCCGTGACCACGGGAATCTTATCGTTTCCCTGAGCCTTGTCGCCGGCACTGTCGTCGGACGAATCCACGTTTTCAGGCGAGTCATCATCCGCAGCCCCCTGTCCGCCCATCATGGACGACAGGTCGTAATCCTGCTTGGAAATGGTGAGCGGGTAGCTCGAGAGCGTATCCTCCTCGACCTTTTTGATGTAGCCGTTTACGCCATTGGAGAGCGCCAGGATCGCCGCGATACCGATAATGCCAATCGAGCCCGCAAAGGCAGTCATGGCCGTGCGGCCCTTCTTGGTCATGAGGTTTCGGGCAGAAAGCCCCAGCGCCGTCACAAAGCTCATCGAGGTTTTGCGCGTAGGCTTGGCCTCGCGGCGCGCGGCCTTGGCAGCATCGAAGGGATCGGAATCGTCGGTGATCTTGCCGTCCGCCAGATTGACGATGCGCGTGGCATATTGGTACGCCAGCTCGGGATTGTGCGTGACCATGATGACCAGGCGGTCGCGCGCCACGTCCTTGAGCAGGTCCATGACCTGTACGGATGTCGTTGAATCCAAAGCGCCGGTCGGCTCGTCGGCAAGAACGATCTCAGGATCATTTATCAGGGCGCGGGCGATGGCCACGCGCTGCATCTGCCCGCCCGAAAGCTGGCTCGGGCGCTTGTTAACGTGCTCGCCCAAGCCGACTTTCTCCAACGCCTCGCGCGCACGCTGGCGGCGCTCGGCATGCCCCACGCCCGTGAGCGTGAGCGCCAGCTCCACGTTTTCCAAAATGGTCTGATGCGGAATGAGGTTATAGCTTTGGAACACAAAGCCGATGCGGTTGTTGCGGTAGGCATCCCAATCGCGGTCGCGGAAGTCCTTGGTCGAGATGCCGTCAATCAGCAGGTCGCCAGAATCAAAGTGGTCGAGTCCGCCGATAACGTTGAGCATCGTGGTTTTGCCCGAACCCGAGGGACCCAGAATGGCCACGAACTCGTTATCGCGAAAAGACAGGCTCACGCTGTCGAGCGCCACCTGCGTAAACGACTGCGTAACGTACCTTTTGCAAATACCTTTGAGCTCCAGCATGGACGGCAACCTCTCCTGCGCAGGCACATTCGCCCGCTCTCCCCCGCCGTTCGTATTCGACGCGTTTGTCCTACTCTATCCCCATTTTTTGCCGGCGCCAGTGAGGAATGTAACGAACCGCGCCAAAAAACGAACGGGACGGTGCCTAAAAGAAGAGGTCCCGAGCGGGACCTCTATATGGTGGAGTTTATCTTGAAAGGGAGCGAACTACTTCGCACAGCGACACACGATCCTCGCTATGCTTTACGCGTTTTCTACTGCTCGCTATTCGCAATCGCCTGGTCGATAAGTTTGTTGAGTGCTGCGCGCTGCTCGGCGGAGCTGATGGCTCCCACGATTGGATCCCCTACGATGTTGCCATTCTGATCGATGACATACGTCGTCGGGAACGAGAACAAATTTGACGTAAACTTACCGGCCTCGCTATCCGACTTGAACCAGATGTTCTTATATGTCACGCCCTTCTTGCTCAGCACGTCCTTGGCATCTGCAATCTCGCCCTTGTTGCCATCGAGCGTAAAGGAATTGACGCCCACGACCTGGCCGCCCTTCTCGGCAAGCTCCTGATTCAGTTTCTCAAGATCGCCCAACTCACCCACGCACGGCTTGCAAGTGGTGAACCAGAAGTTCATGACGGTAACCTTGTTCTTAGAGAACAGCTCGTCGCTGCTCACGTCGTTGCCGTCCAGGTCCTTGCCCGTAAAGCTGGGGAACTTCGTCGCCTCGCTCGAAGCATTGGCACCAGCCGTCATGCCAGCGGTCGAAGCATCGACGCTCTCGCCTGCGCTCGGCGTGCTTCCACAGCCGGGGAACTCCTTCTCCAAGCTCTCGAGCTTGTCCTCGATTTCCTTGATCTGCTGCGCACCGGCCTTGAGCGTCTTAAGCTCATCCGCCGTAAACTCATCCTTGGCGCCGTCGATGGTCTTGAGCAAGAAATCGCCGTAATTGCTGCCGTCCTCAATCATTGTCGAGTCTTTATTTGCCGCATTGAATACCTTTTCCCACAGCGCGTTATCACTCGAAAAGATCTCGTTCTCCTTCTGCATGAGCTTCGCATACAGCTCGGCGGCCTCGTCGGCATTGGCCGGCTTCTGCGCAGTGAGTTCTGCGATCTTAGGATCGGAGCTCGCAGATTCGCTCGCATTGCCACCGGGCGCCGAACATGCCACAAGGCACAAGGCCAATACCGGCACCATAAACAGGGCCGCAATCTTAGAAAGCTTCATAGTCATTCCTCCGTTTTGTCGAAGCTTGTTTACTTTTTATCAGCGGTCAAGGGAAGCTTTTCCGCCGACACATCCAGGCCATAGCGATAGCTGATGGCATCGACGGGACAGGCCCCGATGCACTTTCCGCACCGGATACATTCGGCATGATTGGGCGCGCGGACCACATCAACGTCCATCTGACAAACCTTTGAGCACTTGCCGCACGAGACACATTTGCACGCGTCAACCTGAATCCCCAACAAGGACACCCTATTCATGAGCGCATAGAATGCGCCGAGTGGGCAAATCCATTTGCAGAAGGGGCGGTAGAACAAAACGCTCAGCACTACCACGGCAATGAGAACGGCAAGTTTCCAAGTAAAGAGATGTCCCAACGCAGATCGAATGCCGGCATTGGCGATGGCCAGCGGAATGGCGCCCTCGAGCACACCCTGCGGACAGATGTACTTGCAAAAGAATGGGTCGCCCATGCCCACGTCGTTAACCATCAAGACGGGCAGCAGCGCCACGGCAAACAGCAGCACGACGTACTTGATGTACGTGAGCGGCTTAAGCTTTTTCGTGGAGAACTTTTTTCCGGGAATCTTATGAAGCAGCTCCTGCAGCCAGCCAAACGGGCACAGAAAGCCGCATACAAAGCGTCCCAGCAGCACGCCGAGCAAAATGAGCGTACCGGTAACATAGTAAGAAAAGTTGAACTTGGATGAACCTACCACCGACTGGAACGACCCGATGGGGCACGCACCCGATGCCGCGGGGCACGAATAGCAATTAAGTCCAGGTACGCAGACTGTTTTTCCCGCGCCCTGATAGATGCTTCCTTTGGCAAAGTTTGGCAGGTGAATGTTGGTGACCAGCGTCGCCGCCGCCTGAACGAATCCGCGAAATCGGGCCAAAACATGCGACGCAGTGTTTTCTCTTTTATCCAATTCCGATACACTCCAAGCACAGCCTAATCGCTTTGGCCAGCACGGCATCCGCCTCGCCACGCATAACACCAAAGCACACCATGGCAATTCCGACGATCAACAAAGCGACCTGTACCATGGGTTTTACCGCTTTGAACAACTCGACCACTCCTTTCGTTACGCGACCATTGGACCATATCGACTATAAAATCCGTGTTAAGCGCGATTTGGAATGTGCAAGGAGACTGTTATGCGTATTTTGATCGTCGAAGACGAGCGAGCACTGTGCGATGCAATCGCGCGCAGCTTGCGAAACTTGGCGTACAGCGTCGACTGCTGTCACGATGGACGGGAGGCGCTCGACCTGCTGGGCGTCGAAGTCTTTGACCTCGTGGTGCTCGACCTCAACCTTCCCCGTATCGATGGCATGACCGTGCTCAGGGAACTTAGGAAAACCGACTGCGAGACCAAGGTGCTGATTCTGTCCGCACGCGGCGAGGTCGCCGACAAGGTCGCCGGACTCGATGCCGGCGCCAACGATTACCTTACCAAGCCGTTTCATCTTGACGAGCTTGCGGCAAGGATCCGCAGCCTTACCCTCAGGCGCTTTGCACAAAGCGACATAGTATTAACCTGTGGAAAGCTCCGCTTTGACACCAAGGCGCGCATCGCTTCCGTAGACAGCGAGGCCCTATCTCTTACGCGCAAGGAAACGGGAATCTTGGAATACCTGATGCTTAATCAGGGGCGACCGGTAAGCCAAGAGGAGCTTATAGAGCACGTTTGGGATAGCAGCGTGAACAGCTTTAGCAACGCGACCCGCGTTCACATCTCGTCACTCCGCAAAAAGCTACGCAGCGCTTTGGGATACGACCCGATTCGCAATCGGATTGGAGAGGGCTACGTTATGGAGGATAGCGAATGAAAAGGCTTTCGCTGCAATGGCGCATAACGATTACGACGGCACTGCTCACGTGTGCGGCATGCGTGCTGACGAACTGCCTGGTCGGCTATACGGGCATGCGCTACATGGATGCCATCGGCAGTAACATCTCGGCCTTTAACGCAACCGGCGAAAATTCGCCCCAGGCGTTCGACCCAACGAAAGCGACCCCCGATGACGAGGTCACGATCGTCGTAAACGACGCACAGGAGTCTTTTGGCACGACAGCCTGGTACATCACGGCTGGAGTAACACTCCTTGGCGGCGCGCTGGCATACTTTGTGAGCGGCCGTGCACTCAAACCGCTACGGGCTTTTGCGGCCCAGGTCGAGCGTGTGCAGCCTGACAACCTAAGCGAAATCAGGCTCAGTGAAGATGTGCCCATCGAGCTACAACGATGCAGCGCCTCTTTCAACGACATGATCGCCCGTCTTGGCGAAGGGTTCTCTGCACAGCGTCAGTTTACCGGCAACGCCGCACACGAGCTGCGCACCCCGCTCGCCCTTATGCAAGCACAGATTGAACTATTCATCTCCGAGCACTCCGGTTTGCAACCCGAAACGGCCGAGCTGCTCGGCTTGCTACAAGAACAAACCGAGCGCATGTCTCGAATGGCCAAGGTATTGCTCGAGATGAGTGAGCTCCGCAGTGTTCCTTGCGAGGACGATGTGGAACTTGGTCCCTTGTCCGAAGAGGTCCTCACCGACCTTGCACCACTTGCCGAAAATAAGGGCATAGCCCTCAATTGTGCTGGGAACGCTTTAGTAATCGGGAGCGACACGCTCCTCTATCGGCTGGTGTTTAACCTGGTCGAAAACGCCATCCGTTACAGCCGCCCCAACTCGACTGTCAACGTCTCCATCAGCGACAGTGACAACCGCGTGCTCCTGCGAGTCAAAGATGAGGGCCCGGGAATACCCAAACAGTACCGAGAGAGCATCTTCCAGCCGTTCTTTCGTCTAGACAAATCCCGCAGCAGGGCATACGGCGGCGCAGGACTCGGACTAGCGCTCGTTTGGGAGATTGCAGCGCTTCACGGTGGCACGGTAGAGGTCGAAACAAGTTCCGAGAACGGGACCGTGATGCTCGTGACCCTCTCAAAGGGGGCCACCACGTGATCCGACTGTCCAGGAGTCCCACTCGACATTGTGAAACGCGTCCCAAAACTTGGACATGAGAAATGGGAGACAGTGGAGTGGGTATGATGAATTGGACACCTAGTTAAGAGCGAAAGGTGTTCAAGATG
>CABSKX010000040.1 GCA_902478365.1 uncultured Collinsella sp. | reverse complement strand
TTGTTAACGATCTTCTTTGCCGTGCGCTTGACGCCGGCCACAAGACCCCCCGCGGGATGCTCCTTTTCGTATGCTAGACGCTTCTCGCGCTTGGCGTACTCTTCGACGATGATGTCGCCATACTCGTCTTCGATCTTGTCGAAGAAGTCGACGGCGCCCTTAATTTCCTCAGCGGTCGGGTGTCCCTTCTGGACGCCGCCGGTGAGTTTGAACGGCCCCCACGTATCAAAGCCGGGACAGCCGTAGACGCCCATAAAGATGGCCTGCCTCATGCGGCAGATGCCATCGATATCCTTGCCGTACCACTTGTTTTTGCCACCGTAGGTCATAAGGCCAAACACCTTGTCCTGCGGCTGCAGCACGTTCGTGAGCACGCGTGCCATGTCCTTGTCGATCTCGGAGTAATAGATGCCCGTGGCGACACCGATCAGATGGTATTCGTGCAGGTCGGGGTACTCGTTTTTACCGAGTGACTTCACGTCGAGGGTATCGATCTCGGGGTGCGCCTCGACGATGGCGTCCACGAGCTTTTTCGTATTGCCGTGGTGGTGTGAGGCATAAAGGATGATGGTTCGCATAAGAAGGCCTTTCAGCTGTAATTGCATCAATGTCTGTATGGTACCCCGTTGCATGGCTGGGAAACCGGACGCATCGATGAACGTGCGGGTTTGTCCTTTGGTCAGGGCCGAGACGGGTTCTTGCGAGCAAAAAGCAGTTGTTCGAAAGGATGGACAATGGAATACGCTCTCTCCAACGATTCGATTTCTATCAAGGTCTCCACGGCCGGTGGTTCGTTTACCTCGATTGAGGCTGGAGGTCGCGAGTACTTGTGGCAGGGCGATCCCGCCGTGTGGTCCGGCCAGGCACCGATTTGCTTCCCGATTTGCGGAGGTTTGCGCGATAACAGCGCCATGACGTTTGCCGGACATCATGTGAAGCTCGCCCGCCATGGGTTTGCGCGCAAACAGGAGTGGAAGCTGCTGAGCCAGAGCGAGAACGAGCTGGCGATGTGCCTGGCTTCGGAGGATAACGCCGCGCTGCTGAGCGATTATCCGTATCCGTTTAAGCTTGTCGCCCGCTATACGCTCGAGGACGCCGCCGTGCGCGTCTCCTATGAGGTTACCAACGAGGGCACCGAGGACATGCCTTTCTTTATCGGTGGACACCCCGGCTTTAGGTGTCCGCTCGACGAGGGTGAGTCCTATACGGACTACGAGTTGCGTTTTGAGAAAGACGAGGCTGCGGAGCTTTGCACCGCCGTTCCCTCGACCGGATTGATCGATGTGGACAGGCGCTCCAAGAACCCCATGGTGGGAAAGACGCTGCCTTTGTCGCATGAGCTCTTCGATTTTGCGGAGACCATCTTTGACGTGCTCGAGAGCCGTCAGGTCACGCTTTCCAAAAAGGGCGAGGACAAGGGCGTCCGCCTGAGCTTTGAGGGCTTCCCATATCTCATTGTGTGGAGCAAGCCCGAGGGCGATTTTGTGGCAGTTGAACCCTGGGGCGGCCTTTCGACCTGCTCCGATGAGGACGACGTGCTTGAGCACAAGCGCGGCTGCCTTATCGCCAAGCCCAAGGAGACCGTCGTTCGCTCGTTCACGATTGAGATTCTGTAATTCCGTTTTGTCGACTCGTATCGCGAGGCACAAGGAGCCTGCGAGATAAGGAGCTAAAAATGATCCTCACCGTTACGATGAACCCGTCTGTCGATACGCGCTATCAGCTCGATGAGCTCGTCATCGACGACGTCAACCGTGTGACGCCCGAAAAGACCGCCGGCGGCAAGGGCCTCAACGTGGCCCGTGTGCTGGGTCAGCTGGGCGACGACGTTGTGGCAACCGGTCTGCTCGGCGGCCACATGGGCGCCTACATGGCTGAGCTCATGGACGCCAACGGTATTAACAACGACTTTGTGCCCATCAAGGGCGAGACTCGCATTTGCCTCAACATCCTCCACGCCGGCAACCAGACCGAGCTGCTCGAGAGCGGCCCGACGATTGCCCCCGAGGAGCTCGATGCCTTTACCGCAAAGTTCGCCGAGCTTGCGAGCAAGGCCGACGTCGTCACCATCTCGGGTTCGTTGCCCCGCGGTGTCGAGGCAGACTACTATGCCAAGATCACGGGCATTGCCGAGAACGCCGGCGCCAAGGTGCTGCTCGATACCTCGGGTGCTTCGCTCGAGGCCGCCCTTAAGTCCGAAATTAAGCCCGAGCTGGTCAAGCCTAACCTGACCGAGATCAACGGCCTTTTGGGTACGAGCTTTACCACCGACGATGTGGACGAGCTCCGCGCCGCGCTCGCCTCTGATGCCCGCTTCTCCGATATCCCCTGGGTCGTCGTGTCCATGGGCGCTGCCGGCTCCGTTGGCTTCCACAATGGCCGTGCGTTCCGCGCAAAGACGCCCGATATCCCTGCCGTTAACGCCACGGGCTCTGGTGACTCCACTATCGCTGGCTTCGCGCATGCCATTGCTGCTGGCGCGGACGACGAGACGGTGCTGCGTACCGCCAACACCTGCGGCAAGCTCAATGCCATGGATCCTATGACTGGCCACTTGGTCATGGATCGTTGGGACGAGGTCTACAACGGCGTTGTCGTGACCGAGCTGTAGGAGCTTGTGCTGCGGCCCCGGCATCGCTTGCTAGCTCATGTCGACGACAAGTGCAGTAGCATTATGCCGGGGCACGACTCCGACTTTGTCGTGTTCAGTCCCGACCTTACCCTGGTTGAGACGTATGTGGGCGGCAACAGCTTTGGTAATGCGTTTGCCGAGTAGCCGCCAAGGAAACGATCCGAGAGGGGATTTAGATGATTTACGGTGCACTGGGTGATATCGAGGAGTACCGCGGAATGCTCAAGGGCCTCGACGTGCTGATCGACTGGCTCGAGGAGAACGATCCGGCGGAGCTCGAGGTCGGCAGCCATCCGATTCTGGGCGACAAGGTCTATGCGAACGTCATGGCTCCCACGACGCGTCCTGAGGCCGAGGCTCACTATGAGACGCATCAGCGCTATCACGACCTGCAGATCGATGTCGAGGGTCGCGAGGCCTTTAAGGTTGCCACGGGCAGCCTAACGCTGGTCCAGGAGTTTGACGAGAAGGACGACTACGATCTGGTCGATTCCGACGCTTCGATCGCCGGCGATCTTGCTGACGACAAGTTTGCACTGTTCGTTGCCGGCGAGCCTCATATGCCTACGCTCGAGTTCCCGGGCGATGGCGCGCAGCCGGTCAAGAAGATTTGCTTTAAGCTGCTTGCAGATGCTTACTGGGAGGAGTAACGAACTGCTCGTGAACTAGCGTGATTCCCCTTGGGGAGCGCGTTTGAGCCCCGCTGATCGCGGTCCCCTTGGGGATTGCGGTTGGCGGGGCTTGTTGTTGAGTAGGGGAGTTGCCGACGGCGTTGTGCTTGGATTGGCGGATGCGCGCTCGAAATCGGCAACAAAAAAGCCGCCCGAAGGCGGCTATCTTGTGCAATGGAGCCAGCGACCGGGCTCGAACCGGTGACCCCCGCTTTACGAGAGCGGTGCTCTACCAACTGAGCTACGCTGGCGGCCATGTGATGACGCAACTGAGGCGTCAACGGCTGTCTATGATACGGGACATCGCAAATCCGCGCAAGTGTTCTGACGGCTTTTCTCACTTTAAATGCACTAATATTGGAGACGTGATGTCTTGCTCTTACGGGTCTCAAACAGAATGGGGTGGCGATGGCTCAACCCAAGATTCTTCTCACACGCATCGATGACCGGTTTATTTACGGGCAAGACGTTGAGCTGTGGAATGAGGCGACTGGTTCCAACCTTGTCCTGATCGTCAACGATGAGATCGCGGCGGATTCGCGCCAATGGGCACCCATGAGGGTGGCGGCGCCAGAAGGCGTTTGGACGCGGTTTTTCTCGGTGCAAAGGACTGTCGACATCATTTATACCGCAACGCCGCGCCAATGGATTCTTATCATGGTGGCGTCGCCCACGGATGCGCTCGCACTGGTTAAGGGTGGTGTGCCGATCACCAAGATCAGCATTGGCCATATGCAGGCAGGGGAGGGCAAGCACCCCATAACGCCCGCAGTCGCCGTAGACGGCGCAGATGTCGCCTCCCTCAAAGAGCTGCAAAAGCTCGGCATAGAACTAGAAATTCGCTACCTCCCCAGCTCCAATCCCGACCCCATCCAACTAGTCATTGGGGACGTTCTTAAATGACTAGTCAAACGGGACACCCTTGGCACTTGGGGACGTTCCTTATGTGCCGGCCTTTTAGGAACGTCCCCAAGTGCCGGCAGGTGGGGACAGCCCTTCTCGCCAAACGTTAAAGACTGTCCCCAACGACTAGTCATTTAAGAACGTCCCCAATGACTAGGTAGCAAAACGCCCGTCGGCGGTGGTGCCGGCGGGCGTTGCTGTGCGATATGTCGCGTTGTGGGCTTAGTGCCTCATAAAGTGGTATTCGATCACATTGCTGTAGGGGTGACCCGGGCCCACAATGCCCTGCGGGAACAACGGCTGGTGCGGCGTGTCGGGGTACATCTCGGCCTCGAGAGCAAAGCCGGCACCCCAGCCATAGTTAGCATCGTCCTTGGCGTGCTCGTCGCCCAGCCAGTTGCCGGTGTAGAGCTGCACGCCCGGGGCGGTGGTGTAGTAGTCCAGCTCGCGACCGGTCCACATCTCCTCGACGTGCATCGCACGGCGCAGATTACGGCCGTACTGATAGCCATCGATGCACAGGCAGTGATCGTAGCCACGGGCCTGCTTAATCTGCGGGTCGTCGGCCTCCATGCCGGGAGCGACGGGGCGCAGCTCGCGAAAGTCAAACGGTGTTCCCTCGACCGGAGCGATCTCGCCGGTGGGGATATTCTGCTCGTTGATGGGCAGGTAGTGGGCAGCGTTGGCAACAAAGAAGTGCTCGCAGTCCATGCCGGCGTTATGGCCGGCAAGGTTAAAGTATGTGTGGTTGGTCATGGACACGTAGGTGGCGCGGTCGCTCTCGCAGCCATACTCGATGCGAAAGACGCCGGTGCGTGTAACGGTAAACACGGCCGTAAAGGTGCGGTTGCCGGGAAGGCCCAGTTCGCCATCCTCAAGCGGGGTGGTCATGCGCACGGCGTTGTGGACCTCGTCGAGCTCAACGTCCCACACGCGTTTATGCAGACCGTGCTCAAGATCGCTGTGCAGGTTGTTGGCGCCCTCGTTGGCGGGCATATGCCAGTCCGTACCGTCGATAGTGATCGTGGCGCCCGCGGTGCGGTTTGCCACGGGGCCGATGGTCGCGCCAAAGCAGGCGGGGTTGTCAAAGTAATCCTCGAGCTTATCGAAGCCCAGCACCACATCGCGCACGTTGCCGGGAATGTCGGGCACATCGATACCCAGCACGGTGGCGCCATAGTCCATAATGCGAACGCAGATCTCGGGCCCGTTGAGGGTGTAACGATGAACGGGGGTACCGCACGGCGCGGTGCCGAAAAGCTCGGAAGTGATCATTTGGTTCCTAACATCGAGGTATTCCCGACAAACTGTAGCGCGAACAGGCGAGATTATCACTACACCCCACTAAAGCAGGGGGTATTTTTCTCAAAAAAGTGATGATTGGAGCTGTGCGGGCATTCATTTTTGACGCGCGCGGGTCTGATACAATTTGTTCGTTACTGTTTGAATGATATGCGCGCAAAGAACGGCGAGGATTCATCGTGATTAAGGCAGAGCGACAGGACAGGGTTCGTCAGCTGCTCGAAGAGCAGGGCACGGTCTCGGTCAAGGAGATTTCGGATGCACTGGGCGTCTCGGACATGACGATTCGTCGCGATCTTGAGGAGCTCGCGAGCCTAGGCGAGATCGAGCGCGTGCACGGTGGAGCCCGTAGTGCACAGAGTCGCCCGCACGCTATGTTGCGCCATGAGTATTCGCACAGCGAAAAGCGCACGAAGCATGCCGAGGAAAAGTTGCAGATTGCGCGCCGTTCTGTGGAGCTTATCGAGGAAGGCTCGACCATCTTTTTGGGCACGGGTACTACGGTGGAGCAGATGGCCTCGATGCTGCCGGCGTTTCGCCTGCGCATTGTGACTAATTCGCTTTCGGTGTTTAGCCTGCTCGAGGCGCGCGAAGACTGCGAGCTGTGCCTCGTGGGCGGTATGTACCGTCGCCGCACCGCCGCTTTTGTGGGACCAACGGCCGAGGATACCCTGCGCGCGCTGGGCATCGACGCGGCATTTATCGGTGCCAACGGCATTCTGGATGGCGACGTATCTACGTCCAACATGGACGAGGGCCGCATCCAGCAGCTCGCCTTTAGCAAGGCCGATTCACGCTACTTGATCGCCGACTCCAGCAAGATCGGCAAGCGCGACTTCTATACCTTCTGCCGCCTGGACAGTTTGGACGCCGTGGTGTGCGAGCCGGGCATCGGCGCCGAAGATCGTGCCGCCATCGAGGAACATACGCAGGTCATCTGCTAGCTAACGCTGCAAGCGATACATCTGCCCCCTGCCGGCGCGGGGGTACCGCTTTACAATGACGCGTAAATAACTTTGGGCAACAAGGATGAGGCTATTCTGGGATATGACTAGACTCCGTATTTCGTCTTTATGTCCCTTGAGAATGAATCGTAGTCTTCATAGAGCCCCTCTCTGCTTTCATCCTCGGCGTGGTTTACACGTTCAAGGAGCTTATCCTTTGGAGCCTCTTTTGTTATTGCGGCCTCGCTATCGGGTAATGTGGATTGCAAGAATAGTTCTAGAGCATGGACGTCTTTGAGTATGTAGCCCGTCGAACGACCCGCTCCTGTTTTTTCGATTGCGCTGCAACTAACAAGCTGACCGAGGGTTCGTTTAACGGTTACCTCGCTGATATCGGGGCAGTTGGATCGGATGTCGGATTTCTTAATGACACCGGGTCTCTGTTGAAATAGAACGGCGATGCGCGCTTGCTTCGACATGGGACGAGTGCTTGATTCAATTAAGGTACGCTGCTCGAGCTGTCGGTAGGCGGCCAGGGTTGTTCCGAGCATGAAACGGATAAAGGGTGCTTCGGTGTTTTGATTTTCATTCCATCCAATGGAGCTTGCAGCGAGGGCGTTGTAGTAGAGCGCCTTGTTGTCTTCAATAAGTCGCTCGATGCTGATGTAACGCGCAACGTCGTATCCAGTCTTTTCGAGCAGCAGCGTTGTAAGGAGCCGACTCATCCTGCCATTGCCATCGTTGAAGGGATGAATGCTAACAAAATCGAAGATAAAGCGGAGCGATATAAGGAGGGGATCGCAAACTTGGCGAGATAAAGCATCGTTGAGGGACTGGCAGGCTTCTTTAATAAGTCCCGGGGTTGCTAGAGCCGAAGGGGGCCTAAAGCGCACAAATCGATTACCTTGATCGTCAATGGAGACGATTTCGTTATCGCCATCTTTCCAATGGCCTCCATACGAGATTGCCGTGTGCGCCATGAGGTCACGATGCAACTGCAGAATGACCGATGGCGTTACGGGAATGGAATCGTGTTGCTCGTGAATAAGCGACAGCACATCTCGGTATCCAGCGATTTCTTCCTCTGCGCGGGAGCTTGGCTTAGCGGAATACGCCATGATCGCTTTGAGTCTTTTTTGGGTGGTAACAATTCCTTCAAGTCCGTTGGAGGATCGGGTGCTTTGGATCTTAGCCTCCTCCATTAGGGACGATAGAAGCTCGGGTTTGACTTGACTCAGAGCAAGCTGACGGCCTTTATGCTCGCGTATCGAGAGGAGGAGGTTGGTGATTGGAGTTGCTTCGAGTTCCGCTGGGACTGTGGTGTAATCGAACTGGCGCATGCGGCTCCTTTCGGTATCACGAACATACTTTCGATATCATAATATCATTAAATGATACCGAAAGTATGTTCGTGATACCGAAAACTGGAAACCATGGTTCATAACTGCTTGGAAAGTTCGGATTTGACTATCTTATTGTCTCGATCTGTAACAGGTAGACGGTCGAAAGTGGGCTATGTGTTACAGATTGAGATATTTCTGCTCGGGCGTTCTGTTTGTCTTGATCTGTAACAGCTAGGGCCGAAAATCCCTGCTAGATGTTACAGATTGAGACAAACGGCCCGCTCAGGTCCGAGCCAAAACAAAAAGGCCGCATGCGAACCCGTGGAGGGATTCGTATGCGGCCGACAGGGGGTATGCGGCGGAAACTAGGCCATGAGCAGGCCGGTCTCCGCGACGTTCTTGTACCAGTACGCGCTCGCCTTGGGATAACGAGCCTGGGTCTCGAAGTCGATGTAGAACAGGCCGTAGCGCTTGTTATAGCCGTTGGTCCAGGAGAACTGGTCCTGCAGCGACCACACGAAGTAACCGTCGACGTTCACGCCGCCGTCGATTGCCTTGAGAATCCATGCGAGATGCTGACGCATGTAGTCGATGCGAGGGGCGTCGTCGATAAAGCCGTCCTCGAAGTCGTCCTTATAGCCCATGCCGTTCTCGGTGATGTAGATCTTCTTGTAGTTGGGGTAATCGTTCTTAATGCGGAGCAGCAGGTCGTAGAGACCCTCGGGATAGATAATCCAGTCCCAATCGGTGGTGGGTACGCCTTCGCGCACGCATGACTCGCCCACGCCCTTGAGGAACCAGCGCGAGGAGCCCTTGTCGCCGGTGCCATTGTGGTTGATGTCGTTTTCGCCCTCGGCGGCACGCAGGAACTGGCACTTGTAGGTGTTGACGCCCAGGCAATCGTTGTAGGGGAGCGCGGCGGTCAGCGCGGCGATGTCCTCGTCGCGGACGTCGAGCTCGCCGCCGGCGATATGGGCCAGCTTGGTCGCAGCCTCCATGGTGTCGGCTGCATAGTGGCCGCGGAAGGTGGCGTCGAGTACCCAGCGGTTGTTGATGACGTCGGCCATGCGAGCTGCCTCGCAGTCGGCGGCGTTGTTGGGATCGAGGGGATACTTGGGCTCCAGGTTCTGGACAATGCCGATCTCACCCTCAAAGCCGCCCTCATGGAAGGCGACGACAGCCTTGGCGTGGGCCACCATCATGTTGTGCATGAGCTGGAAGGCCTTGTCCAGGCGATACTTCTCGCCGTGCGGCCAGTTGCCGACGATAAAGCTGCCCTCGGCGGTTGCGGGAATCTCGTTAAACGTGAACCAGTGCTTGACCTCGGTGAACTCGGCAAAGCAGAACTTGGCGTACTCGACAAAGGCGTCGATCGTCGTGCGCGTCAGGAAGCCCTCGCCGCCGTCCTGGTAAAAGGCCTCGGGCGTATCAAAGTGATCGAGCGTGACATAGGGGATAACGCCGGCTTTGTTGCAGGTGGCGAAAAGCTCATGATAGAAGGCGACACCCTCGTGGTTGATCTCGCCAGTGCCGTTGGGGAAGATGCGGCTCCAAGCGATGGAGACGCGGATACCGTTGATGCCGAAGCGCTGGCACAGGTCGATATCGACCGGGTACTTGTTGTAGAAATCGCTTGCGGGATCGGGGGAGAAGCGACCCTGAGCTGCCAGGAAATCGTCCCAGGGCACTTTGCCCTTGCCGTGCGTGCGGGTCTCGCCCTCAACCTGGTAAGCGGCGGTGGCGCCGCCAAACACAAAGCCGTCGGGGAACTGCATGGGGTTGGTCATGAGTCATCCTTTCTGTGGGATTCGAATAGGGAGAGGTGCCCGAACTGGGGATCCGGGCACCAACAGAGGGAGGAACCTAGTCGAGGTTCTCGCGGAGCCACTTAATGGCGCCGGCGGGATCGCGGGTAAGGTCGATATATTCCTTACCGCGGGGAGCGAGCAGCTTAATGCCCAGGCGATCGGTGTCGGCCTTCATGTCGTTGTAGTAGCTACGAACCTGCGGGGCAAGCACGATAACGTCGTACTGATCCATGATGGCAGTGTGCTGGCCATAGGCGCCTGCGGAGGAAGCGATGTTCTCTCCGGTCTGCGCAGCACCTTCCTTGATGGCGTTGGCAAGCATGGCAGAGGTGCCGGCGCCGGCGCACAGGACGAGGACCTTCAGACCGTCGACATCCTTCTTAGCGGATGCGTCGGCGGCGGGCTCGGGCTGATCGGCGACAGGCTTGCTGTCGGCGGCAGCGGCGGTCGGCTCGACGGAAGCGGTGGTCTGCTCGACAGCGGGAGCAGAGGTGCTGGCGGCGATGGCGGCAGCACCATCGGACTCGAGACCCAGCTCGGCGGCGCGCTCGGCCTCCTGGTCGCAGAGCAGCTTATCGTATGCCTTCAAGAACGGCAGGTAGATGATGGCGTCCAGCAAGATGATGATTGCGACAAACACCAGGGCGATAAGCTGGAAGTTCGTGGTGATGAAGATGCCGATGGGGGCTGGGGTAGCCCAAGGCACCACGAAGGAGAAGCCGTTCATGCCCACGTTGTCGATAAAGAACTTGGCAACGCTTACGTTGACGCAGCCGGCGGCAACAAAGGGGATGAGCATGTAGGGGTTAAGGATCATCGGCGCGCCAAAGAGCAGCGGCTCGTTGACAGCAAAGGCAACAGGAACAATCGAGGCCTTACCGACGGCTTTGAGCTGCTTGGACTTCATAAAGAGAATCAGCAGAAGCGGCACGATGAACGTGGCGCCGGTGCCGCCGAACTCACCCACGAGCGACATGTTAAAGGTGAGGGAGTGGGCGGGGTGGCCACCGGCCAGCAGAACCTGCAGGTTCTCGGCCTGGTTGGCAAGACGGATGGGGTCGATGCCCGGCTGGACGATCGAGGGGCCGTGGACGCCGATGAACCAGAAGAACGCGGTGGCTGCCTGAATAAGGATAAGGCCAGGATAGGTTTCTGCCGCAGTGAAGAGCGGGGAGAGCAGCTTGATGAGCAGCTCGGAGAACGGAACGCCCATGAGGTTGCGCACGACGACATCGATGATGCCGCAGATGATGACAGCGCCACCGAAGGGGATGATGTCGCGGAAGTTCTGAGCGATGGCGCCCGGAACCTCCTTGGGCAGCTTAATGGTCAGATCGCGCGAGACGCAGAATTTGTAGACTCATACGGTGATGAACGCGGCGATATAGGCCGAGAACAGACCGCGTGTGCCCATGCTGGTGCAGTCGAAGACCGAAAGCTCGGAGCCGTTGAACTTGGTGGTGAACTGTGTGACTGCGAGCAGCAGCATGCTGCACTGGGCGGCCACCATGGTGGAACCGTCGTTGAGCACTTTGCCGGCGGGCATGCGACGGTTCATGGAAGCCGTGAAGTTCTTGGCGGTGGTGCCGGCAACCATGATGCCCATGACGCCCATGGTGAAGTTGTACAGCTTGTTGCACCAGTCGATGAGCGGCTGGGGCAGCGTGATGCCGACTACGCCAGGAAGGGTGGCGATCAACAGGAAGATCGAAGAGGTGAGGACAATGGGCATGCACCCAAGGAATCCGTCCTTGATGGCCTGGAGGTAGATGTTCCTCGAGATCTTCTCAAAGAACGGTTGATGCTTTTCGAGCATCTTTACGATGGCGTCCATAGAGCTCCTTTGCTACTTGATGCGCGATGCATGTGGATGGAACTGGTCGTCGATGGATGGTCAGGACTGCCCGGAAACCTTCCTGCTTAAGGAAGGCATTGCGAAATGACAACGTTGTCATTTCGTTAATGACAACGTAAGACATTTTTGGAAGAGCAACAAGGATTTACGGGTGAGCGGTCGATATTGTCCGGTAAACGGTTGATTTGTTAGTCGGGCAGGTAGTGTATGCTAGAACGCAAAAAACAAGCGATGCAAAACCGACTGGAGAAGTAGTGGCAACGATGGACAAGAAAAATGTCTCAATGAACGATGTGGCGATTGCCGCGGGTGTTTCTCTCAAGACGGTGTCGCGTGTGATCAATGAGCCCGATAGCGTGCGAGAGTCGACACGCGATAGGGTCCATGCTGCCATGGAAGCGCTTGGGTTCCGGGCGAACTTTGCCGCGCGTTCACTCAAGTTGGGCCGTTACGGGTGCATCGGCGTGGTGCTGTTCCACTTGTCGGGCGGCAACGTGGACATGATTGACGGTATCGCCGATGCCGCCGCAGAGCGAGGCTTTGCGCTCACGATGATTAAAAAGCGGGCGGGGGAGAAGATGACCCTTGCCGAAGCGGCACGTAGGATGTCGCAGCTTCCCGTCGATGGCATGATTTTCAACCTGCGCCAGATGGTCGATGACTTTGATACCTTTGAGGCGCCGAAAGACCTCAAGACGGTGATTATCACGTCGATGGAACATCCTACCTGCTCCACCGTTAGTGACGACCAAGAGGGCGGCGCGCGCATGGCATGCGAGTACTTCTTGAATCGCGGACACAAGAATGTGTACTTCGTCTCTGGTAAGAAAGAGTCGCTGTCGAGCCAGTGCCGTATGAAAGGTTGGCGTGCGGCACTCGAGGCGCGTGGCATTGAGCCGCCCGAGCCTCTGCAAGGCGATTGGAATGCGGATAGTGGCTATGCTGCGGGCCTTGTGCTTGCCGATAAACCCGATTGCACGGCGGTCCTCGCGGCTAACGACTGCATGGCAAACGGCGTGATGATGGCTTTACGTGACAAAGGGCTCAGTGTGCCCGACGACGTGTCCGTGATCGGCTTCGACGATGAGCTCTACAAGACGATTCCCAACTCGATTCTGACGTCGGTGAAGTTTCGCCACCGCGAGCTGGGCGTCCGTGCGCTTAACGAGGTCGTCGCAGGTCTGGAAGCCCCGAGCTCCAGAAGCCGTACACTTGTCTCGGGCGTGTTGGTCGAGCGTTCCAGCGTAAAGGGCCTGCGGGCGTAGACGTGCTCGGCCTATTCCGTTTGTCTCAATCTGTAACAGCTAGGACCCAAAAACTCGGCTAGATGTTACAGATCGAGATTTTTGGCCCGGCTTATTCCGTTTGTCTCGATCTGTAACAACTAGACGGTCAAAAGTGGTCTACATGTTACAGATTGAGATTTTCGGCTTGGCCTGTGCGTTCATCTCGATCTGTAACAGCTAGGACCGAAAAACTCGGCTAGATGTTACAGATTGAGATGAACAGGAGGACGGGTGCGGTCTAAACAAAATGGCCCGCGCATCACACATCGATGCACGGGCCATTTATTGTCTGCAAGCGGCAGGTGGTGTCAGCGTCTTATGCCTCGAGGTTTTCCTCGATCCAGGCGACGGCACCCTTGGGATCCTTAGTGAGGTCGATGTACTGTTTGCCCTTGGGCGACAGCAGCGTGATGCCCAGGCGGTCGGTGTCGGCCTTCATCTCGTTGTAATAGGTGCGAACCTGCGGAGCCAGGACGATGACGTTGTACTGGTCCATGATGGCGTAGTGGCTGCCGTAGGCACCGGCGTTGGCGGTAATGTCGATGCCCAGCTCGTCGGCGCCTTCCTTAAGCGCGTTGGCGAGCAGTGCAGAGGTGCCGGCGCCAGCGCACAGAACCAGAACCCTCAGATCCTTGCCCTTAAGGGCGGACGGAGCTGCGGAGGCCTCAGTGGCAGAAGCGGTCTCGACAACAGGAGCCTCAACGGCGGGGGCGGCAGCGGTCTTGACGGCCTTGGTCTCCTCGGCCTCTTCTTCGGCCAGGGTCTCGGCCTCCTGCTTGCACAGGACGTTGTCGTAGGCCTTGCAGAACGGGTAGTAGATCAAGAAGTCAACGACCAGCAGGACGACAACTAGGACCAGAGAGATCGGCTGGAAGTTGGTGTCGATGAAGGTGCCGATCGGTCCGGGGAGTGCCCACGGCATGGCATAGATAAAGCCGTTCATGCCCAAAAAGTCGATGAAGAACTTACCAATGAGGACGTTGGCCACGGGGGCAAACAGGAACGGGATCAGGAAGTACGGGTTGAGGATGATGGGCGCGGCGAACAGCAGCGGCTCGTTGACGGCGAACATCACGGGCACGACAGAGGCTTTGCCGACGGCCTTGAGCTGCTTGGAGCGCATAAAGAGCAGGAAGATGATTGGGACAATGAACGTGGCGCCGGTGCCGCCGAGTTCGCCGATGTAGTTACCGAAGTTTTCGGTCAGGGCGAGGGCGGGGTGACCGCCGGCCTGCAGCGTGGCGAGGTTGGTGGTGATGTTGCCAAACAGCGCGGCGTTGAGGGCAGGCTTAACGACCGAGGGGCCGTGGATGCCCATGAACCAGAACAGCGGGATCATGAACCAGATGAGGGCGAGGCCGGCGTAGGAATCGGCAGCGGCGAACAGCGGGCTCACCAGCGTGGAGATGACGTTGGCAAACGGGACGGCCAAGCAGGTGCGGCAGATAACGTCGATGACGGCGACAAACAGGATGGAGAAGCTGAAGGCGAAGATGTCGCGGAAGTTCTGGGCGATGGCGCCGGGGACTTCTTTGGGCAGCTTGATGGTGATGTCTCGCTTAATGCAGAAGGCATAGATGTTGACCGTGGCAAATGCGGCGACAAAGGAGCTCAGCAGGCCCTTGGTGCCCATGTTGTCGGTAAAGAACACCGAGACATCGGCGCCGTCGATCTTGGCACTCGTCTGGGTAACGGCCAAGATGAGCATAGCGCACATGGCGGCGACCATGGTGCTCGTGGCGTTGATGGCCTTGCCGGCAGGCATGCGGCGGTTCTTGGAGCCGGTCAGCGCGCTTGCGGTGGTGCCGGCGACCATGATGCCCACGACGCCCATCGTGAAGTTGTAAACCTTGTTGCAGAAGTTCACGATGTCGACGTTCCACCAGTCGGGCAGCGTAAAGCCGCCGACCGTGGCGACAACGCCCGGCAGGGTCGAAATAAGCAGGAAGACAGAAGAAGACAGGATGATGGGCATTGCTGCCAAAAAGCCGTCTTTAATGGCCTGAAGGTAGATGTTCTTAGAGACCTTGTCGAAGTACGGCTGACCTTTCTCCAAGAACTTAACGATCGATTCCATAGTTCACGCTCCTCTTTGCATGAAATCTTAATGGCATGGACGTTGAAAACCTATATGGTCTCCCGCTTGCTAAAAGCCCGGGTGCAGGCGGGGTCGGTCCCAGGGGGAGAGAGGGGAGCGGCTGGGTTTGTATCGCATAGGGCCGCTCCCTTCTCGGGGGAAAGCGAGGCGATGCGCTACTGCGCGTCCGCCATAGTGTCGGCGAGCTCCTTGTACCAGAGTGCCGACTGCTTGATGTAGCGTTTTTGCGTGTCGAAGTCGATGTAGAACAGGCCGTAGCGCTTGTTATAGCCATTGGCCCACGAGAACTGGTCCTGCAGGCTCCAGATAAAGTAGCCCTGGACGTCGACGCCCTCGGCGCGCGCCTGGAGCACCTTCTCCATGTGCTGGTCGACAAAGTCGATGCGCTCGGGATCGGCGACGATGCCGTTTGCGTCGGGCTCGGGGTCCTTGTGGCCCAGGCCGTTTTCGGTGATATAGATGACGGGGAGGTTGGGATAGGTGGCGCTGATGCGCTTGAGCGTGTCGTAGAGGCCTTGCGGGTAGATGAGCCAATCCCAGTCGGTGGTGGGGATACCCGGCATATCGACCTGCTGCCCGACGCCCTTAAACTTAAAGCACGAGGTGCCCTTGTCTCCGGTGCCGTTAAAGCTGTTGGTTGACTCGCCATCGTAGGCGGCGATAAACGCCGACTGATAGTAGTTGAGGCCGAACATATCGTTGCGGGGCGCCGCCTTGGCGAGCTCCTCCATGTCGCTGTCCTCAACCGTAAGTGTGGCGTTGTTGGCACGCAGAATCTCGTTGATGAGTGAGAGGGTGCGCGCGGAGTAGTGACCCAGGAAGGCGCCGTCCATGATGAAGTCGGTGTAGAAGGCGTTGTACAGGTCGGCGGCGTGCTGGTCGGCGGGTGAGTCGGTGGCAGGATATGCCGGCGTCAGGACGTTGACCATGCCAATGCGTCCGCCCAGGTGCTCGGTCTCGTCAAGATCCTTATACAGGTTGACGGCGCGGGCGTGGGCAACGAGCTCGTTGTGCTGGCTCTGGATGCCGCTCGTCACATCAAAGTGATGGTTGGGCGGGAAGTTGCCTTGGATGTATTGGGAGTGCGAGAGGCTGATGAGCTCGTTGATGGTGAACCAATTCTTGACCTCGCGGAACTCGCGGAAGCAGAACTCGGCATAGCGCACATAGGCGTCGACGGTCTTGCGGTTGAGCCAGTCGCCCTGGTTGAACAGGGCGGCGGGGGAGTCAAAGTGATGCAGGGACACATAGGGCTCGACGCCATACTTTTTGCAGCAGGCGAACAGCTCGTGGTAGTGCTTAACGCCCTCGGCGAGGGGTTCGGCATCGTCGCCGTTGGGGAAGATGCGGGTCCAGGCGATGGACACACGAATGGCGTTGAGTCCATGCTCGGCAGAAAGGCGGATATCCTCCTCGTAGCGGTTGTAGAAATCACTGGCCGGGTCGGGCAAAAAGCGACCCTGGGCGACAAGGTAATCGTCCCACATGGTCTTACCCTTGCCTGCCACCTTCGTGGAACCTTCCGTTTGGTACGCGGCGGTTGCGGCGCCCCAAACAAAGCCCTTCGGCAGCTGCTGTACGCGGTTTAGCAAAGACATATGCATACACCCTCTCGTCTCGCTGTTCGATATTGTGCGTTTGCGCTCAGGAGGCTCCCTGGTTAGCGTTCAGCGGTGAAAAAGCCCGATAAACACTATCTTAAAATGATTAGAACCAAAATGAGCACGTGAACATTTGACAATGAGCACGTTAACATCCGGCTGGGATGTATAGAAACAAAACAACTTCAAACAGCCGCGAACGGTTGTATCTGTTCGGTAAGCGGTTTTGATTGACAGAAGTTTTCATGTTGTGGTATATGGCTCGGGTATCATGAGCACGTTATCAATGTATGTACGATGCGCCATGGGCGCGGGGAATAGTTGGGAAGCAGGTTAGCGTGGAAGGCATGGATCAGCAGACAAGGAATGGTCGTTCGGCGAGCGCGGCAGAGGTTGCGGCGCTCGCTGGCGTGAGCCGCCAGACTGTGTCTCGCGTGGTCAACGGTATGCCCAACGTGACGGAAAAGACGCGCAAGCGTGTGCTGGCCGCCATGGAAGAGCTGGGCTTTCGTCCCAATTTTGCTGGAGCGGCGTTGCGCGGCGGGTCATATCGTTCTATTGGCCTGTGCATGTACAACATCACACGTGTCGGTAACCTGGCGACGCTCGAGGGTATCATGCAAGCGGCGCGCGAGCACGATTTTGCCGTCACTATGATCGAGATGGGCGGCGACAAGCCCTATGCACTTGCCGATGCCTCGCGCCGCATGGTCGAGCGACCCGTCGACGGCATGATTCTCAACATGAACCGCATGGCTCCCGATTTTGAGGAGTTTGTTCCCCAGCCGGGAGTGCGAACGGTCATCCTGTCCATGTATGCGCATCCACGCTGCACGACGATCGACTCCGACCAGTATGGTTCGTGCGAGTTGTTGACCAATTATCTGCTGGAACATGGTCACTCGAATATGCGGTTTGTGGCGGGTCCGGAAAACTCGATTTCCTCGCGTTTTCGTGAGGCCGGTTGGCGCGATACGCTGGGTCGTGCTCATGTCGATGCCGCTCCGATGCTGCGTGGCGATTGGAGTGCGGACAGTGGGTACGCCATGGGCGAGCGGATTGCGGCCGAGGTGCTTGCCGGCGGGTCGCAGGCGCCGACTGCCGTGCTTGCGGCAAATGACCAGATGGCGCTGGGCGTTATCGCCGCGCTCGAGAACGCGGGCCTGTCCGTGCCCGACGACGTGAGCGTGGTTGGTATCGACGACGCACTCGAGGGACTTGTTCCTCACAATCGGCTGACGACGCTGCGATTTGATTTGCGCGGTGTCGGTAAGCTTGCGTTTGAGGCGGCGATTGGAGAGAGCTCGTCTATCGAGGCGATTCATGTGCCGAGTACGCTGGTCGAACGCTCGACTGTTAGGGACATACGGGGTTAGGTCCTACTCCGTTTGTCTCGATTTGTAACAGGTAGACGGTCAAAAGCGGGCTACGTGTTACAGATTTAGATTCTTCGGAAAGAGCAATCCTGTTCGTCTCAATCTGTAACAGCTAGGACCAAAAAACTCAGCTAGATGTTACAGATTGAGACGAACGGCTTCCGACCTGAACAAAAAGGTCGGGGGCGGCTCGCCGTGTGACGTGCCGCCCCCGGCTGAGAAATGGGGACAGGTTATGTGGGCGGTGCAACTCCGCCAACCGCTCGTCGCAAGCCGCTAGTCCAGACGACGGGTCTGCGCCACGTGCTTATACCAGTATGCGCTTGCCTTGGGCGTGCGCTTCTGGGTTTCAAAGTCAACGTAGAAGAAGCCGTAACGCTTGTTGTAGCCATTGGTCCAGGAGAACTGATCCTGCAGGCTCCACAGGAAGTAGCCGCCCACGTTGACACCCACCTCCATGGCCTTGAGCAACCAGCGCAGGTGCTGCTCGATGTAGTCGATGCGCGGCTGGTCGTCCACAAAACCGTCCTTGTAGGGGTCCTTGTAGCCCATGCCGTTCTCGGTGATGAAGATCTGCTTGTAGTTGGGGTAGCGCTGCTTAATGTAGACGAGCAGATCGAACAGGCCCTCGGGATAGATGATCCAGTCCCAGTCGGTGGTGGGGATACCAGGCTTGTTCACATGCTCGCCAATACCCTTAACGCGCCAGCGGCCGGTGCCCTTCTCGCCCGTACCGTTGTGGTGCAGGTCGTTCTCGCCATCGTAAGCCTTCAAAAAACGGCACTGGTAGTTGTTAACGCCCAGGTAGTCGTTGTAGAGCGCGGCCTCGCGCATGATTTCCAGATCCTCGTCCAGGATCTCGATGGTGCCGCCCGAGACGGCAGCCAGGCGGTTGGCGCACTCGAGGGTGTCGGGGGCATAGTCGCCGCGGAAGGTGGCGTCGAGCAGAAACTGGTTCTGCAGCACGTGCTCGTTGTTGGCGGCTTTGATGTCGGCGGGGTCGTTCTCGTTGAGCGGATACTTAAACTCCAACGACTGAATGACGCCGATCTTGCCCTTAAAACCGCCGTTGTGGAAGGCCAGTACTGCCTTGGCGTGGGCGAGCATCATGTTGTGCTCGCACTGGAAAGCCTCGGCCAGATGCGCCTTGACGCCACCGGGGAAGGTGCCCTCGATGTAGGTGTTGGAGGCGTCGGCCCAGATCTCGTTAAAGGTGAACCAGTAGGTCACCTGGTCGGCGTACTCCTTAAAGCAGAAGGTGGCAAAGTCCACAAAGGCGTCGATGGTCTCGCGGTTGAGGAAATCGCCCTTCTCAAAGAGGGGCAGCGGCGTGTCAAAGTGATGCAGCGTGACGAACGGCTCAACGTGGTGCTTATGGCACTCGGCGAAGAGATCGTGATAGAACTGGACGCCCTCGGGGTTAATCTCACCGGTGCCGTTGGGAAAGATGCGGCTCCAGGCGATGGAGAGGCGAATGCCGTTGATGCCGAACTCCTCGCACAGCTCTAAATCGACGGGGTACTGGTTGTAGAAGTCCGAAGCGGGATCGGGGGAGAAGCGCCCCTGGGCCTCCAGGAAGTCGTCCCAGGCGACTTTGCCTTTACCGTGGGTGCGGGTCTCGCCCTCTACCTGGTAGGCAGCGGTAGCGCCGCCAAAGACAAAGTCCTCGGGAAACTGCGCGGGCGGGTTGGTGACGCTAGCAGGGTTAACGGACATGATGATCCAATCGTCTAAATCGAAGGGCCAGCCGGTCTTGGATGGTCGGCTGGCCCTGAGCGTTACTTACTTCGAGAGTTGCTCGCTTACGAAGGCGAGAGACTTATCGCCGTTCTGGGAAAGCTCGATGTACTGCTTACCGCGGCAGGCGACGCACTTGTTGCCCACGCGCTCGCAGTCCTTCTGCAGGTCGGCCAGGTAGCTGGCGGCCTGCGGGGCCAGGACGACCAGGTCAAAGTCGGGGAGCATGTCAACGTGGTTGCCATAGGCCTCGGCAGCGGTCTCAAGATTGATGCCGCGCTCTTTGGCAGCCTTGGCCAGCGCGTTGGCGAGAAGGCCCGAAGTACCGCCACCCTGGCAGAGCACGAGCACGCGCTTGCCGTTGAGGTCGCTGGTGGCCGTGGCCTCGGTGGCGGCGGGAGCGACGTCGGACTTCACGGCCTCGGCAGCAGCACCGGCGGCAACGCTCTTGGCGTCAGCCTTGCCCTGGAAGGCGTCGTTGAGCTTGGCGGCCTTCTCGGCGTTCTTGGCGGCGAGCTCCTCCTGGGAGATCTCGGCCTCCTCGGCGCACTTCTGGGCGTCATAGGCACGGAAGAACGGATAGTACAGAGCGAAGTCGACGACCAAGATAAGGGCGAGCATCACAAAGGCGAGCGGCTGGAAGCCCAGGCCCATGATGGTGCCGATGGGGCCGGGGACGGTCCAAGGCAGGGTGTACATAAAGCCTGTCTCTTATACACATCTCCGAGCCCACGAGACTAAGGCGAATCTCG